>JBGUMQ010000047.1:0-16090 GCA_045116915.1 Sphaerochaetaceae bacterium | reverse complement strand
ACTATATATTACAAAGAATTATTTATGTTTTTAACGGCAGTCTGAAGGGGTATCTCAAACCCCTCTAGCTCCTGCGAAACTTGAGTTTCTTCATCTTTGTTTCCTCCTAAAATCTCTATCCCCGTTGGAATTCCGGGTTTGTTTCTAGTCTGGGATTATCCCGTATTGTCTATTGTAAACCGGTAAACTAAACCGGTCAACAATTATTTTCGAGTATTTTTCATTCCTATTTGTTAACTAAACGGAAGACTCAGTAATCCGTGACGTCGAACCTTCTGTCCCTGAAATAGAAATCCCTGTCAGCGTCGGTTATGGTGCGGATCACGCGGCATGGGTTGCCGGCCGCTATCACACCCGGCGGCACATCCTTCGTCACGACGCTGCCGGCACCGATGACCGAGTTGTCGCCCACCGTCACGCCCGGGAGGATGACCACGTTGCCTCCGATCCACACATCGTTGCCGATGGTCACATCGATGCCGTACTCGTAGCCGGACCTCCTGGAATCAGGATGCACGGGATGCCCTGCGGTGTAGATGGCCACATTCGGCGCCATCTGGACGTTGTCCCCTATCCGGACCCTGCCGACATCCAGAACCACCAGGTTGTAGTTGGCGAAGAAATTGTCCCCGACCTCTATGTTGTATCCGTAATCGCACTGGAACGGCGGCTTGATGTGGACATCCCTGCCCATCTTCCCGAGTATCCTTCCCAGGAGCTCCGCCCTTTCCTCCCACCGCTCCGGAGGAAGGTGGTTGTATTCGTAGATCCTTTTGCTGTTCTCCATCCGCTCTTCCTTCAGCCCGTCCAGCCAGGCCTTGTACGGGAGATTGGCAAGCATCCTTTCCTTCTGCGTCATGGTTTACCCTCCTCCAGTAATTCTGCACCACGCGCACGCGGAAAAGCAATATATGAAAAAAAACGTAGACCGCGGTAACATTTCGTTCTACCATTGGTTTATCAACAGGGGGAGAAGAAGAACACGGATCTTCCCCGGAGATACTTCATTCTGAAAGGAGGCCGTCTTTTCATGAGAAAAAGATACTTGCCAATTCTGATCATATCGGCACTCGTGCTGGTAATGTCGATCGTATCCTGTAAAACAGAGGTACCGCCTGTCGAGTACAGCGTTTCATATGACCTGAACGGAGGAGCGTGGAAGGAGAACCTGTTCATCCCGTCGTCATACATGTCCAACGATGAGGGCGGATACAGGATCCCCGATCCCGAGAGGAATGCCTACGACTTCGCCGGATGGACAGTGACTTCTGTCGAAGGTGCGGTGTTCGCCAGGGATGCCAAGGATTACGTCATAGAGCCGTCGCTCGCATCGAACCTGGTCCTGAAAGCGAACTGGAAACCGGTCGTCTACACCATCAGCTATGACGAGACCATCGTGGAGTCCCTTGAACCGGAACCCGTGATCGTCACGGAGCCCGAGCCGGAGGGACCGTTCTTCCGCAAGTCGTACACCGTCGAGGATCTCGATTTCATCCTTCCCGAGCCCCTGGCACGCGAGGGTCTGGATTTCCTCGGGTGGAGGGAGAAGCCCGGTGAGAGGGAACCGAACAGGAGTTACCTCGTGATCACATCCAGGGCAAAGGACTATGTGTTCGAGGCTGTCTGGATGTACCATAAGTACAACATCTCCTACGACCTTGCAGGCGGGACATGGGACGGCGAGATTCCCGAGACATCGTTCATCATGACCGATGAACCGATCAGGATCCCGGCCCCGACCAGGGACAACTACGATTTCATCGGATGGAAGGTCAAGGGCTCCGACGACGAGCCATCCGTACACTATTTCGTGGACTGCGCAGGCTGCGCCGATGTCGCGATCGAGGCCGTCTGGGCACCCCATTGCTACACGATCAGCCTGATCAATTCGGATGTCAAGGACGACATCACCACACTGTACTACACGATCCAGGACGATCCGTTCATGTTCCCGGCTCCCGAGTCGGCCTACTACACCTTCGCGGGATGGTACGAGGAAGGTTCCGATGACGAACCCGTAGTGGACTACCTGTTCACACCGGCGGAGGGAGGCGACTACGTGTTCCTGGCCGAATGGGCACCCGTCGTCTACCACATCGAGTACGACCTTGCGGGCGGATACCTGCCGTACGACATCGTGAATCCCGACACGTTCACAGTCGAGACCGAGTCCTTCACCCTCGTTGAGCCGCGCAAGGACAACTACGTGTTCCTCGGATGGATCATCTCCGGAGACAAGGACCTCACGCTCTACAACCCGCTCACGATCGAGGAGGGTTCTGTCGGAGACATCAAGCTCTACGCCATCTTCCAGTGGAGGAGCGTCGAGCTCGGAGATGTCACGAGCATGCAGCAGATGCTCCCCGTGCTCGGGAAGTACAGCATTCCCAGACCCAACTGGGTCGTCAGGGTCCCCGAGGACGACTACTGGCACTATGAGAAGGGATACGCCAAGGCCGACACGTTCACCGAAGCGATGAACCTGGCCAAGAAGCAGGCCCTCCTGGCCGTTGCCGAGTGGTGCGGAACCGATGTCTTCGAGTACTACTACAGCGACGGTGAGACAAGCACCGACGACAGGTACATCGATACGGCCGCAAGCGTCTACGGCAGGGAAGTCGCCGAGTACTGGGAGGATTCCGAAGGCGGCGTGTGGGTCCTTCTCCGCGTCCCCGCATACATCAACGGATTCGGCTACTGCTTCTTCGACTATGACGACTACGACTACTACGATGACTACGATTACCTCGACGATTACGAGGAATACGAGGACTTCGACCAGTGGTTCACGAACGACGGCGAGGATGACGACGAGATACTCTCACTCCTCACGCTGCTGTTCGGCGAGTGATAGCCTGAAACAAAAACAAAACACAAAAAAGATGCCGGGGGCAACCACCTCCGGCATCTTTTGTTTGTCCTTCAGGACAGATATCATGTCAGCTCGACGTACAGCGCCAGCTGCAGGTCCTTGTTGAATCCCGCGCCGACCAGGACGTCTCCCACCGGAGTGCTGAAGCCGTAGCCGACCGAAATGCCGAGATCCCAGATCTTCTTGTCGAAGCAGTCCTTGAACGGAATCATGGTCCCGTAGGCACCGCTGTTGTACCAGCCGTAGAAGACGTCCGACCTGATGCCTCCGCGGACCACGAAAGCGATGAAGCTGGATGCGAAGCTGTGCGTCAGGTTGAACTGGGCGCCGAAACCGGCGGTGATGAACTCGCCCATCAGGGTTCCCGCGGAGTAGCCGGGCATCCCGTCCCATCCGCCGTATTCCTCGAAACTGTCCCTGAAGAAGTAGTTCGCACGGGAGGAGAACGCCGTGAAATCGCCCCACAGCGAGACCTTCTCGTCTATCTCGAACGTGCGCTCGGCGGCCAGCGCCAGCCTGTAGAACCATTCCTGTTTGGTGTGAGAGAAACCCGCGGTGAACTTGGCATCGATCCTTGTTCCCGTCTCCGAGAAGAATCCGGCCGTGTAATCGGGATAGTACACCGCCTCAAGCGTCACGGAAGGGACGAAGGAGAAAACCGGCGCCAGCTCGAGACTTTCGCCGTCCACCGCCCAGTTGCAGTCCGCCGATGCGAACAGCATGATGTTGTAGTCGCGCTCGTTCGTCAGCATCACTCCCGCATCCGCGGCCAGGAGTTTCTCTATCTCGTTGATCCTGGCGGGTTCGTTCTTGTCCGTGATGAAAGTCATGGAGCCGATGGAGGCACGGCCGGTCAGGAAAGTGTACAGCCTGTATCCCGTCCTGCCCACCATATGCAGGAGTCCCATGACGGAAAGCTCGCTGTTCCTGTTCAGATGCAGCTTGAGCCTGACGTCCAGGCTTACCGGAGAGCCGCCGATATCCTTTATGAAACTCCTCACGCTGAGGGTCGGGAACACCGCCCTCTTCGTCGCCTCACCCACTTCTTTCGGCTGGAAGTAGAACCCGTATCCGCCGGTTCCGTAGAGACCGAACGATACCCTGGTCCTTCCCAGCAGGTCCTCATGCCTCTGTTCCTTCGAGGCCACGTATTCCGTCTTGTCCTTTGTGATGTACTTCGTGTAGTACTCTCCCAGCCTGGTGGGATCCTTGTAGACCTTCTGCTCCTCTGTGAAGAGGGCCGCGAGCATCCTGAACCTGTCGGCCTCTTCCTCGACCATCCTCTCGCCCGCCTCAAGGATCGCATCGGCACTGCCGAAACTGAAAGTATTGTAGTCGGTGACATCCGGGGAGAACCAGTAGTCGGCCAGCGCGAGCTCACCTCTCGAGACGTTGTCCAGGACCATTCCCAGGGATGCCCCGATGACACCGGAGAGGCTCTTCACATCCGAGGCCTTCCTGGCGTTCTTCCTGTATCCGTCCAGCGTGACCACGATGATGATGTCGTAGCCTTCCTCCACGGCCCTGTGCGCGATGTAGTTGCAGACGGCGCCACCGTCGACGAGGACAAGCGAATCGTCTATCACGACAGGCTCGAAGACAAGCGGGATGCTCATGCTGGAGCGCATGGCGGTGATCAGGTTCCCTCCGGTGAAGATGACCTCGTCACCGGTGAGGAGGTTTGCGGCGTTGCACTCGAACGGCACGACCAGATCCTTTTCGAAATCGATTCCGTCCGGCACGTTCCCGACGTATCCCGTCAGGAAATTCAGGATCATATAATCGTCTATAAGGCCGGAGACACCGCCGATTCCCTGTCCTAGTGAAAGAGACAGGACATTGTTGCTGTTGAAATCGAAGGCATCCAGGACCTCTTTGTAACCTGTGCTCTCGAAGGCCGTGAACAGGTTGGTGAGGTCCGTGCTCCTGACGACCTCCTTCAGCTCCTCGGGAGAGAGACCGGCGGCGTACAGGCCTCCGATCAGGGACCCCATGCTGGTTCCGAAGACCTTGTCGATGGGGATGCCGTATGTCTCCAACGCCTCGATGACGGCGATGTGGGCGATTCCCTTCGCACCGCCGCCGGACAGGACGAGCGCGACGCTTGGTCTGCCCAGGGTCGCCATGGTGTCCGGAGCAGAGACATCCTCCGGACCGATTATGGTCTCCTGCTGGAGGATCGAACGCAAGACATCCCCGAGGTAATCGGAATCGGAGGATGCGACGTCATCCCGGCCGTCGGCGAAAACCGCGGCGCACAGGATGCAGAGCATGATGAGTATTGCAACTGTTTTCTTCATACGGCCAGTATAGCCGACGCTCAGGGATTTAAAAAGCGGGTCATGCCGTCGTTCTCCATATTGAAATATCGTCGCCAAATTGAAGAAAAGCGTCTTTTATGTTACCATGGAGAATATAAACCGACTTGTATGGGGTGTTTTATGAACAACGAGATGCTGATCAGGGTCACAAAGTACTACAGGACGCTCATTAAGCTCAGGACAATAGGTCTTGAGAAGGTTTTCGCACATAATCTGGCCGATACTGCAGGTGTGTCGGCATCCATAGTCAGGAAGGATTTCTCGCAGCTCGGCATCTATGGCCAGAAACGTGGCGGATACAACATAGTCGAACTGTCCGATGTCCTGGGGCAGCTGCTCGGAAAAGGCACACCGGAGAACGTCATAGTGATAGGATGCGGAAGGATCGGAATGGCCCTGATGCGCTACTCGGGCTTCGGGAACGACGGGATCCACATCCTGGCCGGATTCGACAGCAATCCCGCCGTCTTCCAGAACCAGACTTCCCTGTTCCCGATCCTGCCGATCGCCCGTCTTGAGGAATTCGCAAAGGAGAACCAGATCGGAGTGGCCATCCTGACCGTGCCGGAGTCCGCAGCACAGGACACCTACAAACATGTGCTCTCATGCAACATAAAGGGGGTCCTGAACTTCTCGCCCGTGACGCTGAAGCCCATGCCCACGGCGGACGGGTCTGTTCCGGTCGTGCACAACATCAACATCGGACTTGAGCTCGAGAGGATGTTCTATGAGATCAAGTTCCAGAAGGCCGCGGAGTGAGCCGGTCCCATCCCCGCACAATTGCTTTTTTGATACGCCGGGATTATAGTATCCGCGGAAATATCCGTATAACGGTATAAGGAGTGTCGCAATGCATCGCAAGTTCGGAATCACACTGATTGTCTTCGTACTTTTTCTTATTGCATCTTTCCCTGTCTTCTCGAACCCCGCATCCGAGGTCAGACTCGGAGTCCTGAAGGGTCCCACGGGAATCGGAGCAAGCCGGCTCCTGGCCCTGAACGAGGCCGGAGAAACCCGAAACAGGTATTCGGTCACCGTCCTTGCCGAGGCGACCGACATGATCGCCCAGATCGCCTCGGGACAGCTCGACATAGCCGCGATCCCGACGAATGCGGCGGCATCGCTCTACAACAAGACCAGCGGGGATGTGAGGCTCGTCGCCCTCAATACGGCCGGCGTCCTGTACATCCTGGAGAACGGGAACACGGTCAATGACGTCTCCGACCTCAAAGGAAAGACCATCTACGCCGTGGGACAGGGTTCCAACCCCGAATATGTCCTCAGATTCATCCTCTCGGGCAACGGGATAGATCCAGACAAGGACGTGGAGATCGTATTCATGGACAGCGCCGAGCTGACGACAAGGGCCGCCTCCGGAAGCATCGAGGTGTGCATGCTGCCCGTGCCTGCGGTAACGACCGTACTGATCAAGAATCCCGACATGAGGATCGCACTGGACATGACCGACGAATGGGACAGTCTCGGAACCGGAAGCATCCTTACGATGGGATGCGTCGTGGTCAGGGAGGAGTTCCTGAAGGAGCACCCGGCTGAGGTGAGGTTCTTCCTGGAGGAATACGGGAAGTCCATCGCATGGGTGAAGGAAAACGTCGCCGAGGCAGGAGAGTTCTGCGCGACATACGGCATCGTCCCGTCCGCCGCCGTCGCCAGGAAGGCCATCCCGGACTGCAACCTGATATTCGTCTCGGGTGACGACATCAGGCCCGCCCTGGAAGGCTACCTCAAGGTGCTGTTCGACTCCAATCCCAAGGCCATCGGCGGCAAGATGCCCGGAGACGACTTCTACTCGCTCGACATCTGATACAGGACACCACGATGGCAACGCGCGCGAACGGAAGGACATGGTGGAGGACTCCGGTCGCGGTCCTGTTCTGGACCGCGGTCTGGCAGCTGGCGTCCATGGCCGTCGGGAAGGAGCTCATCCTTCCCGGCCCCGTCGCCGTGCTCAGGTCCCTGTGGACCCTTGTCCGCACATCCGTCTTCTGGACAAGCATCCTGCTGACGGTGCTGAGGATAATGCTGGGTTATCTGGCCGGGGTCGCACTGGGATGCCTCCTTGCCTTCGCCTGCAGCTCATCACACATCATGGATTCGCTTCTCACCCCGGTAGTGAAGACGATCAGGGCGACACCCGTTGCATCGTTCATCATCCTGGCCATGCTGTGGATGAGCAAGGGCGGGGTTCCCGTCCTCATGTCCGCGCTGATTGTCGCACCCGTCGTGTGGGGAAACCTGACGGAGGCGTACAGGTCCAGGGACATGGGTCTTGACGAGATGGCCCGGGCCTACAGCCTGGGACGATGGAAGAGGTTCAGGTACATACTGGTCCCCACCCTGCTGCCGTCGCTGAGGGCGGCATGCCTCACCGGCCTCGGATTCGCATGGAAATCGGGAATCGCCGCCGAGGTGCTGAGCCAACCGAAAACGGCCATCGGTTCCAACATCTACTACTCCAAGGTCTACCTCGAGACTCCGGAGCTGTTCGCATGGACGGCTTCTGTCATAGCGCTGAGTTTCGCACTGGAGATCCTGGTCAGGAAGCTGATCGCAAGGAGGCAGGCCCATGAGGATCGATGACCTCTGCTTCGGCTACGGCGAAAAAAAGATATTCATGGACTTCAGCGCGGACATCGATTCGGGGATCATCTGCCTGATGGGGCCGTCCGGATGCGGCAAGACGACATTGCTCCACATCATGGCGGGACTGATTGTCCCCGAGCGCGGGCTGATTTCGGATTTCCCGGAAAGAAGGAGCATCATGTTCCAGGAAGACCGTCTGCTTCCGTGGCTGGACGCCAGGGGCAACGTGGCGCTGGTGCTGGAAGGCAGGGACGAGTCAGATGAATCCGGCAGACTCCTGGAGAGGCTGGGGATGGACCCGGCGATGCCCATCGGGAAGATGTCCGGAGGGATGAAAAGGCGCGTGGCCCTGGCGCGGGCGCTGGCATTCGGGGCCGACGCCCTGCTTCTGGACGAACCGTTCAAGGGGATGGACGAGGACCTGATGAAAAGATGTGCCGCACTCATCCGGGAGACAGGGAAACCCGCCGTGGTGTCGACACACTCCGAGGCCGAGGCACGTGCGCTGGGAGCCGTGGTCCTGAGGCTCGGCACGAAGAACCTTTAGAACCACCGCAACCCCCGGAAGCGGAAAAACTTGACGGGTGGAATTCCATCCCTTACACTGGGAAACACTTAAATCCATTTATCTCGAGGTGATTTGGCGTGACTATCGCTGATATGGTTACAGTACTGAATGCAAAGGTGCTGAGAGGTGCGGACAAGCTGGATACGCCGGTCTATACGGCCTGCTGTTCCGATCTGATGAGTGATGTCCTGGCTTTTGTGGACGAGAAGACCGTCCTGATCACAGGACTGACGAATCCCCATGTGGTAAGGACCAGCGAGATGCTGGATCTCAAATGCATCGTCTTCGCCAGAGGCAAGATACCCACGGACGACATCCTGGACAGTGCCGACGAGCAGGGTCTGGTGGTGCTGGCGACAAAGCTGACGGCATTCTCGACCTGCGGTGTGCTGTACGAGAAGGGAATGCGCGGCGTTCCCGTTCCGGTCCAGTGGGACCAGGAAGGATGACCATGCAGCCGATGTACACAGGTTCGTATCAGGTCCAGAAGGACGACTACACAAGCGCAGGCCATGCCTCGGCCGACATCAAGCGGCAGCTGAAGCAGATCGGCGTGGGCGGCGATGTCCTGAGGCGTGTGGCGGTGGCATCCTACGAGGTGGAACTCAACCTGGTGATCCATTCGCTGGGCGGAGTCCTCACGCTGAACGTCTATCCCGACTGCGTCCAGCTCGTGTCGACCGATGTGGGTCCCGGAATCCCGGATCTGGCCATGGCCATGAAGGAAGGCTACTCGACAGCAAGCGAGGTCGCCAGGTCCATGGGTTTCGGAGCCGGCATGGGACTTCCGAACATGAAGCGGAACGCGGATGACTTCGACATCAAGAGCACGGTGGGTGTCGGTACGACAATCACCATGGGTTTCCGCCTGTCGTGACGGCAGGCAAGCATAAGGGGTGAGAACAGTGGAAGTTAGACCTTATCATTCCGTACGTCTCAACAAGGAACTGTGCAAAGGCTGCACCAACTGCCTGAAGCATTGCCCGACGGAGGCGATCCGCGTCCGCGGAGGCAGGGCCCACATACTCGACACCCACTGCATAGACTGCGGTGAGTGCATACGCGTGTGCGAGAACCATGCCAAGGTGGCCGTGACCGATCCGCTGAGCATGATCAGGGAGTTCAAATACGCGATAGCCCTGCCCGCACCGTCGCTGTACGGTCAGTTCAGGGGTCTTCAGAATCCGGAGTATGTCATAGAGGCACTGCGCTGCGTAGGATTCGCCGATGTCTTCGAGGTGGCCAGAGGTGCGGACGTCGTCACCCGCGCGATCCGCGAGAAGCTCAAGCAGAGGGATCTTCCCAAACCCATGATATCGTCGGCATGCCCTGCCGTGGTGCGCCTGATCCAGGTCCGTTTCCCGGATCTGCTGAACAATGTCGTGGACATAAGGCAGCCGATGGAGGTCGCGGCCAACATAGCCAGGGCCGAATTCGTCAAGAAGAACAACTGCTCGCCGGAAGAAGTCGGATGCTTCTTCATAACCCCCTGCCCCGCCAAGATGACGGTGATACGCCGTCCCCTGGGACAGAAGAAGTCCGGAGTCGACGGTGCCATCTCGATACTGGAGATATACGGGCAGATCCTGCCCTACGTGGAGCGCATGATGAACGATCCCTCGTACCGTCCCTCCACGAAATACGGTGTGGCATGGTCCACATCGGACGGAGAAGCCAATGCCGTATGTCCCGAGAACAGCCTCTCCGTGGACGGCATCAACAACGTCATCCGCGTGCTCGAGGAGGTCGAGAACTACAAGCTGACCGACCTCACGTACTTCGAGGGCAACGCCTGTCTGGGCGGATGCGTGGGCGGACCGCTGACATTCGAGAACAACTACGTGGCCAAGAACACCATCCGGCAGATGGTGAACCGTATGCCGGATGTCCATCCCGACAAGGATGTCCCGGCATCCATGCTCAACAAGTACCCCACCAAGAACGATGCCGAGATTCTGCCGCGTGATGCGATAAAGCTCGACGACAACATGGCCGAGGCCATGCGCAAGATGTCCATGATGAACGAGATAATCGAACGGCTTCCAGGATACGACTGCGGCTCATGCGGTTCCCCCACATGCCGGTCGTTCGCGGAGGACATCGTCCGGGGTTACTGCACCGAGATGGACTGCATACACATCATGAGGAACAACCTGAAGTTCATGGCCCAGCAGATGCTGGAGATCGCCAAGACGGAGAGATCCTGATCCGGTCCAAAAGGAGAAGACAAATGCTTGTATCGGAACTGATTGCATTGATTGAGGCAAAGAACCTGACACCTTCGTTGTCGGAAGACCGGGAGGTCAGCTGCGGCTATGTGTGCGACCTTCTGAGCTGGGTGATGTCGCACGGGGACAGCGGGATGGCATGGGTCACCGTCCAGACGCATATGAACGTCATCGCCGTGGCCGTCCTCTCCGAAATGGCCTGCGTGATCCTTCCCGAGGACATAGACATGGAAGCCGAAAGCCTGGAGAAGGCCGTGTCCGAGGACATGGTGGTGCTCCGGTCCCCGCTTTCCGCCTACGAGATCTGCGGCAGGATGGCGGCGAAGGGGATTCCCGCCCGGAGCTGATCTGTCCGCATGGTCGAGCTGTTTTCAGATCTCCACATCCACTCTTGCCTGTCCCCATGCGGGAGCGATGACATGACTCCCGCCAACATCTGCGGCATGGCGGCCGTCAAGGGGCTGCAGATGATCGCGGTCACCGACCACAACTCGGCGCGCAACCTGCCGGCCGTCAAGGCATGCTGCGACGCATACGGGCTCCTGCTGATCCCAGGCATGGAGATCACCACGAAGGAGGAGGTCCACCTCCTGGGATACTTCGCCACGGTGGAGGAGGCTCTCGATTTCTCCGAACTGCTGCGTCCGCACATGCCGAAGCAGAAGAACAAGCCCAAATTCTTCGGCAACCAGTTCGTGATGGACGAGGACGACAACATCATCGCGGAGGAGGATGAACTGCTGATAGGGGCATCCGACCTGCGCCTCTCGGAACTCGCACAGCTCATCCGCAGCCGCAACGGCGTCCCCGTTCCCGCCCACATCAACCGCGGATCGAACGGGCTTCTTGTCAATCTGGGCTTCATGCCGGAGGAGCTGGGCTTCACCGCGGTGGAGGTCTGGCGTGCCCTTCCCTGCCCCCACACCCCGCAGGCGGGGAAGGTCGTCCTGCATTCCTCCGATGCCCACTACCTGGGCGACATACTCGAGCCGGAGATCACGACGACACTGCCGGAAAGCTCGCCCGAGGCGTTTCTGGACATGCTCCGCCACGGGGCATGAACAACACACACTCTCCACACACTAGAGTATATATTTGTATACATCATAGTCGAAATATGCTATAGTGGATTCGGCTGTCTACGGCCAAGCGGTTAGAAAAGGAATTCAACTAAGTTAAGGAGAATCGCATGGACAATTCCAAGGAGAAGTTTGCTCAGCTGCAGGAGCTCATTGATTCCCACAAGAATCAGCCCGGTGCACTGATGCCTGTTCTGCAGGGAGCACAGGGAATTTTCGGATGTGTTTCTGAAGATGTGCAGAAAGCAATCGCCGAGGGTCTGGGCGTCACGCTCAGCGAGGTCTACGGTGTAGCGACTTTCTATGCACAGTTTTCACTGCATCCGAAAGGAAAGTACCTCATCAGCGTCTGTCTGGGTACAGCATGTTATGTCAAGGGAAGCCAGAGTGTCCTTGATAAGCTCGCGGAAGTGCTGGAGATTCCGGTAGGCGGAACCACGCCTGACGGGAAATTCACACTGGAAGCCACAAGATGCCTCGGCGCCTGTGGCCTGGCTCCGGTCATGATGATCAACGGAGAAGTCTACGGACGTCTCACTCCGGATGTCATCCCCGGCATCATCGAGAAGTACAAGGCCAGGGATTGAGGACGTAGATGAAGGAGATTGCCCTGCATCTGCTCGACATCGTGCAGAACAGCGTGAGAGCCGATGCCTCGCATGTGGACATCCGTTTCATCCTCGGGGATGACGGTGTGCTTGAGATGGGAGTCAGGGACGACGGTTGCGGAATGTCGGAGGAATTGCTCTCCAGGGTGCGCAGCCCGTTCACGACGACCCGGACGACCAGGAAGGTCGGGCTGGGAGTTCCCCTTCTCATGCAGAATGCCATGCAGTCGGGCGGACATGTGGACATCGAGAGCGAAGTGGGGAAAGGCACCGATATCGCCGCCTTTTTCAACACATCCTCGATCGACTGCCTTCCGCTGGGTGATCTCGCGTCGACAATGGCGTCAATCATCATGGGGAGTCCGGACAAGCCGGAATTCTCCATCAGGTGCGTCTCTCCTTCCGGGGAGATGTCCTTCTCGACCGAGCAGATAAGGCCGGTGCTTGAAGGAGTGTCCCTTGCGGAACCGGGAGTCGTGCAATGGATCAAGGAATCACTTGAAGAAGAAATCGAACCTATTATGGGAGGAATCATGAAATGAAAACAATGGCAGAACTTGAAGCGATCCGCAAAGCAACGCTTTCGCGCATAAATCTGCGCACAGAGGAAAAAGGTGAGACCACACGTGTCGTCATCGGCATGGCAACATGTGGTATTGCCGCCGGTGCCCGTCCTGTCATGCTGTCCTTCATGGATGAAGTCGAGAAGCGTCAGCTGGCCCATGTGCAGATCTCTCAGACCGGCTGCATCGGAATGTGCCGTCTCGAGCCGATGGTGGATGTAATCCTGCCCGGCAAGGAGAAGGTCACGTATGTCCATGTCAAGCCCGAGATGGTCCCGCGCATCGTCGCAGAACATATCGTCAACGGTCGCCCGGTGGAGGAGTACACCATCGGCGCAGCGGACAAGAGCTGATCGGAGGATGTGAAGAATGGATATTTATCGCGCACATGTGCTCGTCTGCGGCGGTACCGGTTGTTCGTCGTCCGGTTCCGCGACGCTGATCGAGCGTTTTGAACAGAAGATCAAAGAGAACGGTCTCGACAAGGAAGTCAAAGTCATCCGCACCGGATGCTTCGGACTCTGTGAGGCCGGACCTGTCGTCATCGTCTACCCGGAAGGCACATTCTACAGCCGTGTCAAACCCGAGAACGTGGACGAGATCGTAACCGAGCATCTGCTCAAGGGCCGCAAGGTCGAGCATCTGGTCTACACCGACCATGCCACACACGAGCAGGATGCCACCAAGTCCCTCGAGGACATCGGGTTCTACAAGCACCAGATGCGTATCGCACTGCGCAACTGCGGTGTCATCGACCCCGAGAACATCGACGAGTACCTGGCGATGGACGGATACAAGGCCCTTGAGAAGGTCCTGACCAAGATGACCCGCGAGGAAGTAATCGAGGAAGTCCTGAAATCAGGTCTCCGCGGACGCGGCGGCGGAGGATTCCCCACCGGTCTCAAATGGAAGTTCACCTACAACAGCGTTGCCGACCAGAAGTATGTCGCATGTAACGCCGACGAAGGTGACCCGGGTGCATTCATGGACCGTTCGATCCTCGAAGGCGACCCGCACGCAATCCTCGAGGCAATGGCCATCGCCGGCTACGCCATCGGCGCAAGCGAAGGCTACATCTATGTCCGTGCCGAGTACCCCATCGCGGTCAAGCGTCTCACAGTGGCCCTCAACCAGGCACGTGAGTACGGACTCATCGGAAAGGACATCTTCGGAACAGGATTCAACTTCGACATCTTCATCCGTCTCGGTGCAGGCGCATTCGTCTGCGGTGAGGAGACGGCTCTGATGCACTCCATCGAAGGCAAGCGCGGTGAGCCGACCACACGTCCGCCGTTCCCGGCAGTACGCGGTCTGTTCGGCAAGCCGACCATGCTCAACAACGTCGAGACATATGCCAACATCCCGCAGATCATCCTCAAGGGTGCCGACTGGTTCAGCTCCATCGGTACCGAGAAGTCCAAGGGAACCAAGGTCTTCGCACTCGGCGGAAAGATCAACAACACAGGTCTTGTCGAGGTTCCGATGGGAACGACGCTGCGCACGATCATCTACGACATCGGCGGCGGCTGCCCCAACGGGAAGAAGTTCAAGGCCGTCCAGACCGGAGGTCCTTCCGGAGGATGTCTGCCAGAGTCGCTGCTCGACACACCCGTCGACTACGACAACCTCGTGGCGGCCGGCTCGATGATGGGCTCAGGCGGAATGATCGTCATGGACGAGGACAACTGCATGGTTGATATCGCCCGCTTCTATCTCGACTTCATCGTCGACGAGTAATGCGGAAAGTGCACACCGTGCCGTGTCGGAACAACACGCATGCGTGAGATCCTCAACAGGATCGTCGAAGGCAAGGGCAAGGAAGGAGACATCGAGAAACTCGAGGAGCTGGCCAACACGCTCAAGAACACATCTCTGTGCGCCCTCGGCCAGACGGCTCCCAACCCGATCCTGTCCACGCTCAAGTTCTTCCGTGACGAGTATGAGGCCCACATCAAGGAAAAGAGATGCCCGGCCCATCACTGCAAGGCCCTGCTCCAGTATTTCATCACCGACAAGTGCCGCGGATGTACCGCATGTGCACGCGTCTGTCCCGCAGGGGCGATTTCCGGTGAGATCAAGAAGCAGCATGTCATCGACCAGGACAAGTGCCTGAAGTGCGGTGCTTGTATGGAGAAATGTCGCTTCGGCGCCATCACCAGGCAGTAAGCGGAGGAAACAAGAATGGAAGAAAAAATGATCAACCTTACAATTGACGGCGTACAGGTGCAGGTACCCAACGGCACGACCGTTCTGGAGGCTGCCCGCAAGGCCGGCATCCGCATCCCCACCCTGTGCTTCCTCAAGGACATCAACGAGATCGGCGCATGCCGCATGTGCATTGTCGATTCAGGTGCCCGTTCACTTCAGGCCGCCTGTGTCCTTCCCGCCTCGGACGGCATGGTGGTCAAGACGAACACCCCGGCCATCAGGGAGTACCGCAAGAACATCCTCGAGCTGACGCTCTCGACCCACGAGAAGAAGTGTCTGAGCTGCGTGCGTTCACAGAACTGCGAGCTGCAGAAGCTTTGTCTCGAGCTCGGTGTCGAGTTCACCGACAAATACGAGGGAGTCAAGAACCAGTACACCATCGACGACCTTTCGCCCTCGATCGTGCGCGACAACAACAAGTGCATTCTCTGCCGCCGCTGTGTGTCGGTCTGTTCCAAGGTGCAGAATGTCGGAGTCATCGGTCCCGTGAACCGCGGATTCAAGACAGCCATCGAGTCTCCGTGGGGTCTCAAGCTCAACGAGATGAGCTGCATCAACTGCGGCCAGTGCATCGTGAACTGTCCTGTCGGAGCCCTTCATGAGAAGGACGACACCGAAGAGGTCTGGTCCCTGCTCTCGGATCCCGACAAGTATGTCGTCATCCAGCCCGCACCGGCCGTGCGTGCCGCTCTGGGCGAGGAATTCGGTCTGCCGATGGGAACATCGGTCACCGGAAGAATGGCCACAGCTATGAAGCGCCTCGGATTCGACAAGGTGTTCGACACCGACTTCGCCGCGGACCTCACCATCATGGAAGAGGCCAACGAGCTGGTCGAGAGGATCTCAAACGGCGGAAAGCTTCCGATGATCACAAGCTGCTCGCCGGGATGGATCAAGTTCTGCGAGACCTACTATCCGGATTTCATCGACAACCTTTCAAGCTGCAAGTCGCCGCACGAGATGAACGGCGCCATGATCAAGTCCTACTTCGCTGAGAAGGCGAACATCGATCCGCACAAGATCGCCGTTGTCTCCGTCATGC
>JBGUMQ010000046.1:0-90286 GCA_045116915.1 Sphaerochaetaceae bacterium | reverse complement strand
CTTCAAATCCGACTGAAGGCAATTAAAGCAAAAGGCGGAACCCTTGGGATTCCGCCTTTGCTTTAGGTGCCGACCGGATTTGAACCGGTGAACAACGGTTTTGCAGACCGCCCCCTTAGACCACTTGGGTACAGCACCATTGCACTCTGAGTGCAGAAGTAAATGTAGCAAAAAACACCCCTGTGTGCAAGTCCCATCCTCCGGGATGCCGCAGGATAATCATTCTCACTTGTCACGGCCACGTTTTTAAAGGACAATGAAAAAGGTGTGAAACGGAGGCGCAGATGGAAATGGCCGCGGAAAACAAGGGAATCATCAGGCTGGACAGCCGAAGGACGTCATACATCATCAGGATCGGAGAGACCGGGCACCTGGAGAACCTCTATTACGGCAGGAAGCTCAGACCGGATTCGGATCTTGATGCACTGGCTGCGAAGCGTGTCATCGGCATAGGTACCGGTGTGGCCTATTCGGAGCGCGATCCGCTGGTTTTCCTGGAGACCGCATGCCTCGAGACCAGCACCCCGGGCAAGGGGGATTTCCGCACGCCCGCCATCCAGGTCGAGTACTCGGACGGGATGTCCACGCTGGATTTCGTGTACAGGGCGCACCGGTTCGTCAAGGGAAAACCTTCGATCCCGGGGCTCCTGGCGCAGTCGTATGCCGACAAACCTGCGGATGCGGTCACGCTGCAGATCAGACTGGAGGACAGGAAGCTGCCCATAAGGCTTCTGATGAACTACACGATGTTCAGGGAGTGCGACACGCTGGTGCGTTCATGCATGCTGGTCAACGGCATGAAGCAGAACATCGTCATACGCAACCTCGCAAGCCTGCAGCTGGATCTTCCGGATGCGGACTGGAATGTGGTGACGTTCGACGGCGCATGGGCCCGCGAACGCAGCGTCACGCGCAGGCACCTGGAGGAAGGGGCCATCGAAATCGGCTCCAGCTGTGGGGTTTCGGGCGCGTTCCACAATCCGGCGGTTTTCCTGGAGCGGCCGGACTGCACGGCGACGCACGGCGAGTGCTACGCCTTCAACCTGATCTATTCGGGCAACCATCGCGAGGTGGTGGAGAAATCCCCGTTCGGGCTTGCGAGATTCCAGACGGGAATCAACCCGCAGGGTTTCTCATGGACGCTGAAAAGCGGCAAAACGTTCACCTCGCCCGAAGCCGTGGTCACGTACTCCCAGTTCGGCAACGACGGGGCCGCCGTCAACATGCATGCATTCGTCAACAACCATATTGTCAGGGGCCTCTGGAAATTCCGCGAGCGTCCGGTCCTGTGCAACAACTGGGAGGCCACGTACTTCAACTTCTCGGAAGACAGGATCCTCGAGCTGGCCAAGGCCGCCAAGAACGTCGGGGTGGAGCTGTTCGTGCTCGACGACGGCTGGTTCGGACGCAGGGACAACGATGCCACGAGCCTTGGCGACTGGTATGTGAACACGAAGAAGCTTCCGGGAGGCATAACGATGCTTTCCGAGCGCATACACGCCATGGGCCTGATCTTCGGCATCTGGGTGGAACCGGAGATGGTCAGCCGCAGGAGCCTTCTGTTCGACAAGCATCCGGACTGGGCGGTGATGATTCCCGGAAGGGAGCCGTCGGTCGGAAGGAACCAGTTCATCCTTGACCTCACCAGGAAGGATGTCAGGGACCATATAGTGGCCGCGATGACGGATGTATTCACGATTTCCAGGGCCGACTACGTGAAATGGGACATGAACAGGGTGTTCAGCGACATGTACAGCGCCGGAGGGATCCGCATGGGCGAGTTCTTCCACAGGTACGTCATGGGACTCTACGACATCTTCGACCGCCTGGTGAAGGCGTTCCCGAACATCCTCTTCGAAGGCTGCGCCTCGGGCGGCAACAGGTTCGACCTGGGGGTCCTGTGCTACATGCCGCAGATCTGGACAAGCGACAATTCCGACGCCTTCTGCAGGACGCGGATCCAGGGCGGGACATCATACGCCTACCCCGTCAGCACGATGGGCGCGCATGTCTCGGCCTCGCCGAACCACCAGACGCTCAGGAAGACGGACATCGAGTCCAGGTTCAATGTGGCGGCGTTCGGAGCGCTTGGCTACGAGATGGACCTGGGAGCCTTGGGCTCACAGGAGAGGCAGATCGTCAGGGATCAGATCGCATGGTACAAGAAGCACAGGGCGCTTCTGCAGTACGGACGTTTCTTCAGACTGTCCGCCGAGGGCGACAACCACACCAGATGGCTGGTGGCGAACACGGATTTCAGCGAGATGATCGTCCTTGATTTCCAGGCGCTCAACAAGTCCAACATCGGACCGGAGGTGCTCAGGATCCCGTTCGCAAGACCGGAGTTCGACTACGAGTTCACATCCAGGATCCAGAAGGTGCCCATCCGCGAGTTCGGCAGCCTGATCAACATGGTCAGTCCCATAGCCCTCAGGGCGGACGGAAAGATAAGGAAGATCATAGACGAGAAGGTCATGCTCACCAGCAGCGACGAGCACTGCATCGTGTCCGGCGATGTCCTGGCATACGGCGGCATCAGGCTGAACCCGCAGTTCTGCGGAACAGGCTACACACAGGATGTCAGGGTCCTGGGAGACTTCGGCTCAAGGATCTACCATATCGTGAGGATAGAGAAGGAAGGTTGACAGGGCCTAACTGGCCTGGTGGTCAGAATCTTATGCCGCGCCGCCTCATCTCCCTGATGAAGAACGGCAGGATCATGAGGCATGCCCCGTTGGACAGCTCTCCTTCCCCAAGGTGTTCCATGACGTATGACACCGGAACGGTGAGGACATCTATCTCCTCGTTCTCATCAAGATGACGGTCGGAAATGTCGGTTGCAACCGTAAGGTCTTCTGCAAGGAAGAAGCCCGCAGGACACTTCATATATGCCGAATTCTGGCATACGGTGCCCATATAGGTCATCGTTCCCGCCTTCAGTCCGGTTTCCTCCAGTAGTTCCCTTGCTGCCGCCTGCGCCGGGTCCTCGCCTTTGTCGACAAGCCCTGCGGGGAACTCCAGCGTGACGCTTTCCGAGCCGTGGCGGAACTGCCGCTCCATGACGAAGCGCGGCACATTGTCCTTCCCTATGAAGAACGGGATGACGCTCACCCCGCCGCGTGCGAAATCGAGCTCCACGAAATCCCCCTCGCGACCCGAGGGCCCCGTGCGGTGGACGGTGTTGACATCGAACAGCACCGTCCTCGACGCGGTTGTCCGGCTGCGCGTATCCCAGAGCAGGCGCCCGGGATCGGGAGAGGATTCAAGAGTCGGGAAAACGGATTCGTCGAGCTTCCTCATGATTTCTTTGACGAACAGTTGGCTGTGCATGACGCGCATGCCGACGGCGAGCATGACTCGAAGCTCGGGACATACGGGGTATGCTTGAAGACGACGGTGTTGTGGATGTGCTCCGCGATCGCCCTGAACGCCTTGGCGCTCTCGCTGTCGGGATTCTGCTCGATCCAGTTCACTCCGTTGTCCTCATCCTGCTGCAGGCCCAGCTCCATGGGGATCTCGCCCAGAAGCGGGATGTTCTGCTCTACAGCCAGGGTCTTGCCTCCGTCCTTGCCGAAGATGGGGATGTGCTTGCCGCAGTCCGGGCAGATGAGGTGGCTCATGTTCTCCACAAGGCCGATGATCTCCACATCCAGCTGCCTGGCGAAGCTGACGCTCTTGCGTGCATCCAGGATCGCCACCTGCTGCGGTGTCGTGACGATGACCGTTCCCGTCAGGTCGGGGACGCTCTGGCAGACGGCCAGCTGCTCGTCTCCGGTTCCGGGAGGAGAATCGATCAGAAGGTAGTCCAGGGTGCCCCACTCCACGTCGGCAAGGAACTGCTTGATGACGCTGAGCTTCAGGGGTCCGCGGAAAACGATGGCCTGATCAGGGTCGCTCACTGCGAAACTGAGGCTGACCACCTTCAACCCTTCCCTCGGACAGACAGGAAGGATGCTCGTCCCGTCCTCGTTGGACTCCAGGATGGCTCCCTCGCAGCCGAACATCTTGGCGATGTTGGGTCCGTGGATGTCCGTATCCAGGACACCTACCGTGTGTCCCATCGCAAGAAGGGCGTTGGCCAGGTTGACCGTGACCGTGCTCTTTCCGACTCCGCCTTTTCCGCTCATGATGAGGATCTTGCGGTCTATCTTCGACATCCTGTTGTGGATGTTGACTTCCTGTACTTCTGTCTCGTCCGGCATGTTGTTCTCCTGTGGGGACGGCCGTGTCCCCTTCTGTGGAAGATATCCATCTGAAAGATATCCTTTATGGCACCGTTCGGCAATATCGGCGTCCGGCGATATATTCACAAAGTTCCGGCCTGTCTGTATAATCCACAACTGCAATCGAAAACACCCGCGGGGAAACGAAATGAACGGACCAGGAAGCAAGTACATCGGTTATTCCGGACTCAAGGACCAGACCATCGTCCTCATCAGAAGACTCAGGAGCATAATGTATCCGGAGGTCTTCGAGGAGTGTCCGTGCACCGCCACCACCGTCATCGAAAGCAGCGTGGAGGCGGAGCAGATCCTCCGCGAGCTCATCCCCTGGGTCAAGCCCGATGCCGACACCGATGCCCTCACGCAGGCCGTGCTGGAGAACCTTGAAGACATCAGGGACACCCTCGAGACCGACATCCAGGCCGCGTACGACGGGGATCCCGCCGCAAGGGACAAGACCGAGATCATGCTCGCCTACCCCGGATTCGAGGCCGTCAGCATCTTCCGCATCGCCCACATGATGTTCGGCCTGCGCATCCCCTACATCCCCAGGATCATGACCGAATACGCCCACGCCCACACGGGCATCGACATCCACCCCGGCGCGACCATCGGTCCGTATTTCTTCATCGACCACGGAACAGGCGTCGTCATCGGAGAGACCACCGTGATCGGAGAGCATGTGAAGATCTACCAGGGTGTGACCCTCGGAGCCAAGAGCTTCCCGCTCGGCGAGGACGGCAACCCGGTCAAGGGGATCGACAGGCACCCGAAGATCGGCAACGGGGTCGTCATCTACTCCGGGGCCACCATCCTGGGCGGAGACACCCGCATAGGCGACAACAGCGTCATAGGCGGAAACGTCTGGCTCACCCACAGCGTGCCGGCCAACTCCACCATCCTCAGGAACTGAGAAAAACCCCACGACATCCTCCTCAACACACCCTGAAAGGGTTGAACTGTTGACGCGTAAACAAGTAATATATTAGATGAGGAACAATGGCCGATGTCCGCCGCAAAGCGTGGTGCCCACCGGTCCCGAGTTGCCCCAGAATACTTACAAGGAAGTGACTATGTACGCATTAGCACAGTTACCGGCAGAGCAATTGTCCAGCCAGATAAGCAACGGTCTGATCCTGCTTGCCCTCGGAATGGCGATTGTCTTTCTGTTCCTGACCATCCTGGTATTCACCACCAAGGGCGTTTCCAAGATTGTCAGGAAGTTCGAGAAGAAGGCACCTGCGGCACAACCGGTCGTCCAGGCGGCATCCGCCGCTCCGGCAGCCGTCACGGCATCGTCCGATGCCGAGGTTGCAGTGGCGATCGCAGCAGCGATGGCGAAATCCAGGAGTTGAGGTAGAGATATGAAGAAAGTTGATTTCATGTGTACGGCTTTCAGGGACGGTTTCCAGTCCGTCTACGGAGCCAGGGTTTTCACGAAGGACTTCATGCCCGCAGTCGATGCGGCACGCAAGGCCGGCATCACCCACTTCGAGGCGGGTGGCGGAGCACGCTTCCAGGCACTCTACTTCTACAGCAATGAGGATGCCTTCGAGATGATGGACGAGTTCAGGAGAGTCGCCGGACCCGATGCGGACCTGCAGACACTCTCAAGAGGCGTCAACGTCGTCGGTCTGGATTCACAGCCCAGGGACATCATCGACCTGCACGCCAGGATGTTCAAGAAGCACGGCATGTCCACGATCAGGAACTTCGATGCCCTCAACGATGTCGACAACCTGATCGACAGCGGGAACTCCATCCACAACGCCGGCCTCAAGCACGAGGTCACCGTCACGATGATGAGCCTGCCGCCAAACACCAAGGGCGCCCACGACCCCGAGTTCTACGAGGGAGTCCTCCGCAAGATACTGGATGCCGGTATCCCCTATGACAGCATCTGCTTCAAGGATGCATCCGGAACATCCACTCCCAAGACCGTCTACGAGACGATCAAGCGCGCCCGCAAGCTCGTCGGCGACAAGGTCAGGATCGTCATGCACAGCCACGACACGGCAGGTTGCTGCGTCGCACAGTACATGGCCGCCCTCGATGCAGGCGCCACACAGCTGGACCTCTCCATGCAGCCCGTCTCCGGCGGAACATGCCAGGTCGACATCGTCACCATGTGGCACGCACTGCGCGGCACCGACTACGATCTGGGAATCGACATCAACGCCATCCAGAAGGCCGAGACCGTCTTCCAGGAGTGCATGAAGGATTACTTCCTGCCGCCCGAGGCCACGACGGTCAACCCGAACATCCCGTTCTTCCCGCTTCCCGGCGGAGCCCTCACGGCCAACACACAGATGCTCAGGGACAACGGTCTGATGGACAAGTATCCCGAGATCGTCTCCGCAATGGGCGAGACAGTCGCCAAGGGAGGATTCGGAACATCGGTCACCCCCGTTTCGCAGTTCTATTTCCAGCAGGCGTTCAACAACGTCATCTACGGACCCTGGAAGAAGATCGCCGAAGGCTACGGCAAGATGGTCCTGGGCTACTTCGGAAAGACCCCCGTCTCACCGGATCCCGAGGTCGTGAAGATCGCAGCCGAGCAGCTCAAGAAGGAGCCCACGACCAAGAAGGTCGTCGACATCAACGATGCCGATCCCGCCAAGGGCCGCGAGGCTTCCATCAAGATGCTGAAGGACAACAACATCGAGGTCACCGAGGAGAACATCTTCATCGCCGCTTCCTGCAAGGAGAAGGGAATCCTCTTCCTCACAGGCAAGTCCAAGGTCAACGGCGTCCGCAAGGCCGATCCGGCAGAGGAAGCCGCAAAGAAGGCCGGTGAGTACACCGTCTCCGTCAACGGCAAGGCATACGGCGTCAAGCTCGGCAAGACGAGCGCCACGGTCAACGGTGTGGATTATCCGCTTTCGGTCGCTTACGGAATCGACAAGGACGCCATCGCGGCCACACAGAGCGTCGCTCCCGCGGCAGCTCCCGCAGCGGCACCCGCAGCCTCTTCCGCACCCGCAGGCGGACAGCCCGTAACGGCTCCCATGCCCGGTCTGATCCTCAGGCTCGAGTGCAAGGAAGGCCAGGCGGTCAAGAAGAACCAGCTCGTCATGGTCATGGAGGCCATGAAGATGGAGAACGAGATCTACGCTCCGTGCGACGGAACAGTCACGAAGATCTCGGTTTCCCAGGGACAGCAGGTCGTCGCGGGCGATGTGCTCCTGACGATTGCCTGAGGAGTGAGAGATGGGACAGTATTTTCTTGAATTGTGGCATACCACAGGACTTTACGGATTCCTGGGATTGGGCGAGTCCACCGCGGCCGGTTTCGGCTGGGGCAACTTCGTCATGATCCTGGTGGGATTCCTGCTCTTCTACCTCGCCATCAAAAAAGGCTTCGAGCCGCTGCTGCTCATCCCCATCGGAATGGGCTGCGTGCTCTCCAACATCCCGTTCGCATACATCGCCGGAACCGATCCCTCGCTTGCGGCAGGCGCACAGGGTGCCGTGGGATTCATCAAGATCCTCTTCGATGCAGGTATCCAGAGCGGACTCTTCCCGGTCCTGATCTTCATGGGTGTCGGCGCCATGACGGACTTCGGCCCGCTCATCGCCAACCCCAAGACACTGCTTCTGGGAGCGGCCGCACAGTTCGGCATCTTCGCCGCCCTGCTCGGCGCGCTGCTTCTCTCCTACATCCCCGGAATCAACTTCGACCTGCATGCCGCGGCATCGATCGGAATCATCGGAGGTGCCGACGGACCCACGGCCATCTACGTGACCACGCGTCTGGCACAGGACCTTCTTGGCCCGATCGCCGTCGCCGCCTACTCCTACATGGCTCTTGTCCCGGTCATCCAGCCGCCCATCATGAAGGCCCTGACCACGGATGCAGAGAGGAAGATCAAGATGCAGCAGCTCAGACCCGTCTCCAAGACGGAGAAGATCATCTTCCCGATTTCGGTCCTCATGGTCTGCGCGTTCCTGCTTCCCAGCGCCACACCGCTCATCGGAGCGCTGATGTTCGGAAACCTCATCAAGGAGTGCGGAGTCACCGGCAGACTGGCCGACACCGCTTCCAACGCGATGATGAACATCGTCACCATCTGTCTGGGACTGTCCGTCGGTTCCAAGATGGAGGCCAGCCACTTCCTGCAGCTCAACACGCTGGGAATCCTGGTCCTGGGTGCCGTCGCGTTCTCACTCGGAACTGCAATGGGTGTCCTGATCGCGAAGCTGATGAACAAGATCGACAAGAAGCATCCTGTGAACCCGCTCATCGGAGCGGCAGGTGTCTCCGCCGTCCCCATGGCCGCACGTGTGGCCAGCAAGGTCGGTCAGGAGGCGGACCCGCAGAACTTCCTGCTCATGCATGCCATGGGCCCGAACGTCTCCGGTGTCATCGGTTCTGCTGTCGCCGCCGGCGTCCTGATGGCCTGCGTGCCTGTCATGGAGCCGCTTGTCAACGGCATGAGACCGGTCCTTGCGCTTCTTGGTGCATGACAGAAGCGCCGCCTGAGGCGGCATGGAAAACAGGGGACTGTCGCAGAATCAAATCTGCACAGTCCCTTTTTTTGTATTTTCCGCTTAAAACCGTAAAATTCGGATTTTAAGCGGAATTTTTTTCCCGTTTCTTCCGCTTGATAACCCAAAAAACAGGATTTAAGCGGAAATCAGAACAATTTGGAGATTTCCGTTATGGCATCCAGCCGCGCTTTCTCGAACACATCGCGGTAGCGGAGCGCGGGTCCTTCCAGAAGCCCCTTCCACGTCCCCGCCTTGGCCATGGCCACTATCGTCTGCTTGGGCAGGATCCTTGTGGCAGGCACGTTCGCGCTGCGGGCAAGTCCGTCGCGGGCAAGGAAGAAATGTCTGATGTAGACCTTCTCGCGAGCATTGAGCATCCTGAAATTGCAGATCTTCTCCCACCCCGGACGCTCCGGGTTCTTCTGCTCCGCGCATGTGGCCATCTCGCGCTCCACCCTCTTGCGCTCCCCCGACTTCAGGGTCCGCTCCATCTCCGCGACAAGCGAGTCCCGCAGCGTGAACAGGTACTGCACATCGGAAAGTGCGTACTCGATCTGCTCGGAAGGAATCGGGCGGCGCATCCAGTTGGCCGTCTGGTATTTCTTCTTCTGCGCCGTGCTTTCGGGGCAGAACCCCAGGTTGCGCTCTATCAGGCCTGTGAGGTTGCCGTTGAAGCCCAGGGCAAGGGCTATGACGCGGACATCGAACACGTTGCGCATCTGTATCCCCAGGGCCTTGCGCGCGAGCGCGGCATCGCTCTGGCATGCGAACATGATCTTCTGCACCGGGCCCTCCAGGAATGCCTTCATGGCCTCGAGGCCTGCGGGATCCTTTGCCAGCGCCAGGGCATCCAGGATGTAGTAGTCTTTGTTGTCGTAGAGCTGGATGATGCACACATGCTCGCCGTAGCAGTGGAGGTTGGACTCCTCCTCGAAGTCCATGGCGACGCTGACAACACCCTGCTCCTCCCATCTTGAGACCAGTGCTTCAAGTTCGGGAGCTGTGGAGATGAATGTATAATCCATGCTTTTCAAGTCATCGTTTGCCATAATCCTTCACCCTTGCCTTGTCACCACTGTGATGCAGTCCTTGCACCATGCCCTGTAGCGCTTTCCGTTCTGCTCCAGATGGTACGTGTTGTCGCGTGAGCATCCCTTGCAGGGAAGACCCAGCGAGTTGTGCCTCATGCAGACCCTGCTGATGAAAAGCGGCGGTGTGTAGTCGTCCCCCGCGTAGTTGAACGGGGTGTCCCTGTCCAGCTCATAGGAGCCCTCAAGGTCCGGGAGTTCCGACTTCAGCAGGTTGTAGGCATATGAGTTCTCAGTGTAGAGGAATATGTCCGCGAAGAAGCGCGTGCCGGAGTGGCTGCGTGCCCAGAGCACCTGCGCGATATTGTTCAGCCCCACGACCAGATCCGGATCGGAGGCCAGCATGCGGTCGATGCCCTCCAGGTAGGCCTTCTCATCGAACATGACCGGCGAAAGCGGAAGATAGCGTCTGCCGCCGGCTTCCACGACCTTGTCCCAGAGGCCCAGTGCCGTTCTGGGAGGAAGGGAAGGATCCCTTACAATCAGCGTCTGAAGCTCCTCCGGTGCATCGAGGGATCTTTCGAAGCCCTCGTCCAGGGCCTGGTAGAAGTCCCTTCGTGCCTGCTTCAGAGCGGACATGGGGATGAAGGTTGAGCCAAAACCCGTGTTGTCGGAAACGGTGAGATTCCCCAGTGTGAACAGACTTTTGTCCGATGCTCCGAAGACATTCTCCAGTATCTGCCTGATGTCGGATTGATTTCTTGCCTGCTGGATATCAAGCTTGAAATTCATGCCGTTGACGCTCATCAGGCCATTGTACAGCGTGATGTCAAGATCCACAGGCTTCTTGTACATCGGGATGTTCTCGTTCAGAAGACCCATGTTCAGGTTGTGTCTGGATATGCAGTATACAGGGGTTCCGAACCCCGGTTTCCTCTGGAAAGCGGATGACGGGAAGTTGACCGTGGCGGTCTCTCCGGCGGAGATGAAGGACTTCATGTTCCCGGAGGCATCCTCTATGCGACTGAGGCTGAACGACTCGCTGTGCCCGCCCGAGACGACCTTGAGTCCATCCCTGACAGCGACCGGGGAGCTGAAGCGAACGACGGCTTTGGAACCCAGCACTTTGTCCACGGTGCCGACAAGGATGCCCTTGTGGCCGGGGTCCTCGGGGCTGACCATGGGAACACATCCCGTGCTGCCCTTGCTTCCGGTTGCGAAGAAATAGTCCGTGGTCTCCCTTGAGAATGAGACCTGCATGGCCTCTTTGGCCCAACGGACCTCGTCCTCCTTCTCGTCGTGTCCGTCCAGGAGGAGCCTGTAGTAGCGTGCGCACCAGTAGGCGTAGTCGGGACCCTTCATGCGGCCTTCCACCTTGAGCGAGTCCACTCCGATGGCGGCATACTGCCTGACCTTGTCGCCCAGGCACAGGTCCTTCATGCTGAAGGGCCAGCTGTCCGTTCCGGTCTCGGCGCAGTGGAACCATGACCGGCAGATCTGCGCGCAGGAGCCGCGGTTCGCGCTGCGGACGCCGTCGGCGCTGCCGGCTGTCATGAACTGGCTGGCCATGCACAGTCCGGAGAATCCGTAGCACAGTGCGCCGTGGATGAATACCTTGATCTCTACATCCGGGCAGGCTTCCCTGATTGCTTTGATCTCTTCAAACGATAACTCTCTTGAAAGGACAACACGTGAGAAACCGAGCCTTTGCATCTCTTTCACGCCATCGATCGTATGTACGGCAAGCTGTGTCGATCCGTGAAGCGGAAGGCCGGGGAAGTTTTCGCGGATGAGCTTGGCGATGCCCAGATCCTGGACGATCAATCCGTCGGGGCCGAGGTAATCGAGCTGTTTCAGGAGCTTCAGGATGGCGGGCATCTCGGAATCGGACACCAGGGTGTTGAGCGTGATGTAGAACTTCCTGCCGTTCTCCATGCAGTACGCCTTGACCTTGCGGACATCGTCGAACGAGAAGTTCACGGCACCCTTGCGGGCGGAGAAGCTCTTCATGCCGAGGTATACGGCATCGGCCCCGCCTTTGAAGGCGTACAGGGCACATTGGAGGGACCCTGCGGGGAGGGCCAGTTCACAGGTGCGGTCGTGTGTCATTTCTTTTCGATCAGGTTGCAGATGGCCTGGAATGTGGCGGGACTCAGGTCGTGCTCGACCTTGCATGCGTCCTGAAGGGCCGTCTCTTCGGGGACGCCGATCTTCACGAAGAACTGCGTGAGGACCTTGTGCCTGGTGTAGATGCGGCTGGCGATCTCCATGCCGGAGTCCGTGAGGGTGATCAGGCCGTCGCGGTCCATGGTGATGTACCCGTTCTCCCTGAGGCGTTTGGTGGAATAGGTCACGCTGGGCTTGGAGACACCGAGCTGCTGCGCGATGTCGATGGAACGGATGTAGCCGTTCTTCTCCTTGAGCATGAGCATTGCTTCCAGATAATCTTCAGCCGCTTTCTGAATCTTCATGACGATCTCCTCACAGATAAACTTATCATGTATGAAAATAATCCTCAAGCCGAATTGCACCGCACGCGCGTTTCCATGTTATAATTGACGCACTTGCGCTTCCCGGTCCGTGCGGCCGGGGTTTCCAGGAGGCCTTATGGACAAGAGAACCGATTACATCTCGTGGGACGAGTACTTCATGAGCGTGGCCATGCTTTCGGCCATGAGGAGCAAGGACCCCAACACGCAGGTGGGTGCATGCATCGTCAACCAGGACAGGAAGATCGTGGGCACCGGCTACAACGGGTTCCCCATCGGATGCAGCGACGACAGCCTCCCGTGGGCACGTGTGGGAGCGCCTCTTGAGACCAAGTATCCGTTCGTCTGCCACGCAGAACTCAACGCCATCCTGAACAGCATATCGCGCGACCTGCGCGGCTGCACGCTGTACGTGGTCATGTTCCCGTGCAACGAGTGCGCAAAGGCCATCATCCAGAGCGGGATCCGCGAGGTCGTCTACAGGGACAACAAATATCCCGATTCCGACAGCGTGAAGGCAAGCACCCTGATGCTGGAGAGCGCCGGCGTCAAACTGCGCCGCATGGTTCTGGACAAGACACTGGAGATACACATTTGAGTTCGTTCCTCGTAGTATCCCTCAACCCCACGTACCAGCAGATCATGGGGTATGACCGTGTGCGCACGGGGCAGGTGAACCGAACGTCCCTGACGCGCAGCGAGTTCTCCGGAAAGGGAGTGAACGTCGCACGCGCCCTGGCGGCACTGGGGAACGATGTCTCGCTCCTGACGCACATGAATCCCTCGCGCATAGCCGAATTCAGGCGGCAGGCCGCCTGCGAGCGCTTCAATGCGGTCGTTGTGGAGGACCCCAGCCCCATAAGGACATGCGTGACCGTCCTCCAGAACGGCGCTAGGGGCGCTAGGGGCGCCGGGACCACCACAACCGAACTCGTGCAGGAGAGCCCCGCCATAGAAGGCGCGGATACCGAGTCCAAGGTGCTTTCCGCCTTCGAGTCGTTGCTTACATCAGTGAGGTGCGTGGTGATCACTGGAACACGCAGTCCCGGCTACAGCGCCGACCTCTATCCCCGCATGGCCGCCCTGGCCAAGCAGGCAGGTTGCCGTGTGGTCCTGGATGTGAAGAAGGCCGACCTGAAAGGGAGCCTTTCACTTGAGCCATCGCTTCTTCCCGATGTGGTCAAACCCAATCTGGAGGAGCTCATCCAGACGTACGGTGCGTCGTCAGACCCGCTTGATATCGTGGAGAGCATCCCCTGCGGCGCCGTCATCACCAACGGGGTGAAGGGCTGCTTCATACACGAACCGGAACATGAATTGGTCCACGTGGATGCACTACGGGTTAAGGCCCGCAACACCACCGGATGCGGGGACGCGTTCACGGCCGCCCTGGCCGATTCGCTGATGCGCGGATCGTCCCTTCTGGAGGCCTGCCACGCAGGTACCCGTGCAGGTGCGCTCAAGGCTCAGGAGGAGCCGTTCTGAGAGCGGCTTGCTTTGAGGAACGTAGAATCACTTGTTTATAAACTTGGCCTTCTCTTCGCTTGTAAGTGTTGACGGGCGCTTACCTATGGATTTTGCATATTCGGTCATTGCCTTGTAGTCTATCCTCATAAGAGACAAGCGGAAAATTGTGGATAACCGTGGAATCACACTGTATACTATTTGATACGCACACAGATTGGAGGCTGATATGGCTAATTCGAAGAGGGTCAGGCAGAACCTTTTGATGTACCCCCTGGGAACAATGGGAAGGGACATGGTCTACTGCCTGTTCGCGAACTTCCTTCTGACTTTCGTACTGATCACAAAGAACCTTACACCGGCACAGCTGACCGCGATCACCGGAATAATGGTCGCCGCAAGGGTCTTCGACGCCATCAACGACCCGATCATGGGCAACATCATCGAGAAGACCAGGACGAAATGGGGCAAGTTCAAGCCATGGCTGCTCATCGGAGGCATTACCTCCAGCGCGGTCGTCATCGCCGCATTCAACAACTCCGGCATCAACGGCTGGAGCTTCGTGGTCTACTTCGGAGTCATCTACTTCCTCTACAGCATCACGTTCACGATGAACGACATCGCCTACTGGGGCATGGTCCCCGCCCTGTCGTCCGATGCCGACACCAGGAACCAGTTCACTTCCCGCGCCACACTGTTCGCCGGAATCGGAGGAACCCTGGCATCGGTCCTGATCCCCATGCTCACCACGGGCGGCATGGCCATCGGCGGCAACGCGGTCACAGCCTACGGAACCGTCTCCATCCTGATCTGCATACTCTCGCCGCTGTTCATGCTGTTCACGCTGCTGGGAGTCAGGGAGAACCGCTCCGACATGGAGAAGCCGGCACCCAGGATCAGCCTCAAGATGATCGTCAAGACCATCACCGGAAACGACCAGCTCATGTGGATCGCGCTGATCTTCCTGCTCCAGCAGATCGGAAACGGTCTTGTCGTCGGAGGTCTGGGATCGTTCTACATCTACTTCGAGTTCGGCTATGCCGGAGGTCTGTACTCGCTGTTCACCATGCTGGGAATGTCCGTCACGGCCTTCCTCATGGTCTTCTACCCCATGATCTCCCGCAAGCTCCAGCGCAAGCGCCTGATGGGCATCCTGCAGAACGTGGCCATAGTCGGTTACCTGACCATGCTCATCGCCGGCCTGCTGATGCCGGCCACGATGCTCAAGTTCTACGTCATCACCATCGGCTACATGATGGCCAATTTCGGCCAGTACGGCTTCTACCTGGTCATGATGATCTCCATCATCAACACGGTCGAGTACAACGAGCACAAGCACGGCGAGCGCGCAGAGGCCATCATCTCGTCCCTCAGGCCGTTCCTGACCAAGCTCGGAAGCGCAATCTGCGTGGCCCTGACCAGCGCCACATACCTGATCTTCAGGGTCACGGAGATCACCAACGGCATCTCGGCCGCGGAGAACGCTTCGGCCGTGGATGCGGCGTACGACAAGACCTCTGTGATAGAGAACCTTCTGTCCAACGTGAAGAGGAGCCAGTCGCTCGGCCTGCTGCTGGCGATGACGGTCGTTCCCCTCGCCTTCATGCTCATCGCGTTCTTCCTGTACAGGTCCAAGTACAAGCTCGATGAGGACGAGTACGAGAGGATCTGCCGGGAGCTCGAGGCCCGCAGGGACCTGATGAAGCAGTGATATGCTCAGATTCGTACTGAAAACCGCCGTTCCCCTCCCCAGGCTGGAGAGCTTCTCCAGATACCTCTTCATAGGTCCGCATCCGGACGACATCGAGATCGGATGCGGTGCCACCGTCTCCAGGCTGGCCGCCATGGGCAAGGAGATAGGCTTCCTCATCTGTCTTGACGGCCGCTACGGACTGGGGAACGCCCCGGAAGGGACCACGCCGGAGCAGCTGGTGGACATAAGGAAGGCAGAGGCGACGGCAAGCGCCAGGCTCCTGGGTGCATCCGACATCCGTTTCCTGGATTTCTGCGACGGAGGGTTCTACGACGTCACCGAGCTTCGGACCGCGATCGCAAGATACGTCGGCGAGTTCAAGCCCGATGTCATCTTCGCCGTCGACCCCGATGTCCCGAACGAGTGCCATATAGACCATATCCAAATCGGACAGCAGTGCAAGATCGTCGCAAAGCTTGCTCCGTTCAGGGAGATCATGGAGCGCTACGGCGCAGAGAGCGCCCAGGTGAAGGCCATTGCCCTGTACATGACCGCGCGGCCCAACCGGTATGTCAGGACTTCCAAAAAAGACCTTGATAAGCAGATCCAGGCCATGAAGACCAACAAGAGCCAGTTCCCGGAAGGTTGCGGAGACCTTTCGTCGGTATCCTTGTACCTGAAGCTCCGCTCCTTCTTCTACGGCATGAGACGCCTGCGCGGCCATGCGGAAGGCTTCCGCGTCATCGACGCCCTCCACATGCACTGCTTCCCCGAGGAGCCGTAAGGAATCAAAAACCAATCACTACTACCGAAAAAGAACCCTCTCCCACTTTTCAATATCACGTTGGCGTGATATCATATGACAATGGGGGAGTAAAAGATGACATATACATTTCACAAGGTCAAAAGCATCGGGATAGTCGACAGCCATACCCTGATTGCCCAGTTTGAAGACGGAATCTGTAAAACCTATGACATGGAGCAACTGTACGACAAGTTCCCGTCTTTCAAAGAACTGGTCTCTGATTTTTCCCTTTTCGCAAAAGTCCATGTGGAAGGCTCCGGCTTCGGAATTGTATGGAATGATGATTTCGATCTTTCCTGCAATGAGCTTTGGGATAACGGCAAATATGTTCCCACTCCGTTCGATGGGCTGATGGCGCTCAGTGATGCAACTGAGCTTTGGGGATTGAATGAGAGTACACTCAGAAAAGCCATCTCCTATGGAAAGCTCAAAATCGGGAATGATGTCTGCAATTACGGAAAGCAGTGGGTTGTGACCAGGAAAGCGATGATCAGGGAATATGGCATCCCGTCTTCAGAACGGTCTGACGAAACATGGGATTCCGGTTTGATGGCCGCAGAGTCAGAACCCGAATATGGAGATAAATAGAGATACTGTTATATGAAAAAACCCGCTTCGAAAGAGGCGGGTTTTCCATTGTCCGGCCGATTCTCCGGACGTATTGACACATGACGTATGGATGCATAATATAACATCTGTTATTTTATGCCGAGAAAAACTCTGATCCGTAAGGAAGACATCATAACGGCCTCAATGGAGATCGTCAGGGAGAACGGGCCCGAGGCGCTCAACGCCAGGGCTGTGGCGAAGGTGCTGGGGTGTTCCACGCAACCCCTGTTCTCCAATTTCAGGAACATGAAGGACCTCATGGGCAGTGTTGTGGAACGCAGTCTGGACATCTACAACGATTTCATCAGAAAGGAGTTCGAACGCGGTCAGTGTTATCCGCCCTACAAGACGCACGGCATGGGATACATACGTTTCGCCATGGAGGAAAGCAATCTCTTCAAGCTGCTCTTCATGCGCGACAGGCATGACGAGGTCTCCCCGGCCGAGGAACGTACCTTCCATGAGGTGCTTCCGATCATAATGAAGGCCCTGGATCTCACGGAGAAGGAGGCCGGGATGTTCCATTTGGAGATGTGGACGTTCGTCCACGGCATAGCGGCCATGGTGGCGACATCCTACTGCAGATGGGACATGGAGCAGGCCTCGAAGGCTCTTACGGACATATACCGGGGACTGATACTCAGAACCCGGCAAATCAAGATGGAGGCGGAGAATGAAGAACGCCATTGAGATCAGGAAACTGACCAAGGACTACAAGGACATCAGGGCTGTGGACAACCTTGATCTGGAGATCCGCGAGGGTGAGCTGTTCGCCCTCCTGGGTGTGAACGGAGCGGGCAAGACAACCACCATAAAGATGCTCTGCTGCATAACGCAGCCTACATCGGGTGATGCTCTGCTGAACGGCAAAAGCATAGCCTCAAATGCGGATGAAGTGAAGAAAATCATCGCTGTATCCCCACAGGAGACCGCTGTTGCTCCGAACCTCTCCGTGGAGGAGAACCTCATGCTGATGTGCGGCGTCCATGGCATGGACAATCGGAAGTCGCAGGAGAAGACAAAGGAGATGATCGGCGAATTCAAGTTGGACAGGATCAGAGGCAAGAAGGCATCCAAACTCTCCGGAGGATGGCAGAGGCGCCTGAGCATCGCCATGGCCCTGATCAGCGAGCCGCAGATCCTTTTCCTGGACGAGCCCACTCTGGGACTCGATGTGATCGCCCGTAGCGAACTCTGGGATACCATCAGGGAACTCAAGGGCAGGATGACGATCATCCTCACCACCCATTACATGGAGGAGGCCGAGGAGCTTTCCGACCGCATCGGGGTCATGCGTGACGGACATCTGCTTGCAGTCGGTACGGCTGCGGAGCTGAAGGAGAAGACCGGCGAGGACAAGTTCGAGAACGCCTTCATCAAGCTGGTCAAGGGAGGTGCCGTATGAGGAGAATGCTTTCTTTCGCGAACAGGACGATGAAGGAGATCCTCCGCGATCCCCTCACCATGGCGTTCGGACTGGGATTCCCCGTGATCCTTCTCCTTCTTCTTTCCCTCATCCAGGCGAACATTCCCGTGGACATGTTCGAGCTGCACCACCTGACTCCAGGCATAACCGTGTTCGGGCTTTCGTTCATGACGCTGTTCTCGGCCCAGCTGATCTCCAAGGACAGGACCAGTTCGCTTCTGACAAGACTGTACACCACACCGTTGAAGGCAACCGACTTCATCCTGGGCTATCTTCTGCCTGTGATTCCGCTCTGCCTTGTACAGGCGGTCATCTGTTATGTCCTGGCCCTGATCCTGGGCATGCCGTTCAGCGTGAACATCATTTGGGCCGTGCTGATGATCCTTGTACCGTCGTTCTTCTACATCGCCCTTGGGCTCCTCTGCGGAAGCGCCATGACGGAGAAACAGGTCGGAGGCATCTGCGGAGCACTGCTGACAAACCTGTCTGCGTGGCTTTCGGGAATCTGGTTCGACATCAGCATGCTTGGAAAGGCCGTAACGACATTCGCGAACGCGCTGCCATTCATCCATGCGGTCGAACTTGAGCGTGCGGTTGTACTCGGCGATTTCAGTGCTGCGCTCCCTCATCTGATCTGGGTTCTGGCATACGGCATCGTGACAATGGCATTCGCGGTCTTCGTGTTCCTGCGCCAGATGAAACGGCAGTAACCGTTCACCGGACAATGAAAAACCCGCTTCGTTGCGAAGCGGGTTTTCTTTTGCTGATTTCGATTGTCCCGAAGATCAACCCTTTCTGGACTCGTAGACCGCGGCACCGCCAAGGAAGTACTTGGACAGTGTGAAGAACAGGATGAACATCGGAATGGATGCCAGGAGGGCACATGCCATAAGGGCACCTTCATCCGTCTGCTTCTCCTCTGCGAATCCGGAGATGTAGATCGGCAGGGTCTTGAGCTTCTCAGCCTGGGCGCAGAGCATCGGCCAGAGCAGGTTGTCCCACTGGTTCCTGAACGACAGGATACCGAGAGTGGCGATGACCGGCGTGGAGTTCGGAAGAACGATCCTCAGGAAGATGCTGAACTCTCCCAGACCGTCGACACGCGATGCATCGAGGTACTCGCTCGGGAACGTCAGCAGGTACTGCCTCATCTGGAACACTCCGAAGGCGCTTACCGCGAACGGGATGATCAGGCCCGGCAGGGTGTTCATGATTCCGAGCATCTTGGAGACCATGTACAACGGGATCATGATCGCCTCGAAGGGGATCATCATCGTGGACATGATCGCCATGAACACGAAGTTCCTGCCCTTGAAGCGGAACTTGGCGAGTCCGTATCCGCAGAGAGCCGAGAAGAAGACGGTGGTGACCGCGCATGTGACTGCGACGATCAGCGAGTTGATCATGGCTCTGAAGAAGATATTGTTGTTGTTGTTTCCGCGGACGGCCTTGACGAAGTTCGTGAAGAACGTGCGGGTGGACGACGTGAAGTAGTCCTTGCTGGGAATCCACTTGAACGGCATCGACAGGATCTGCTTGGCATCCATGAAAGCCGAACAGAACATGAAGATGATGGGGATGAACGTGAAGATCACCACAAGCACAAGGAAGACGTATGTGAGGACTTCGGCTACGGTTACTTTTCCTACAAACTGATTATTCATACCGCACCTCCATCAATACTCGACATCGTCGCCGCCCTTCTGGGTCGCGAACTGGAAATAGGTGAAGAACAGCATGATGACGAACAGGACGATGGACATCGCACTCGCCCTTCCGAGATAGCCGAACTTGATACCGGTGTAGTAGATGTTCATCGTGATGACGTCGATCGGCTCTCTTGCCGTTCCGCCGGACACGAACATGTACTGTGTGCTGAACGTCTTCAGACACTGCAGCATGGCCATGATCGAGACCAGCATGACAGTGGGCTTCAGCAGAGGAAGGGTTATCTTCCAGAACGTGTGCCATCTGCTTGAACCGTCGACGATGGCCGCCTCATAGATCGTTGGCGGGATCGATGCCAGTCCTGTGATGAACAGGATGGTGAAGTAGCCGATGTACTTCCAGAAATAGACTATGATCGTGGAAGCGACCAGCATGCCGTCGTTCGTGAGCCACTGGTAATCCTTGCCGCTCGTGAACATGACGGTGTTGGAGAGCTGGTTGATCAGACCTGTGGGCTGGAACATGATTCTCCAGATGGTCGCGGCGACGACCGACGAGAGAACGGCAGGAATATAGTAGGAAAGCTCGAAGAATTTCTTCTGTCCGGGCTTTCTGAGCTGCATGATCAGAACCGCAAGAAGCAGGGAGACGACAACCATGGGGATGAAGCATCCCAGGGTGAACAGTCCCGTCGCCTTGAGGGAATTCAGGAGGGGGAAACCTCCGTTGTTCTTCGTGAACAGATAAACATAGTTTTCAAATCCGGTGAAATCCCAAGTCCTTCCGACTGACCTGCGGTTTGTCATACTGGTGATGAAGGCATTGATGATCGGATAGAAACTGAACATGGCAAAGAAGAGAAGACACGGCAGGGTGAAGATGAACCCGTAGCGTGACTGTTTCCTCTCAATGCTGTAGGTCTTGACTTTAGTCTTCATGGCAAAGTCCTTAAAATCTTGAATACAATAAATCGATGGGTCACCGGAGTGGCCCATCGATATCTTAAAATCAAATCAGAACTCAGTCGTTGAGATACTCGAGGACTGAAGCCTGAAGCTGCTTGTAGGCATCTGCAGGTGAAACGCCCGAGATCATGACGTTCTTGATTGCGGTGTCGATCGCTGTCTGGATTGCAGGAGCGTTCTTTCCGTAGTACAGGACGTGGGATCTTGCGAAGTCGGCCTTGAAGACCTCTGCATAGGGCATGCTTGCATAGACATCGCCCTCGAGGAGAGATGTGAGCGGCTGGATCAGACCGACCTGTGTGAGGTAGAGCTCAGCATGGCCCGGTGTGAGCAGGAAGTACTTGATCAGCTCCCATCCCCAGTACTGCTCGGCCTCGGAGGCCTCGGAGTTGACATGGTAGAAGTGTCCGTAGTAGCAACCTGCGACGTTCTTGACTGCATTCTCGAAAACAGGATATCCGACAACCATCCAGTCTCCGCTGTTGTAGAAGTCCGGGTTCTCGGAAAGGATTCTGGACTCCTGATAGAGACCTGTGTTGCACATCGCGATATCGCCGTTGGCCTTGTTGAAGAGCTTTCTGGGTGCTGTGAGGGTCGGGTTACCGAGGTTCTCACCTGCCGGGCCCCACTGCTGCATGAATGTCAGAGCCTCGATCCATGCCGCCTCGTTGACACATCCGTCCTTCTCAGAGAGAGAACCGCCGAGCTGCTCGACCATCGGGACGAAGTATGTGAGCGAATATGAATATCTGAAGTCGAAACCTCTTCTGGTGATGATGTCGCCGTCTCTGAGAACGATCTTCTTGGAAACCTCGACCATGTCCTCCCATGTCTTGGGGTAATCTTTCTCGGGATCGAGACCTGCATCGCGGAAGACCTTCTTGTTGACGAAGATACACCAGTTGGTCAGCTCGAGGGGAAGACCATAGTAATCGCCGTCCATGTAGACACCGTCGATCATGCCTTCTGCATAGTTGGCCTTCATGTCTGCGGCATCCTTGAATCCGACCGTCTCATAGTCGACAGGTGCGCAGAGTCCGTTCTCGATCAGCTCGTGTGCGTTCTCGATCGGGAGGTTCCAGACTGTCGGGCCGCTGCCTGCCGCATAAGCGGTGGGGATGTTCTCACGGAGCTTCTCGGCACCGAAACGTGAGACCTCGATGGTCACATTCGGATGGGCGGCTCTGAACTCGTCGAGCCATGCATCCTCGAGCTTCTGTCTTGCCGCATCCTCATGTGTCCAGAATGTGATCTTGACAGGAGCATCCTTGTCGAATGTCGCCTTCTTGGCCTCTGTGCCGCCCTGTGCGAAGATCGGAGCGATCAGAGCAAGAACCAAAAGCATTGCAATAAATACTTTCTTCATACTTTTCTCCTTTCTAGCGTGAAGAGGGGGAAAAACCCCCTCTGCTACCTTAGCATTACAATTATACAGCCAAAATGCCGGAACACAACCAAAAATTGCGCTCCGGTTTAGCAAACTTCACGATCCGCGTGCCGTCACTTGTGTTCGGATTCGAACTTCTTCAGGAAGGAGACAAGGGCCTCGACCCCCTCCTTCGGCATCGCGTTGTAGATCGATGCCCTGAGGCCTCCGACGCTCTTGTGGCCCTTGAGGTTGTCGTATCCCGCGGCCTTGGTGGCGGCGACGACCTCGGCATCGAGCTCGGCGCTCTCCGTGACGAACGGGATGTTCATCAGAGAGCGGTCCTGCGGAACGACGGTTCCCTTGAACATTTTGCTCTGGTCAAGGAAATCGTAGAAGACCTTGGCCTTGTCCCTGTTGATCTTCTCCATGGCCTCCAGGCCTCCGAGGGACTTGAGGTACTTGAAGACCTTGCCGCAGCAGTAGATGGCCCAGCAGTTGGGCGTGTTGTACATGCTGCCGTTGTCGGCGTGGGTCTTGTACTGCAGGTAGATGGGAAGGTCCGTCAGGTCGTCGCGGATGAGGTCCTCGCGGATGATCACCACGACCATTCCGGCAGGTCCGACGTTCTTCTGGACTCCGGCGTAGATCAGGCCGTAGTCTGACACGTTGCACGGCTTGGAGAGGAACATCGAACTCTGGTCGCTGACAAGGACGTGGCCCTTGGTGTTGGGGAGCCTGTTCCATGTCACGCCGTGGATGGTCTCGTTCTCACAGATATAGACGTAATCGGCATCCTCCGGGATGTCCAGGTCGGAACAGTCGGGGATGTACGTGTAGTTCTTGTCCTTGGACGATGCGGCCACGACGACCTCACCGACCTTCCTGGCCTCGGCGATGGCTTTCTTGGACCATGCACCGGTCTCGATGTAGACGGCCTTGCCGTTCTTCATGAGGTTCATGGGGATCATGGAGAACTGGAGCGTGGCACCGCCCTGGATGAACAGCACCTTGTAGTTGTCGGGAATGCCCATGAGGTCCCTCAGGTCCTGCTCCGCCTCATCTATGATCTGCTGGTAGACCTTTGACCTGTGGCTCATCTCCATGACGCACATGCCGCTTCCGCGGTAGTTCATCATCTCGTCACGGATCTCCTCAAGCACCGGCTCCGGCATCATGGCAGGACCGGCGGAGAAATTGAAAACACGACCGTATTTCATATATAGCCTCCGAATCGATTCTGACATCAGATTACACCCTCATATGGTCGGGATGCAATAAAAATCAACATGACGCCGTATTATTGCCGCATATGCAAAATCTCCCGCATCCGGATTGAGGGATAGCGCAATTCGGATGCATACCTCCACCCCGCGGGCCACAAATGTCGGAATAATGCTGATTTACGCCGTCTTCCCATCTATCTTCGATGCCTTCAAAACACTATATTTATGTGGAAAGGAAGAGAGAGGAAGGCATGGCGGCGCTCAGGCTGGAAAAACGTACTGACATGGACATGACAAGCGGGCCGATGGTCCGCCAGATCGTCACGTTCGCGCTGCCGCTCCTGCTGGGAAGCCTGTTCCAACAGTTCTACAACACGGTCGACACATGGGTCGTGGGCAACTTCGTGGGGAAGAACTCCTTCTCCGCCGTGGGAACCCTGTCGTCCGCCACGAACCTGATCATCAGCTTCTTCATGGGTTTCTCAAACGGTGCCGGTGTCATCATCTCCCACTATTTCGGAGCCAAGGACGATGAGTCGGTGAACAGGGCATCGCATACCTTCATGGCCGTCACGCTGCTGATGTGCGTGGGCCTCACCATCCTTGGCATAGCCATCATCCCGCTTCTGCTTCTGATAATGAAATCCCCGGCGGAGGTCGCCGCAGAGCAGCAGATATACCTGACGATATATTTCGCCGGAATATCGGGACTCCTGATCTACAACATGGGATCGGCGGTCCTGCGCGCCATAGGGGATTCCACCCACCCGTTCATCTTCCTGGTGGTGTCGGCCAGCCTGAACATAGCGCTGGACCTCCTGTTCGTGATCGCATTCGGCATGGGCACCGCAGGCGTGGCCTACGCCACGATCATATCGCAGGGAATCTCGGCGGCGCTTGTCCTGCGCCTGCTGTTCAGGACAAGGACAAGCGTGCGCATCAATATCAAGAAGATACGGATAGACACCGCCATCCTGGGCAAGATGTTCAGGGTGGGCCTGCCGTCGGCACTCCAGATGGCGGTCACCTGCTTCTCCAACATCTTCGTACAGTCGTACATCAACTTCTTCGGCGCCGATGTCATGGGAGGATGGACATCATACATCAAGGTGGACCAGCTGGTGCTTCTGCCCATGCAGTCCATAGCCATGGCCACACAGACATTCGTAGGCCAGAACCTGGGGATATCCAATACGGAAAGGGCCCGCCAGGGTGTCAGGATATCGCTGTACATGTCCCTGGTCTCGACGGCCGTGCTGATAGCTGTGGTGGTCCCGTTGGCAAGGATCATAGTGGAATTGTTCGTGGGAAGCGGAGAACAGGGCGTCATCCTCTACGGAACGATGTTCCTGACGTATCTCACCCCGTTCTACCTGCTGCCGTGCTTCAACCAGATCTACGCAGGTGCCCTTCGCGGATGCGGCAGGTCGGGGATCCCCATGGCGGCCATGCTGCTGTCGTTCGTACTGTTCAGGCAGATCTACCTGTTCATCATGGCGAATTACATCAGCAACACGGTGCTTCCCATAGCGCTGGGCTATCCCGCGGGCTGGCTCGTATGCTCGGCCATCCTGATCGTAGCCTACAAGCGCAACTTCACCGACGAGAAGCTGAAGAAGAGTTCGTTGGTCTGATTACTTTCCCGATATGACAATGTTGTCCACCAGGACATACGGCACTACCATGCCGCCGTCCGCAAGAACCTCGGAGGAGATTGCGAGGATGTCCTTCAGCGCGGCACCGAGGTTTCCGTTGATCATGACCTCGCTCACGGCGCCCTTGATCTGTCCGTCCTCGACATAGTAGCTGTTCTTTGCGACGCCGGAGAAATCACCGCTTGTTCCCGGATTTCCGCCCGAGAATCCGCCTACAATCAGGCCCTGCTTCACACCGGCTATCATCTGCTCCAGCGGAGTCTTGCCCGGGTTGACCACCAGGTCCATCGAAGAGTTCTTCGAGACGGGCTTCTTCGTCTTCCTGGAAGTGTAGAGTCCGATTGTGAAGTTCTTCAGAACACCGTTTTCGATAATGGGAAGGTCTTCGGTGCGGAAGCCATCGGCCGTATAACGCTCGCCGATGACTATGCGCTTGTCGTGGGACTTCAGTGTGACGGTGAGTTTGTCGTCCGCAACCTTTTTGCCGAGCTTGTTCTTCCACAGGCTGGTGCCGTCGATGATGACGCTGTCGGAAATGTAGTTGCGTGCCACCATGCCGATGAACTCGGCGAAGAGTTCCGGCGTGAAGATGACCGATCCGGTGAACTTGCCCGAAAGCGGGATCTGGTCCAGCTGCTTCTGTGCGTTGTCCAGGTGGTAGCGCAGGCTTCCCAGGTCGATGAGCCTCGTGTCCAGGTCCCTGATCTGGACACTGGCGGACTCCAGGCTGGTGGTCTTGTCGCCCTCATGTCCTGCGAACTCGAGGATGACGAAATACTGGCCGGCCGTCTGCTCGAAGTCGACTCCATTGGAGTTGCGCAGCAGCGAATGGGACTTCACGTACTCGCCTATGACGTTCATGATCTGGATCTTCGGGTACTCGGTCCTGATGTCGGAAAGGAGCTCCTTTATCCTCTCGAAGAACCTGTCGAAATCGGGCTTCAGGTTGCCCTGCCTGAACTTCGCGGGCTCCTGCTCCGGAGCGATGTCGTGCGCGGTGTCCTTGACGGATGCCTGTGCCGAAAGCACTGCGGATTTCACCAGCGCATCGATCCCCTCATCGGAGAAATCGTTTCCGTGGACCACACCGTTCTTGCCGCTGACGAAGGCCGAAAGCGTGACGGTGTTGTCGAACAATGTCCTGAGAAGCGAGAATTCGCCGTTTTCAGCGGAAAGCTCGCGTGTCTCCTTCTCCACGAGGTGGTAGGAGTACTTCTTGACCTTCGATGCGGCGAAGCCCGCCTCGATCCTTTCAGCAATCTTCCTGATGCTCTTCATGCCTGACCTCCTCACCTGCCGCCGATCATGATCTTGCAGCGGAGTTCCGGTCCGCCCAGACCCACGGGGATCATCTGCTTCTTGCCGCAGAAGCCGCTGGAGTTCCAGCAGACCTTGTCGGAAACCATATCGACTGTCTTGAGCATGTCGAATGCGATTCCCGTGACGGTCGTGTCCAGGATGGCCTTGCCCAGCCTTCCCTTCTTTATCTCGTATCCCATCGTGACTCCGAACATGAACTCGCCCGTCAGGTCCGCCTGTCCGTTGTTGGTGTCGATCAGGTAATAACCGTCGTCTATGGATGCGATCATGTCCTGAAGCCTGGATTTTCCGGGAAGCACCGCTGTGTTCCTCATCCTGATCAGGGGTTCGTCGGAGAAAGCCCAGGCCCTTGCGTTGCCTGTGGGCTTCACGCCGAACTTCTCGGCGCTCTCGCGGTTGTGCATGTATCCCTTGAGCACTCCGTTCTTGATAAGCACCGCATCCCTTGCGATCTGGCCCTCGTCATCGAGGTATACCGGAAGCGGAGCCTCTCCTTCGGGAGTGAGGTTCGCGTAATCGACCATGGTCACCAGGTCGGAAGCCACCCTCTTGTTCAGGTTGGGGCCTGCGACGGATCCGCCGAGAACCAGGTCGGCCTCGACTGTGTGTCCTACAGCCTCATGTGCCAGCATTCCGGCCAGAGGTCCGCCGAGGATGACGGTCTTGTAGCCTGCCTCGGCGTAGACGCCATCGACCTTGTCCATCAGCTTGCGATGGAGGGCATCGATTCCCGGATACATCCATTCGATGGTCTTGAAGTGGGTCTCGAGCGAGCCGGAGCCGCCGAACACGGCGTAGAGTTCGAGCGGTGTGTTGTCCTTCTTGGAAAGGGCCGTCATGATGACGTAGATGTAGCAGCGGGGGTTGGTGATGTGCCCGTCATAGGCATCGGATGTGTAGAGGATCTTGTCCTGGGAGTCCTCGGTGTAGACGACGGTCCTGCTGACCAGGTCCGGATATGTCTTCACGATGTAGTCGTCCAGGCTCTTGCAGAGCTCGATTATCCTCTTCTGCTCGAAATCGACGATCCCCTTGTGGAGCGGGACTATGCCGGTCCCGTTGCCCGCCTGGTCGGGGAGCCCCTTGGGCGCATGGTTGTCCAGGAAAATGGCATTCTCCGTGGCCGCCTTGAGGACGGCGTCGGCCGCCTGCCTGGAATACTCGGCCATGGAGGAGAATCCGTAGACTCCGTGCCTGCACACCCTTGCGCTGACACCGCGGGTCTCGCTCCTCACGTTGCCGACCAGGTTGCCCTGGAGGAAAACGACTCTTCTGTTACGGTTCTCCTGGCCTCTCAGAACTGTCTGGACGCCGTCGGAGAAAAGGCTTTTCTTGGTCTTCAAAATATCGTTAAGCATGATTGGCTCCCCTTTGAAAGATACCAATAATTCCCGATATGGTCTACAATGGAGCCGTCTGCCGGGACCTGATGCGATGACGGTCCGCAGGCTCACGGAGGATACCATGAAAGTACTCGCACACAGGGGTTTCTCGGGCAACTATCCCGAAAACACCATGCTGGCGTTCCGCAAGGCCATCGAAGCCGGCGCCGACGGAATCGAACTGGACATCCACGAAAGCAGCGACGGGCAGCTCGTCATCATCCATGACGAGAACCTCGTCCGCACCACCGGAATCGACGGAATCGTCTCCGACTTCACCCTGGCCGAGCTCACAAAAACCCGCGCCTCACGCACAAAGGCCGATGCCTTCGAGTGCACCATCCCGTCCTTCGAGGAGTTCTGTGAATTCGCTTCCGATGGCTCATTCATCACAAATGTGGAGATAAAAACGAACAACCAGTGGTATCAGGACATCGAACGCAAGGCCATAGACATGGTCAGGGCCTACGGCCTGCAGGACCGCATCATCTTCTCGTCGTTCAACTGGATATCCGTCCTGCGCGCCAGACAGCTTGCTCCGGAGATCCCCTGCGGCTTCCTCTATGCGGACAACAGGCACCTCCATCTGGCTCCCCAGACGAAGGATGCGGGAATCCAGTTCATGCATCCGGACTATGCCCTGCTGGACGACTCCGTAGTCGCCGAATGCAGGGAGAACGGCATCGGCCTGAACGTCTGGACCATCAACGAGGAGAGCCAGATGCGGCAGCTGATCGACTGGGATGTCGATGCGGCCATCACCAACTACCCCGACATGTGCCTGAGGATGCTTGGCAGATAACACTCGCCCTTCCCCATCAATTCATTCTGCAATTTCGTAGGGATTGGTCGTACTCCTCGTACTGGTCGTTCTGCCCGTACCCGGATTCAGAGTATTATGCCTTTCTCAAGATGGTCGTCGTCCTGGATGACGGACTCGACGGCATCGAAGAGGGACTCGTCGTCGTAATCGCCGTCTATCTCTATATAGAATGTGCCGGTTCTCAGGCAGTCTTCCTTGAATTCGCGGCTGCATCGTATCAGACGGTCCATGTCGACAACATCGTCCGGGCGCCTTTCCACCCTCTGCGAGTAGCGCTCTATGGCATCGATATTGGTGCGGATGTGGATCTCGCTCATGACGATGAACACACACCGGATGCTGCGGAGTTCGGCAGGTGTGAAGCTGTCGGCCCACTCGGCGGGTATGTAGCAACCCTCGAGGATCAGGTCGCGCCCGCTTTCCAATGCCCTTCTGACGATCCGGGCCACGAACGGCCACATCCAGTAGCGCATCTCGTAATCGCTTCCGGTGCCGGGATTCCCCAGCTGTGTCCTGATGAACGCATCCTTGAGCATATCCAGGGAGATGCACTCCCAGCCGTATTTCCTCACTAGCCTGCGGGCTATCATCGTCTTGCCCACATGCGAGCTTCCGCCGATAAGTACCACCATAGTGTGGATTATGCCACGTTTCCCGGTTGAGGGAAAGCGGCCGTTGCCCGGGCATCCGTCATGTTTTGCGATGCTTATGCGATGCGGTGGCTTTGTGATTGACAATAACCGGCCTTTTTCGTATCATCAAAAGGCACTTGGGGCTGTAGCTCACCTGGCTAGAGCGATTGAATGGCATTCAATAGGTAGTCGGTTCGATCCCGATCAGCTCCAAATTGATGAACCGGTCTGTAAAGGCCGGTTTTTTCATTTTGAGATGTTTTGCCAGCCCGCCCGGGGGTACGGGCAGTACGAGGAGCTCGACCAGTACGAGGAAACCTTACCAGTACGAGGAGCTCGACCAGTACGAGGAAACCCTACCGGTACGACCAGGTATTGCTTCAATTATTGATTCTTTATTGCTTCATTTATTGCTTCTGCTTTTGCTTCATGCTACAATGGCGGCATGGGGAGGGCCTGGCACATGTTCGAGAACGAGATGACGGAATTCAAGGAAAAGCTGAATGAAAGGCTTGAGCGAGAGGTCGTTGCATTTCTCAACACCCCGCACGGGGGATCCATATTCATAGGGATAGCCGATGACGGCACTATTGTCGGTGTGGACGCTTTGGATTCAAAGCAGAAAGAGATCAAGGACCGCATCAAGAACAACATATCGCCGTCGACGCTGGGGCTGTTCGAGATAGCCACACCCGATATCGAAGGAAAGATCTGCATCCAGGTGATCGTATCGGGAGGCAACCAGCGCCCTTACTATATAAGGAAGAACGGAATGTCATCGGAAGGTTGCTTCTTCAGGGTCGGAAGCACCACCGAGAAGATGCCAGAGGGGATGATAATGGACCTCTTCCAGAGAAGGGCGAAGGAGACGCTGGTCACAAGACGTTCTCCGGAACAGGCTCTGACATTCAGGTATCTGCGTGAACGCTATGTGGAGAAAGGCTTCGATGTGGGAGAGAACTTCCTCATCCATCTGGATCTGTACACGGAAGACGATGAATTCAACTATCTGGCGTATATCCTGTCCGATCAGAACAGCCTGCAGTTCCAGTATGCAAGGTATTCCGGAGATGAGGTGTTCGATCTGGTGGAGCACAAGAGTTTCGGAAACCAGTCGATCATCAAGACGACAGACGAGATTCTGGACCTCATCAGAAACAGGAATACAACTTATTCGAGGATAACCGCGAAGGAACGCATCGACAGGAACAGGTTCAACCCGATTGCGATGAGGGAGCTTGTCATCAATGCGATCGTACACAACAACTATCTTTCGAACGGACTGCCGGTATTCGAGGAGTTCGCGAACAGGTTCGAGATATCTTCATTCGGAGGCCTTCCGGAGGGGTTCACCAAGGAGGATTTCCTGAACGGTTATTCCCTTCCTGTGAATCCGGAACTGATCAGGGTCTTCAGGGACCTGAGTCTGGCGGAAAGGCTGGGAACAGGCATCAGAAGGGTGCTGAGGTTCTACCCGAAGGAGATATTCCGCTTCTCCCCCAATTTCCTCAGGGTAAGCATACCGTTCGAGAAACCTTTTGCCGCATACACGTATCCGAAGGACAGCCCCTCCTCCGCCCTCTACGACCTGCTGAGGGAAGAGCCGCAGACAACCAGATATTCCGCGTCGCTCAGACTCGGAATTTCGGAGTCATCCGTATACAGGGAGCTGAAAAAGCTCGAGGACAGCGGCAGGATCCGCCGCGAAGGCTCCAGGAAGAACGGTTTCTGGGTCGTCCTCTGAAGAAAAAAACCGGGCGGTTTTGGAGACCGTCCGGTTGTGGTGGCAGGATTTCAAGTCCTGCGGATGTCAGAAGAGGTATGCGACGCCGGCTTCCAGGGAGAAACCGAATTCCGAATGGATGGTCGTGCCGCTTTCACCGTCTTTGTAAATGGCAAGACCGATTCCGAGTCCGGGCCTGAGGAATCCCGTCAGCGATCTTGCATCGAACGAGAACGCGCAGGTTCCCAGAACTCCGAAAGATGCTGTTCCGCTGTAAATATAGGTATTCACCTGGGCACCGGGGCGAATGGCGACATATGTTCCGCCCAATTCGAACGATCCGACCTTGTACTGGATACCGGAAGTGATGGCGAAATCACCGGCGTAGCCGATTCCTGCATACACATCCAGATTGTCGACGATCTCCATGTCCACGACGACAAATTCGGCCCCGACGCTGGACACGGATCCGATCGTCACTCCGACCGACTTGAAAGCGAAGGCTGATGCGGATGCGACTACGACCAGTGCTACGATAAGGACAACAAGTATTTTCTTCATGGTTTTCTCCTCCAATCGTGTGTTCTTTCTCCACTATACCATGGATTCCCGCCGGTGGGGAGAAACATTGTTCCAATTTCATCCGGCATAAAAATACGGAAAACTGCATAAAAATCGAAAAATTCGAGTAAAAACTGTATTAAACGTATGGACATTATCTGATAAAAATGGCAGTATCAGCCTTGACAACGGGAATGCATTTTTATACACATCCCGGTAATGAAACGGAATATCATCACAAGAAAGAGGTAATAACATGAAAAAACTTGCAATTGTTCTTCTGATCGCAGCACTTTTCACACCGCTGTTCGCAAGCGCCGCCACAGAGCAGGCCGCAGAGACCAAGGACTACAGTTCCATGACACTCGACCAGCTCAAGGCAGAAATCAAGACAATCAGCGCCGGAACACTCACCGTCGCGACATCGCCCGACTTCGCACCGTATGAGTTCTATTCCATCGGCGACGACGGAGTACCCGCACTCGCAGGTTTCGACATGAGCCTCGCAAAATACATCGCCGACTACCTCGGACTCAAGCTCGAGGTCATCCCCATGGATTTCGACGGAACACTGATGGAAGTCCAGAACAAGAACGTCGACCTCGGAATCGCAGGCTACTCGCCGGATCCCAGCAGAGCGGAGATCATGGAGTTCTCGGACATCTACTATGAGGGCGGCCAGTCGTTCGTCACTACAAAGGACAATGCAGGCCTCTTCAAGAGCCTTGACGATACCAATAACAAGAAGTATTCAGTTGCAGCCCAGGTCGGATCAATCCAGATGGATCTTGCAGGCAAGTATTCACCGGATGCAGACATCGTCGCACTCTCGAAGGTCACGGACATCATCGCCGAGCTCATCACCGGCAAGGTGACAGGTGCATACATCGAGACAGTCGTCGCCAGCGCATACCAGAAGAACTATCCTTCATTGGAGCTGGTTCTGGATGTCCCGTATGATACGGAAGGTTCCGCAATCGGAGTCGCAAAGGGCAACTTCGCCCTCCTCGAGGGTGTCAACAGGGCAATCGCCCAGGCACTTGCCGACGGCAGCATGAACGCATTTGTCGCCGAGGCAAACGAGAAGGCTACCGGAAACATCATCGAAGGTCTTATCGACTAAGGCCGGACCATGTTCTCTTCAGCAGGATTCGCCAAGACCTGGCAATACATTCAACTGTTCAAGGAAGGGCTGATATGCACTCTGTCGCTGTCAGCCCTGACGGTTCTTTTCGGCTTCATCCTCGCGCTGTTCCTTGCGCTCATGAGGATGTCGAAAATCAAACCGCTATCCTGGTTCGCCACCTGTTATGTGGAGCTGTTCAGAGCAACACCGATGCTCGTACAGCTCTTCATCATCTATTATGTCGTGTTCGCAAAAGCCAGCCTGCCGAACTTCAAGCTGTTCGGATTCATCAGGTTCGAGCGTTTCTTCCCCGGTGTGGTCGCCCTCTCCATGAACTCCGGAGCCTACCTGTCCGAGATCATCAGGGCGGGAATCCAGTCGATCGACCATGGACAGACCGAGGCCGCGAGGTCCCTTGGACTCACTTCCAGACAGACTTTGATGGAGATAGTGCTCCCGCAGGCCATCAAGAACATTCTTCCGGCCATCGCGAACGAGTTCGTCACCATCATCAAGGAGTCGTCCATCTGCTACACCATCGGTGTCCAGGAGATCATGTACGCCGTGGCCACGACCAAGGGCGCGACATACAGGATAGCCGAGCCGCTTCTGATCGCGACGGCGGTCTACTTCTGCCTGACGTTCCCGACCAGCAAGATCATCGCATATTTCGAGAGGAGGATGAGCCGTGGCGACAAGAGATGAGATAATCAGGGTCAACGGCCTTTGCAAATACTACTACAACGGGGAGCTCAAGGCCCTGGACGATGTCTCCTATTCCATAGACAAGGGCGATGTCGTCGTTGTCATCGGACCTTCCGGAAGCGGGAAGTCCACATTCCTCAGATGTCTGAACCTTCTTGAGGTCCCCACTTCCGGAGAAGTGGTCTTCAACGGAGTGGATATCACCAAGAAGTACCATATCGACGAGAACGGGAAGAAGGTGCGCCAGAGCATCGATGTGCACAGGCGCGGGATGGGGATGGTTTTCCAGCATTTCAACCTGTTCCCCCACAAGACGGTCCTGGACAACATGACGCTTGCTCCGATCAAGGTCAAGAAAATGGACAGGAAGGTAGCCGAGGAGAAAGCCATGAAGCTTCTTGCCAGGGTCGGCCTGGAAGACAGGGCATCGGCCTACCCCATCCAGCTTTCGGGCGGACAGAAACAGCGTGTCGCCATAGTACGCGCACTGATGATGGAACCCGAGGTGATGCTTTTCGACGAGCCGACGTCGGCGCTGGATCCGGAGATGGTCGGAGAGGTCCTCTCCGTCATGAAGGAGCTGGCCCAGACCGGAATGACCATGGTTGTAGTCACACACGAGATGGCCTTCGCACGCGAGGTCGGTAACAAGATCGTGTTCATGGATTCGGGGAAAATCGTGGAACAGGGGTCGCCGGAGCAGATCTTCGACAACCCGCAGAGTCCCAGACTCAAGGACTTCCTGGGCAAGGTCCTCTGACCTGCCCGGGGACTCAGTCCTCTTTCTTCTCCATATAGAAGTATCCGCCTTTGGCGAAAGCCCTCTTGCCTGCAAGCTTCAGGTAGAGGACGAACGCGATCAGGATGTATGCCGCCGTGATCGCGATGAACGGCCACACCATGCCCTTCGCCGGCCAGTTGACCAGGGCCAGGATGGGAAGCGCCAGAACGAATATCACACCCATCGAATTCACATATTCCTGGGCCACAGGGGTCTCGAAGTCGGGATCCACGACACGCACAAGCGAAAGGGCTGTTGGCAGGGTTCCGCAGGCGGTTCCGAATACCATCAGGAATCTCATGAAGGAATAATCCTTGAAAAGCCTTGAGCAGAACCACGGAGTGATGAAGCAGGTGACAAGGACACCGATTGCCGTCAGGACAAGGATGGGTATCCAATACTGGCGGATGGCGGCCACCTCGATGGCTCCGAGACATGCGACAACGGTGATGTCGACGGCGATTCCGTCTATCCTGTTGCAGGTCTGGTTGTCTATCACATGCTCGGCATGGGCTGCAATCAGGCCCTTGCGCACCACGATGGCACACAGAGAGCTGATGACGAAGTTGATGCCCCAGAGTCCCTGGACAGCCTCAAGAACCTTTCCGCCTACGAATCTTGCGATGATCCATTCAAATCCGGCCATTATCAGGAAGCTGAGAAGGTACACGACGAAGATCAGTGCGATGTGCAGCGTGAAGGAGTCCATGGACTCGCTGACCGTGGTCTGGTAGCTCGTCGGAACCCTGTCCTTGGAGAGGCGGAGGAATCCTGAACCGGTCTTCCTGTTTCGGAGCTTCTCCACATATTCGGCACTCAGCCAGCCCTTCTTCGCCGCCCGGTTGATGAGGACGACTCCGATGACAGAGCCTATCACGAATCCGATGGCGGCCATCGTCAGTCCGACATCGCCGGCGTTCGCCACGTTGTAGGGTGCACCCTCCCAGACCTTTGCCATCGATTCGGCCTGTCCCGGTCCGAGCTCGAATCCGAGGCAGAGGGTGAGTCCTATGGCAGCGGCCGATCCCGGAAGGATGCTCCTGAGTATCAGCACCGCGGCAAGGAGTCCCAGGGTGCACTGCAGTCCGTATTCGGCAAGGAGCGCCGTGACGTTGGACCACAGGGTCCCCTTCCTCTGAACCTTGTCCTTCTTGGCCGGGATCCTGAGCTGCATGGCTATGAACGATATGTTCAGCAAGTGGAACATCAGTTCCTCCAGGAACAGCGTTCCGCTCTCCAGATTGAGGCGCGGTGCCAGATAGTTGTAGAACAGGAAGAGGAAGACTCCTCCGATCATCGGCGCCGGGATGAGGTACTTGCGGAGGAATCCGATCTTGGACCTCAGCGTGGAGCCTAGCAGAAGCGCACACGAGATGATGCACAGGTGTATGACGATTGTGAAATCATGGGCACTGTGGATGTAGTTCATTTCTTCTCCCTTCCATCGACCACGGAACGGCTGTTCCTGTAGTTGCGGTAGAATTCCTGGTATTTGAGCGAATTGGCCCCGCTCATGAGCCTGATCCTGTACAGCACGTTGCCGCAGAACAGCTCCATCGTCTGCTTTGCGTTCAGCACGAGCGATGTGATGTCCTGCAAAGGCAACTCGTAGTGGTTTTCTCCATCATAGGAGCCGTTGCAGTCCACAGTAAGGACATCGTCCTTCAGCTGTACGGTTATGTTCTCGGATATTGTTTTCAGTTCTCCGTCGTTGTTGTCGTCGCCTGTCTGGAGCAGGACACCGCCTTCTGCGGGGAAGCCTCCCTGCCTGCAGGTCTCGGAAGCCTCCCACTCATGCCACTCGCGCAGCGTATGGAACGGGATGTCAGTGGAGACCAGGTCGTCGCATGCATCCAGTTCCGCGACGGCACCGCATTTGCGGCAGCTTATCCTGTTGCCGGAAGTCACCAGGCTGTCTATGGCGTTGCATTTCGGGCACAGGTACAGGAGCCTCTGCAGGCCTTCTGCCCTTCTGTCGCAGACGTAGCTGTAGTCCACGGTCCTCTTCCACTCGTCGTTGGAGAAGTGCATGTACTCCTGAAGCCGGGAGGCCATGACCCCGACATCAGTGGTCTGGAGTTCCTCGGCGGAGAGGTGGTGCCTGATCGCCACCGTGACCTTGCCCTTGCGCTTGAAATCCGCCCATCTGGGCTGGTGCGCGTAGCCGCCCTCCAGGTGTCCGACCAGAACCGGGACATTGTAGCGCCTGATGAACTTGGCAAGCGCGATGTAGACGATCGGCATCATCTCGCCGTCCCAGGTGCGTGTACCCTCGGGGAAAAGGCCGATGTTGTCCCCGTTCTTCAGGGCCGTGCCGATGTTGCGGGCCATGGAGATGTCGTTGCGGCCCTGCTGCTTGGGTATGGCCCCGCATCCCTTCCCCAGGACCAGCTTGAGGAAACGGTTCTTGAAGAGGTATGCTCCGGCGACCCATCTGACGTGCCTGGGCAGGACGGCCGACACCATGACGGGATCCATGATCCCCACGTGGTTGAAGAGATAGATATAGGGACCGGCCTTGAGGTCCGCCCCGCAGTCGTTGCGCAGGCTTACCTTGCCGCCGATACGCAGGAACCTTCCATATGTGAACCGTGCGAATCTGATGAGCCAAGGCATTCCGGACATTTCAACTCCTCCCGTCGTTTCCGACAGAAAACTGTCAGATGTAATAATCCCACATTATAGGAATAAAAAAAAGTACCGCCGGCGGACAAGTTGCCGTTTACTTAATCGTTTTACGCCCTTAGAATGGAGAAACAGGAGTTCTGTCATGGTTGCAGCAATCATCGTGGCCGCTGTCCTTTTGGTCCTGGCCTTGCTTGTCTACGTGGTCGCGAACGTATTCGCGAAGATCGTCGTGTATCCGAATGCCCATACCTACGAGTATTCCAGGGAGCAGGTGCGTATCCACAAGTGTTCAATAGATCCCCTCAGCGTGCTGGAGAACCACAAGGTCGAGGAATTCACATTCCGCAGCCCGCGCGGCTACAACCTGTTCGGCAGGATAATCCGTGCCGATGAGGGCCGGTCGTTCCCGGACGGCAGACAGCGCGTCGTGATCCTCAGCCACGGCTGGACGAGCAACCACATCACCATGCTCACCTACGGCAAGATATACCAGGAACTGGGATTCAACATCGTTGCCTTCGACCACCGCTACCACGGACAGAGCGACAAGGAAGGGCTTTACTGCACCATGGGCCTTATCGAGCACCAGGACCTGGTGGACCTTGCGGGATATGTCAGGCAGTTCTTCCCCGATGATGCGGTCTGGGGACTGCAGGGCGAATCGATGGGTTCGGCGACAGCCATGCTGGCCGCACCGCTCATCCCCTGGCTCTCATTCGTCGTCGAGGACTGCGGATACTCGTCCATGCGCAAGGAGATGGCGGCCAACCTGAGGGCGAAGCACCTGCCGTCCTTCCCGTTCCTCAACGTCGGAAGCCTGATACTGAAGAAGCGTTTCAAGCTGGACATGGACAAGGTATGCCCCGAGAAGGCCGTCGCGCAGACATCCGTGCCCATGCTGTTCTGCCACGGGGCCAGCGATACGTTCGTACCGACAGAGATGGTTAACGATGTCTTCAATGCCAAGAAAGACAAGAAAAAGATGCATCTCTACGAAGGTTCGGAACATGCAGAGAGCATCTGGGACCATACCGACGAATACCGTCAGGTCGTGAAGGACTTCCTGACGGAATTCGGGATCATCTGAAAAAGTCGATTATCGCTCCAGCCGCTTTCTTGCCGGCGCCCATTGCCGAGATGACGGTCGCGGCGCCTGTGACCGCATCGCCTCCGGCATAGACACGATCGCGTGAGGTGAGGCCGTTCTCATCGACGATTATGCCTCCGCGCGCATTGACCTCAAGACCGTCGGTCGTGGACTTGATCAGCGGATTCGGCGATGTTCCTATGGCTATGACGACAGTGTCGCATTCTATTACGTATTCGGAACCCTCGACAGGGACGGGGCTGCGTCTGCCCCTGGCATCGGGCTCTCCCAGCTCCATCCTGATGACGCGGATTCCGGTGACGAAGCCGTTCCTCTCGTCACGCGGGTTGTCGGGATTGTTGTATCCCAGGACCTCGACGGGATTGCGCAGGAGCTGGAAATCAATGCCCTCTTCCTGTGCGTTCTCGACTTCCTCGAGCCTTGCCGGGAGCTCCTCCATGGACCTTCTGTAGACAATGTGGACTTTTTCCGCCCCGAGTCTGAGCGCGGTTCGCGCGGCATCCATGGCCACGTTCCCTCCGCCGACGACAACCACCTTCCCGCCCTTCATGATCGGCGTGTCGCACTTCTCGCGGTAGGCCTTCATCAGGTTGCTCCTGGTCAGGAACTCGTTGGCCGAATACACGCCCTTGAGGGACTCGCCGGGTATGTTCATGAAGTTCGGAAGTCCTGCTCCGGAACCTATGAACACCGCCTCGTTGCCCAGCTCGAAAAGCTCGTCCACAGTGAGGGTCTTGCCTATGACGGCATTGGTGACGAACTCGACACCGAGCTGCTTCAGGGTATCGACTTCCTTGGCAACGACCGTCTTGGGGAGCCTGAACTCGGGAATCCCGTACACGAGAACCCCGCCTTCCGTGTGCAGAGCCTCGTAAACCGTCACGTGGAAACCGGCCTTCACAAGATCGCCGGCGCATGCCAGGCCGGAAGGACCGGAACCGACGATGGCGACCCTGTGACCGTTGGAAGGAGCCTTACGCGGGGCCTCCTTGGAATTGGCGTTGTGCCAGTCGGCGACAAAGCGCTCCAGGCGGCCGATTCCGACCGGCTCGAACTTGATTCCCATGGTGCACTTGCTTTCGCACTGTCTTTCCTGCGGACAGACACGGCCGCAGACAGCGGGGAACGACGACGAGCTGTTGATCACGCGGTATGCGCCCTCGATGTCGTCCTTCTTCAGGCATGCGATGAAATCGGGGATGGCTATGTTTACGGGGCAGCCTTCGACACAGGGCCTGTTGCTGCAGTGCAGGCAGCGCTGTGCCTCGGCAAGGGCCACCTCGTGTGAATAGCCCAGGGCCACCTCGTCGAAGTTGTGGGCACGGACCTTGGGGTCCTGCACCGGCATCTCATGTCTCTTGGGTTCCATCGCCATGTCGTTCCTCCCCTGTCACCGTGCCTGCCTGAACAGGTTGCATGTCTCTTCATGGGCCTTGCGCTCGAACGGGAAATACATCCTGCCGCGGGACATGGCCTCGTCGAAATCCACCTCATAGCCGTTGAAATCGGGACCGTCCACGCACGCGAAACGTGTGATGCGCTTTCCGTCCCGTTCTAGCGTCAGCCTGCAGCATCCGCACATCCCGGTACCGTCTATCATGATGGGGTTCATGGATACCGTGACGGGAACGCCGAACGGTTTTGCCGTGAGGGTCACGAACTTCATCATGATCAGCGGTCCGATGGTGATGATCTCATCGAACTTCTCACCGGCTTCGAGCATCTCCTTCAGGGGGACCGTGACGTTGCCGTGGCGTGCATAGGATCCGTCGTCGGTCATGACGGTCAGGGAGCTCGATGCGGCGCGGAACTCGTCCTCCAGGATCAGCAGGTCCCTGCTTCTGAACCCGATGATGCTCACGACCTCGGTGCCCTGAGCCTTGAAGGCCTGCGCCACAGGAAGTGCGATCGCGCATCCGACGCCACCGCCGACTATGCAGACGCGTTTCTTCCCCTCGACCTCGGTCGGTTTTCCGAGAGGTCCGGCGAAGTCCTGTATGGACTCGCCCTCCTTCTTGTGGTTGAGTTTCTCCGTGGTGGAACCGACGATCTGGAAGATGATCTTCACACCTCCGGTCGTCTTGTCCGTACCTGCGATCGTGAGGGGTATCCTTTCCCCTTCGGCATCGACACGGAGGATGATGAACTGCCCTGCTTTGGCCTTGGCGGCCACCAGCGGGGCCTCTATCTCCATCTGGGTCACAGTGGGATTGAGCTCTTTCCTGCTTAATATCCTGTACATAACGGCAACCCCCGCCTTGTCGTCATTTGTATTCCGATGCGTCGAAATCCTTCATATGGGCCGTGATTATCGAACCGAGCTTCCTCAGGTTCTCCTCATTGTTGGCCGCGATTATCGGACTGGGTGCGTCGAGGATCATGTCCGGAGAAAGCCGTGCCGGTCCGTTGTCCCACACCATCGTGCTGATGATGCCGCCCGCCTCCCTGAGGATGACCGCCGCGGCGGCGAAATCCCACGGGAAGAGCCTGAGCTCGAAGAAAGTGTCCACCCTGCCGGCGGCAAGATAGCACAGCTCGAGCGACGCCACGCCGAAACGCCTAAAATCGGCGCACTGCCCGTATGTCTCCAGAAGCACATCGGAGCACATCTTCGCATAGCTCTTCCTGTACAGGCTCATGGCCGTGCAGATGATCGAATGTGCGAAGTCCTTGTTGGAGACGTTAATCCTCTTGCCGTTCAGATAGGCTCCGTTGCCCTTGGTGGCCCAGAACATGTCGTCCAGGTCGGCGTTGTACACGACGCCCAGGACAAGCTCCGATCCCTCGCGCAGTCCCACGGAGATTCCCGACTGCTGCATGCCGCGCGCGAAGTTCGTGGTACCGTCGATCGGATCGACGATCCAGCATACCTCCTTGGCGATATCCTGCTGATGGTTCTCCTCACCTTGGAATCCCGCTCCGGGGATCAGGGCCAGAAGCTCCTTCTGGAGGTAGTCCTGAACGGCGACATCGGCAGAAGTCACGATGTTCCATGACTCGCCCTCCTTCTCCTCGATCGAGAAGGAATCGACCTTTGTGAATTGCGCGGAGGCGAGGACGATCTCCTTCACCTTCCCAACCAGTTTCTCCAAGTCTTTCATTTCACAAGCTCCCTCGAGATGATGAATCTCAGAATATGGTCTTTGGATGCATCGTAGCAATGCTCGTCCAGTGTGTACGGACCGCAGCTTCCTGTGCCTATACCCTGCTGGAATCCGTTTATTGTAACATAAGTTCCTGTTTTATTCTCGTCCCCCCTGTGCTTCATACCCACAAGGGCCGTGTCGGTGTACGGCTTCACGGAAAGCTCGAACGGATTGTCCACAGCCGTGAACCTCACGGCCGCCTTCCCGTCGGAAAGCCTGGCATATCGTGTGTCGCAACGGTTGCCGCTTTCCTGCGGTTTCACGTTGGGCTCCGTCATGTCCTCCACCTTGCATGCGCACTCCTTTACCGGGAACTGCTCCTTCATGTCCACATAGGACTCCCCGCTGCGGCCCTTGTACACGACATCGTCGAACGAGGGATCCAGCCTGAAGGCCTTCCCGAACCTGGGGAGTTTCGCCTTCACCTTCATGGAATGGAGCAGGCTGGTGACCAGCACGCCCTCGCTTCCGTCCGGCAGGGTGCAGCCCTCGTAGAGGTCCGTGCACAGGAATGTCTTCTTGTGTACCTTGATGGCCCATTCGGTCACCGCGCGGCTTTCCGACTGCCTGCAGCCGAGCATCGTCGTCTTCCCGCCGTACCACTTGCGCATGGGCTTTGCAACGAAATTGATGCTGTCGTTGTCGGTCTCCGCCCTGAAAAGTATGGTATATGGTTCGGATGGGGACATCGTTGTGTCTCCAAGGTCGATCCTCGGATTGCCGTCCTCAATGCGGAACCATGACGGCAGCGTGTCCGTCTTCGTGACATCGGAAAGGATTTCCGCGTTCAGGCAGATCTGCTCCGTGGACACGAGGCGTCCGGTCTTGTCGTAGGTGTCGGCGGTCAGGAAACAATCACCGTATACTTCTCCCAGGTCGAACTCCACCTGCTGCTTCTCCAGAGGCCTGGCACCCGGAACGAAATCGAAGCTCCTGCCGTTGGACACGGCGATCTTCATCAGGAAGGCGCTTCCTTCCGTGAACGCGGTCGTGTTGAATACTTCGAACCTGTTGCCGTCGATCCTGGAGAGCCGTATGGGCCTGTAGGCATGGCGTACGATCCAGGCTCCGGTGGACGGGGTCCTGTCCGGATAGAATATGCCGTCGCAGCAGAAGTTGCTGTCGTGGATCCACTCGCCGTGGTCCCCGCCGTACGTGTACGACCCGTCCTCGTGCTCGACGGCGTGGTCGTTCATCTCCCAGACACAGCCGCCGATAAGTCCGTCGTAGCTGTAGATCTCCTTCCAGTAGCCCTCTATGTTGCCCGGCCCGACTCCCATGGCATGGGCGTACTCGCACATGAAGTACGGGCGGTCCATGAACTGCCTTGTCCTGCAGACGCCCTCTCCTATGTCGTGGAGCTCCTTCACGGGAGGGTACATGCGCGAGGCTATGTCGTAGGCCTTGCGCTTCGTGTAGATTGCGCTCTCATAGTGCACCGGGATGTCCGAAACGCTCTTGAAATACGCATACGTGGCGTCCGTGTTGCATCCGCCGCCGCTCTCGTTCCCGAGGCTCCACATCACTATAGGCGTGGCAAGGGCCTTGTCCCTCTGGTAATGGCGGCGTGTGCGGCTCAGATAGCGTTCCATCCATCTCCTGTCGTTCGACAGCCTGTTGTACGTGGGCGGGATCCTCCCCACCAGCACCCCGTGGGTCTCGATGTCGACCTCATCCACTATGTAGATGCCCATCTCCGAGGCAAGCTCGATGAGCAGCGGGTCCGGTGCGTAGTGCGATGTCCTCACGGTGTCGATGTTGAACTGCTTGCACAGCCTGAGGTCGCGTTCTATCTGGTCGGGCGTCATGCAGTAGCCGTTCTTCGGGTCGGTGTCGTGATGGTTCACGCCCTTGAACTTGATCCTGTGCCCGTTGAGAAGGAAAAGGTTCCCCCTGACCTCGATGTTCTTGAAACCGATCCTCTGGTGTATGCAGCTGAACGGACTTTCGATGTACAGGTCGTACAGGCATGGATCCTCGGCGCTCCATTGGCCGACGGCAAGGTCCTCGAGGTTCACCTTGGCTTCGCCGTCGTTCGAGACCGCCCCGGCGGAAACCGAAAGCGCATTGCCGGCGGCATCCCGGCCCTCCAGCGTGAACCGTACCTCCACGCCGTCATCCACATAGGCCGTGATGTCGGCGCTGTACACGCCTCCTTCCGCACGTGTCTTCACATCGATGTCCCAGATGTCGTTCTTGTCCGATATTCTCAACAGGACATCGCGGAAGATGCCGTTGTTGCGGAACATGTCCTGACACTCCAGGTATGTGCCGTTGCACCATCTGCGCACCACGCAGACAAGCTCGTTGCGACCTTCCCGTACCATGGATGTGATGTCGAACTCGGCCGTATTGTGGGACTCCTCGGAGAAGCCGGCGAACTGTCCGTTGACATGGACCTCGATGCAGCTGCAGACTCCCAGGAACGACAGGATATATCTCTTGTCCATGTCCCCGACATCGAAGAACGTCCTGTACAGTCCCACATGGTTCATCTCATCCGCAGGGGCCTTCCTGAAACCGTCAAGGACACTGAAATACCCCTTCACCGGCTCCAGTGTGGGAATCACCGGCGGCTTGTACGGGAACGGATAGCGGACGTTGAGGTACATCGGATGCGAGTAACCGCGGTACTGCCAGACCGAGGGGACATCGATCCTGCCGAATGTAAGATCGTCCGAATCGAATTCAAGCGGAAGGTCGTTGGGATCGTCGTAGTAGTTGAAATCCCACTCGCCGTCCAGACACCTGACCAAAGGAGAACGGTAGCGCTTCTCCGTAAGAGGGATGCCGGGGAGATCCGCACGCGACGGATAAGGAATGAAATAGCTGCGTCCCGGCAGCCTGTCCACATCTATTGTGCTGAAATCGCTGTAGTACCTGTCCCGGAGTCTGTATTGCATCGGACTTTGTATCTCCTTTCCCACATTTCATATAAAGATATAACAAATCCCCGGAATACATGTACCCCGGGGATCGATGACCATCGTCTGGTCGTTACTGTCTTACGTCAGGACTCAGTCCCAGATCATGACTGTTCTGGTAACGACGATGTCCTTGTGGTAGTAAGCCGTCTTCTCGATATCGACAGCATCGACCGTGTAGCTGGTGACGACCGCAACATCCGTCGAGTCGGTCACATAGCTGATCTGCTCAGTGTGGTACGGGCGGTCGGAGTAGACCTCGACGGTCTTGACGGCCTCTGCCTCTGCAGCGGCGATTGCGGCCTCTTCGGTCTGCTCAGCGGTCTGGGCCTTGGCGGGCTCGATGGTGTGGGCGGGCTCTGTGGCTGCGGGTGCTTCCGGTGCGGGCTCGACATCGGCCTTGGTCTCCTGATCGGCAGGTGCGGGCTCGGATGTTGCAAGGGCCTTCTCCTCGGCAGCGGCCTTTGCGGCGGCTTCCTTGGCGGCCTTCTCTGCGGCCTTCTCTGTGGCGTTCGCCTCAGGAGCGGGATCGCCGAAGCAGTAGGAAACACCGATTCCGATCGAACCGTGGAATGCCTGGTCCTTTCTCTGCTGGCCCTGGGCATCTTCAAAGATGGTGAATGCGGCCCATGAGTTGGCCACGATGTCGAATCCTTCCATCAGTGTGTAGTTCAGCTGGATACCCGGGCGTGCCATGAAATAGAGCCTTGAGCCTCCGATGTCGTCGGAGAAAGCGTAATCGATACCGAGACCGGCGCAGAAGTACAGCTTGAACGGGGTGTCCGTGACCTCGAAGGGAATGAGCTGGAACTTCATGTCCGCGGAGATCTTGATGTCCGTGTAGTTCGCGACCTCCTTGTAGCGGAAGAACTCACCTGTGAGCGATGCACCGAAAAGGATCTGCTCGCAGACAGCGCGGTCGTATGCGATCTCAAGTCCGGGACCCCATCCGGTGACATCAGTTCCGCCTCTGCCGTAGTCGATGCGGCGGAATCCGAACGACGGGACCACCGTGAGGTTGTTGACGCGTGTGGTGGTCTGGGCAAAAAGCATCTCGCTTCCTGCAACCAGCATAATCAGAATGAGGACGAGGGCTGCGATGCGGGCCCTGATCCCATGGGCATTAGTGTGGCGGTTGTTCTCGTACATAATACTACTCTCCCTTTATGTGGATGACCTGTCTGATTCCATGTCCGGCATATGCGGACAGGCCACCTTCTCCTTACTATATCACCCTTTTCGGACTTTGTCTCGTTTCCGACACAGTTTTTGAAAAAAAAGAACAGTCCTGTTATCGGGTACTAATCCGTCCCCATATGGGTTATAATCCCCTTGAAGCGACAAGGAGACGCACATGAGCTACGCCGACAGAGTATTCGTAAGCAACATCAGGGACATACTTGAGAACGGTTTCTCGGACAAGGACCTCCCCGTCAGACCCCACTGGGAGGACGGCACGCCGGCCCACACGATCAAGAAATTCGGAATCGTGAACCGCTACAACCTGCAGGAGGAGTTCCCCGTCCTGACCATCAGGCGCACATACGTCAAGAGCGCGATGGACGAGCTCCTGTGGATCTGGCAGAAGAAGAGCAACGACATCCACCAGCTCAAGAGCCATGTATGGGACAGCTGGGCGGATGAGAACGGAACCATCGGCAAGGCGTACGGATACCAGCTGGGCGTGAAGCACAAGTACAGGGAGGGCATGTTCGACCAGGTCGACCGCGTCCTGTACGACCTGAAGCACAACCCCCAGAGCCGCAGGATCCTGACGAACATCTACGTCCACCAGGACCTGTCCGAAATGGCACTCTACCCCTGCGCCTACAGCATGACGTTCAACGTCAGCGGCAACACGCTCAACGCGATCCTGAACCAGAGGTCCCAGGACATGCTTGCGGCCAACAACTGGAACGTGGTGCAGTACTCGATCCTCGTGTACATGATGGCGCAGGTCAGCGGTCTGGTCCCCGGCGAGTTCGTGCACGTGATAGCCGATGCCCACATCTACGACCGCCACATCCCGATCGTGGAGGAGATCATCGGGAACGAGCAGTTCCCGGCACCGGGATTCACGCTGAACCCGGAGGTGACCGATTTCTACAAGTTCACCACGGACGACATCAAACTCGAGAACTACGTCTACAACAAGAAGAAGTACGACATCCCCGTTGCGATCTGAGGACAAGCGTATGCAGGCGATACTCCATTGCGACAGGAACTGGGGGATAGGCAGGAAGAACGATCTCATGTTCAGCCTCCCCGCGGACATGGCATTCTTCCGCAGGACCACGACCGGCAAGGTGGTGGTCATGGGCTCCAACACCCTGCTCTCCTTCCCCGGGGGGAAACCGCTCAGGAACAGGACCAACATCGTGCTCTGGCCGGGCGGGGACACGGCACGCGCACAGCAGGACGGCTTCGTCATGGTCGGAAGCCTGGAGGAGCTGTTCTCCGAGATCGCCAAGTACCCGACGGACGATGTGTTCGTGATCGGCGGAGCCATGATGTACCACACGCTCCTTCCGTACTGCGGCAAGGTCCTCCTCACCAAGGTCGATGCCGACGGCGGTGCCGAGGTCTTCTTCGACAACCTGGACAAGCTGGACAACTGGAGGATGACGTACGAGTCGGAGCCCATGGTGGACAACGGATACTCGATCAGGTTCACCACATATGAGAACAGCAGCGTCCGCCCCATGGAGGTGAATGATGTTTGAGGCCGTACTTCAGGAAATCGTGAATCACGACACGATAATCATCCACAGGCACAGGAATGCCGACGGGGATGCCTCCGGAAGCCAGATCGGCCTCATGCACATCATCCACCGGAACTTCCCGGAGAAGAAGGTGTTCGTCGTCGGGGATCCGGCGACAAGATACGATTCGATAGCCGGAAAAGGCATGGACCTTGTTGAAACACCAATGTACAACGGCGCATTGGCCATCATTGTCGACACACCTACTGTCGGTCTGCTCTTCGACGACCGCTACACGCTCGCCGACAGGAGCGTCAGGATCGACCACCACCTGTTCAGCGGCCGGATCGCGGACGTGGAGGTGATAGACCCGTCATACGAGAGCTGTGCGGGCATGATAACCGATTTCGCCGTCGAATGCGGTCTGGTCATCCCGCCGGAGGCCGCCAAGGCCCTGTTCATGGGCACGGTCACGGACAGCGGACGCTTCAGATTCGACTGCATATCGGCCGCGACGTTCAGGCGGGCCGCCATGCTGATGGAATGCGGCGTTGATGTGAACTCGGTCTATCAGGACCTCTATGCCGCGGACATCGGCTTCACGAAACTCAAGGCAAGATTCATGCTGAACTTCAACGTCACGGAGAACAAAGTGGCGTATTACTATGTCACAAGCGCCGAACTGAAGGAGATGGGGATAAACTCCCATACCGCCGTCAGGGCTTTCGTGAACACGATGGCCGACCTTGAGGGAGTGCACATCTGGGTCGCCTTCGCGGAGGATGAGGAGAGCGGAACGGTGAAATGCGAGCTCAGGGCATCCGACGTGGTGGTGCATCCGGTCGCCGTGAAATACGGCGGGGGCGGGCATGAGAAGGCGTGCGGGGCGGTCGTTCCGGACAGGGAGACGGCGATGTCCATGCTCCATGACCTTGACCAGATGGCCGCGGATATCGGATAAAGTGGAAGTGTATGATCAAAGAACAGAATACGGATATCAAGAAGGCGGTTCTCGCCAAGATCATGGAGTATGACAGGATCGTCATATTCCGTCACCAGAGACCGGACGGGGATGCCCTGGGATCGACCCACGGCCTTGCGCACATACTCAGGCTGTCTTTCCCGGAAAAGACGGTCATCGTCTCGAACGAGGACAAGTCCGAGCACCTGGCCTTCATGGGTACGGAGGAGACTGACCCGGAGACCGTCGACTATGACGGAGCCCTGGGAATCGTGCTGGACACCGCCGGCCTCAACCGCGCCGCGAATCCCCATCACGACAAGTTCGCCGAGATCGTGAAGATCGACCACCACATAGACGTCACCCCGTACGGTGACGTGGCCTGGGTCGAGCCGGAACGCTCATCGGTCTGCGAGATGGTGGCGGCCTTCCAATACACTTTCAGGGACGTGCTCAAGTGCGACAGGCGCGCGGCCACGCTCATCTACACCGGCATGGTCACCGACAGCGGACGCTTCAAATACATGGAGACCTCCGGCGAGACGCTCAGGCTCGCAGGATATCTCCTGGACTTCGGAGTGGACAAGCAGAACATCTACGCGAACCTCTATCTGGAGGATTTCGGATACTTCAAGTTCCAGTCCAGCGTGTTCGACAAGATGAAGATCACCCCCAGCGGAGTGGCGTACCTGTACGTGGACAGGAAGATGCAGGAGTACTTCAACCTCACCCGCGAGCAGGCCAGCAACAGCGTGGAGTTCATGAACAGGATAAAGGGATGCCTCATCTGGCTGGCATTCATCGACAACCCCGACGGAACCATCAGGGTCAGGCTCAGATCCAGGTTCATAGCCATAGACAAACTGGCCAACAGATACGGCGGAGGCGGACATGCCAACGCATCCGGAGCCACGATAAAGGAAGCATCCGATATGTACGCCCTGATAGACGATGCGGAGAGCATGCTCAGGGACTACAAGGCGGAAAACGAGGGATGGCTATGAGGATACTTGTAACCAACGATGACGGAATAAGGGCCCCTGGAATCGAGATACTTGCAAAATGGGCCACAAAACTCGGAGATGTGACCATCGTTGCTCCCAAGGTCGAACAGAGCGCCAAGAGCCACAGCATCAACATCCACACGTCGTTCGAGGTGAGGAAGGTCGACTGGCTGGAGGGCATCGAATGCTGGAGCGTCGACTCGTCGCCTTCCGACTGCGTGCGTATCGCCAATACCGGCCTTGACAGGGAATTCGACCTGGTGCTCTCGGGAATCAACAGGGGACTGAACGTCGGAGAGGACATCGCCTACTCCGGGACGGACGCCGCCATCTTCGAGGCCGCATACTTCAAGTGCAGGGCGATAGCGTTCTCGACCATCCCGGAGACATTCGACGGTGCGGCCAGGAGCCTGGACAAGATATACGACCACATGACGCGCAACAGGTACTTCGACTTCAACCCGATCTGGAACGTGAACATCCCGGCCGACCCGAAGGGCATTCTCCTGACACGGCAGGGCAACGCCTTCTTCAAGGACACTTTCAAGGAGACGGAACCGGACATGTTCATGGCATGCGGTTACTCCACATACAAAGGGACCAGGAATCTGGACGAGGACCTGGATGCCGTGATGAACGGCTATGTCTCGGTCACGCCGCTGACCGTCGACCGCACGGCCATTGAGGCATACCGGAAGCTCTCATCCATGCAGTCGCCATCGTGAGAACCGGGATATTCAGCCAGTACAAGGGCCTCAGGAAAGAACTCTACATACTGCTAATAGGCAGGATCATGACCAACATGGGGTCCATGATCTGGCCCATGTTCACCCTCATCCTGAACCGCAAGCTCGGCCTGAACGCCACGGTCATCGCCGCGTGCGTGATGGTCTACAGCATGGTGAGGCTCCCCATCTCGCTGAGCGGAGGCAAGCTCGCGGACAGGTTGAACAAGAAGAACATCATCGTGGTCTGCGACCTGGTCTCCATCGCCAGCTTCATCTACTGCGCTCTGGTTCCGGTGACGCTGTCATCCATCATAGTCTTCTCGGTGGCATCGCTGTTCCAGACGGTCGAATGGCCCAGCTATGATGCCCTGGTTGCGGATTTCTCCACCTCGAAAGACAGGGAGAAGGCGTACTCGCTGAGCTATCTGGGATCCAACCTGGGCCTGGTCCTCTCACCCACCCTCGCCGGATTCCTGTTCAACAACCACCTGAACCTGGCGTTCCTCATAAACGGAATCGCCATAGCACTGAGCACTGTACTGATCTTCTTCAGGATCAAGGATGTGCACAGGGAGAAGGACGATGGTGCCCGGTCGGACTACGAGGCGGACCTGGATTCCAAGGTCTCCGCATTCTCATACATACGGCACAACCGTGTCGTATGGCTGTTCATTCTGGCATCGGCCCTGGCCAACGGCGTCTATTCGATGTACAACTACCTCATGCCCTTGGACATGGGTATCACGTATGCGGAGAGAGGCTCGGTCCTGTTCGGTTCCATGACCAGCGTGAACTGCATAGTGGTCGTGACGTGTACGGCTGTGATAACAAGAGTGTTCGTCAAGTTGCGGGAGGCGGGCAAGATGCTTGTCGGCGAGAGCCTGATATTGCTCGGATACCTCATTTTCCTGCTGTTCATCCGCACTCCATGGCTCTGTTTCGTGGCGATCACGGTCTTCACATTCGGAGAGATATTCAATACGATCTCCTCCTCCCCGTTCCTGACAAGGAGGATTCCGGCATCCCACAGGGGCAGGATCCTTTCGGTCATGAACGTTGTTTGCGGACTGAGCGGATCCGGGATCCAGCTGCTGACGGGATGGCTCTACGACACCAGCGGCTCACGGACGGCCTGGCTGTCCATCATAGGGATAGGAATGCTGGAGATCGTCATCCTGGCCGTAATGGCAGGATTCGACAAAAAGGATTACCCCGGACTCAACACAACGGATTCCGGGGAATGACCGGTTTGCGGACCGGATGGTCGGAGGCTCAGCTGTTGCAGAGTCTCTCCAGCTCCTCGTGCTTCGCCCTGATTCCGGCGACAAGGGCCGAGTAATCCATCGGCGTTCTTTTCCTGAGCAGTTCGGTGATCTCCACCACAGGCTCGTAGAGGGCCGTGAGCGAAAGGTTCCCGAGCGCACCCTTCAGCGCATGCGCGGCCTCGAAAGCGGAATCCAGATCGCCCTTCTCGATGGAATCGTACAGGATCCCGAAATTCCGGTCCTTGGGCATCAGTCCGACTAGCCTGATGTAGAACGCGCTGTTTCCCATGCAGCGTCCCATGCCTTCCTGTATATCCGCTCCGAAATCCCTGATATCTTCTATTGTCATGATGTCACCTCCACTTCTGTGCGAAAGCCTCGAATTCCGCCACCGGAAGAGGCCTTGAGAAGTAATACCCCTGGATGTAGTCGCAACCGATCTGCTTCAGAAGACGGTACTGCTCCTCGTTCTCAACCCCTTCGGCCACAACCGGGGCTCCAAGACTCCTGGCCATCTCCACGGCAAGCTCGACCATCCTGAAGGTCGTCCTGTTCTCGTGTATCCTCCTTACGAAGGACATGTCCAGCTTTATCACGTCCACCGGCATCTCGGCAAGGCTCTTGAGCGATGAATAACCCGATCCGAAATCGTCCATCTCGATGCGGAAACCCATATCCCGCAGGTTCCCGATCGCCTCGATCATCTGTGCGGTGTCCTCCGAATAGGCGGACTCCGTGATCTCAAGGAACAGGTCTCCGAAACCGATTCCGTTCTCCTCCAGCATGCCTTCCAGCACATTGCCGACCCCGCTGTCGAACAGATCCACCCTGGAGACATTCACCGATACGGAGACGGAAGGCCCCGATCCCCTTCTCCATTTCCCCAGTTGCGCGGCGGACTCGGACCAGACATAGCGGTCCAGACGGTCGATCAGCCCGCTCCTCTCGAAAAGCGGGATGAACACTCCCGGACTGATCATGCCCAGTTCCGGATGTCTCCACCTGACCAGGGCCTCGGCGCTTTTGAGAACGGGCTTCTCGCCTTGGATGGCGAACTTGGGCTGGTACCAGACCTCGAACTGCTTCCCGTCCAGCGCACCCTGCATCTCATTGAGGAGCCTCTCCTCCAGAAGCTCCTTCCTGTGCATCTCATCGCTGTAGAACGCAACGGAAACGGTCCTGCCCGCCCTCAGCGTGTTGCATGCGTTCCTCGCCTTGTCGAACTGCTGGAGAAGGCTGACCGACGGGTCCACATCGGCAAGCACTCCCAGTCTCAGGCCGAACCTGATCCCGGGGTTCAGTTGCCTGAGTCCCGCCTTGACCTCCTCCACAAGGCCGTCATAGCTTTCGTTGTGGTGGCAAAGGACATGGAAGACATCCTTCTCCTCCCTGGACGCGATTCCGTTGTGCCTTGAGGCGAAATCCGAAAGCACCTCGGCCACGGCCTTGAGCACCTTGTTGCCGAAGTTGCGGCCGTAGAGCTCGTTGATGACATGGAACCTGTCCAGGTCCACCACAACGGCATCGAACCTCTTGCCCGAATTGTAATGCTCGCGACGCTGTCCGTACTCGTAGAAGAACTCCCTGGTGTACAGCCCGGTGATGTAGTCCTTCTCGGTGGCGCTGATGATCATCCTGCCTTCCGAAAGCTCGATGATCCTCCTCACCCTGGCCTTGATGATCGACGGCATGTCGTATGGCTTGGTGAGGAAGTCTATCGCTCCCAGATGAAGGCTCTTCTCCTCATAGTCGCTTTCGGAAGTGAGCACCATCACGGGTATCCTGCAGAGGTCCTCATCCGACCGCATCTCGGAGATGAGCGTGAAACCGTCCATCTTCGGCATCTTGATGTCGGTGAGGACCATGGAGATGGTTCCCCTGTTCTCCCTGAGGATTTCCAGCGCCTTCAAGCCGTCTTCAGCGTACAGGACGTTGTATTCCTCGCTGAGGATGAAGCCCAGGAGCTGGCTGTTGACCTGCTCATCCTCCACCACCAGTACTGTCCGTCTGAATGTCGCATCATTCATTTCCATATCCGCTCCGCTCTCCCGTTTCCAGATATTGTCCCCTAATGAATGATAAAACGATGACCCTGTCAGGTAAAGTGATTAATTGAAAGCTTGTCGGAAAGCCGCTCCCTCCGGATTGTGTCCGGACGATCGCACCGGCGAAAAAAAACACCGGCCGATTCATTCCGGCCGGTGATTTTCTTTCGGTACCTTCATTCGTTGCGCCTGCGCACCAGCAGGACCACGCCTATGGCGACAAGCAGTATCAGGACATAGAGTCCCACCTGAAGCCAGGCTTTCTTGTTCGAAGCAGTCCCCTGGAATCCCTGCGGCATGGAGAAATCCTTGCCGAAGTCCATGGATGAAGGCATCGTTCTCTGCTCCATCATCCCGGACGGCATCCCGCCTCTGTCGGAGCCACCTGCGCTGAAGCCGCCTCCGAAGCCGCCACCGCCGAAGCCTCCTCCGCTGCCCATGGAACCCACGGTCGATACGTTGAGACCAGAGGCATCGACAAGAGATGCGCTTGCGCTTCTCTGACCGTTGGATGTGGACGGGATGGTGCCGTCCAGCTGTCCGCGGATGCTCTGGCCTCGCAGTGCGCAGTACGACTGCAGCGTGGCCACGGCCTGGTCGAATTCATCCACGCTGTAGAAGGAGTTGTCGTCGGCTTCCACATAGGGCCTGATCATCTCCGACACACGAGCAATCTCCTTCTCCAGCCAGCCGCTTTCGATGTATTCGGACACGAACCGGCTGTAGGTCTCGTGGTACTGCCCGAGCGCCTGCTCGTCCTCGAAGATCCACGCTATCAGCGGGCGGTCGCTTGTGCTGCCGTTGGTGACAGGTGTGTCGATCGGGCTGTTGACGAGCGATGTGCCGTCGGAGCCGTTCATGCCGCCGAACGCAAGGTTGTAGTCCCAAGGGATGATGGCGAGCTGCCCGTCCTCCTCGTAGAGGTAGTAGTTGTGGACCATCATTCCCGTGTAGCTGTCGCTGTTCTGCAGGAAATCATGTACGGCGAGGTAGTTTATGACCTCGTCCGTGAATACGGCATCCTGCACGTCCTCACCGGAATTCAGCTTCTTCAGGGTACTGATCAGACGTGTCTTGTCGGTCCTGGAGAGCTTGGTCTTCGCGTTGCTGAAGATGTTCGAATAGCTGTCGGGATCATCGTCTATGTACTGCAGCTTGACGTCGCTGCTTCCCATTCCGAAGTTGAAGTTGCCGGCAAAGCCTGCGATGGAGAAACCTCCCATGCTGTCGGAACCGGGGAAACCCGAGCCGGAGAAATCAGCGGAAGCGAAATCCAGCGAGGAGAAATCCATGGATGAGAAATCCCCTGACGGCGGCGTCATGCCTGCGAAATCGGAGACGTTCACATCGGACGGAATGCTTCCGGACGGCATACTTCCCGATGGCATGCTTCCCGATGGCATGCTCGTGCCGGACGGCATCTGGCTACCCGATGGCATACTGCCGGAAGACATGTTTCCTGATGGCATGCTGCCCGATGACATGCTTCCCGATGGCATACCCATGCCGGACATGTTCCCGCCGGGGAAGGACATTCCGGAAGGCATGGAAGCGCCGGAGAACGAGGAGAAGTCCATTCCGGAGAACGACTGTGGCGCTCCGGACTGCGTCGCCGGCTGCGCTTCGGACTGCTCCTGGGAAGTGCTTTCGTCGTCATCCACACGGAACTGCTCGAAATCGAACTCCTGGCCGTTTCCCCTTCCGCCTCCGAACGACATGCTGTCGGGCTTGTAGAGCTCTCCGCGGGTCATGTTGTTGCGCTGCATGAAGCTCTCCTCGACGCCCTCGACCGCCAGATACAGGCCCCAGTCCTCGCCGTTGACGGTGATCTGGACATAGCTGCACAGCGGAGACGGCACATCCATCTCCCCCATCAGGGTGTAGGCGAGGTAGTCCTTCATCATCGTGGCGTCGTAGATCAGGTTGTTCAGGCTCAGCTTGTCCAGTCCCCTGTACAGGGTCCCGTCGTTGAAGTGGTCGAACTCGATCTTGAACGAGTACTTCTCGCTTCCCAGCGAGGCCACGGACGACAGGGATGTGTTGCCCTTGGCCCTGAGACCCACGTTCCTGACCTTCTCGCCGTCGATGGTGACATCGCACGAGACATACTCCTCGCCGGTTGCCGAATCGATGAAAGTGGTCCAGTTGTCGATCTCGATGTCTATGGAATGCACGTAGCTCTTGTCGAAGAGGCTCTCATATCCCATTTCAACCGTCTGCCTTTTGCCCTCTGCCGCCTTGCACACCCAGACCACCACGGCCAGGACGAGCATCACGGCAAGACAGATGCAGCAGATCAGATTGATGGTCTTGCTTCTGACCATACATCACCCCATGTAATCGCCGTTGTAGCTCACCAGGACAGCGCTGTTGACCTTGTCCATATCCGACAGCTTGGTCACGAAAGCGGTATCGTCGCTCTTCAGGTTGACCTCGCATGTAAGCTCGATGCTTCCCTTCTGGGCGGACTTGCTCTTCACGACAACCTTCTTGACCTGGGTCCTGAGGTACTCGTCGACCTTCTTCTCCGCATCGGCATCGGCGCAGGAGACAACAAGGATGAAGGGCTTCTCGATGGTCTTGCGGTTGCAGAACACGATCATAATCAGACCGATGATCACACTTCCGACTATCGCAAGAGGAATCATTCCGGCTGCCAGCACAATACCGCCGGCGATTGCCCAGAAGAGGAACGCGATATCCATCGGCTCCTTGATCGCTGTTCTGAAACGCACGATCGAAAGGGCACCGACCATACCGAGGGAGAGCACCACGTTGGATGTGACGGCAAGGATGACCATTGTCGTGATCATCGTCATGGCCACAAGCGATCCGCCGAATGTGCGGCTGAACATGACACCGCTGTAGGTCTTCTTGTAGACCAGGTAGATGAACATGCCAAGACAGAACGACAGAACCAGCGAAAGCGCCATATCCGGAAGGGATACCGCGGTCACGTTCTCAAGGAAACTCGATTTGAAGATGTCACTGAAACTCATTTTATATTCCTCTCTTTTTATTTATTCGTTGTTGATTCGACTGCGTCAGGGCCTCAGCCGTACATGCGGCATGCGGCGTACTTGGAGAAGGCACCCTGCCTTCTGCCCCTGAGGGCGACCGCCCTCTTTATCACATTCGGAAGGTAGTCGTCCCATTTGACTTCGAGAAGCATCGGGTCGCCTTCCACCGGAAGCGTCAGCCCGTGCGGATCAAGGAACTCCCCTGCGATTCCGGTGCGTATGTTCCAGTCGATTGTCACACGGACATTGCCCGGGCCGTAGACGAACGGGATACGCTTGTATTCCACCACGCACTTGGGCCTGAGGCCGTCGGCCTTCATGGCGACATAGAAATTGACCAGAAGCGGCTTCCCGCTGGCTGCCATCCATGAGATGTCGCCATCCATGATGCGCCTGACCTCGTCGGCGGTAAGCCTCTCCTGGATCTTGCATCCCACATTGTCGCGTTTCTGCTTGCACTCCAGCATGATGAAGGACAGGTCGTCGTTGTAGTAGCGTATACGGAACTTGCGCCGTTCGTTGACGCCGTCCAGTTTTTCCCAGAGGGCGGTGTTGCGCATATCGTCGAAATAGAGACTTCGGATTGTATAGCTTCCGTCAGAACGGACGTGCGGGTCCGATCCCGCAACTGCGGACAGGTTGTTTCTGATTGAAACCGCATCCGCCTGTGTTATCTGATGCTTGACCTCGTGTCTGTAATCCATGGTCGTAACTCCCGGATACAGGTAAGCACTATGGCCGGACTATCACAACAACCGCGCCGGAATCCCCACAAAACTTCACAAAACAACGGCCCCGCCGTCGAAGAGGAATGATGGCCCTTCTACAGGTTTGCCTTCAGCCTGGAAATCTCGTCGGAGCTCATGCCGATGGAAAGAAGATAGTCTTGCGCGCAGGCCGCAAGGTCGGCATCGTTGAGATCGCTGATTCCGAAAGCAGTCTTCAGGGTCTTGATGATATTGCCTTGCGCAATGGCATCGTACTCATAGCTGCCTTTCCCGACACCATAGTAATTGAAGAAAGTCTCCATGTAGTCTTCCACAACTTCGTCAGCGGAGGCTCCCATCAGGCATTCCAGGACCGCACAGACAAAACCTGCACGATCCTTGCCTTCCTTGCAGTGGATGAGATAGATACCCGGATCATCAGCCATGGAAGCAAGACCTTCTGCGAGACCTGATCCGAATTCAGAGGAAGCAAAGTCCAGCCCAAGACTCAGGTACTTCACATCGATGGTCGAATAGTAGGTTCCTGCGAACTCGGGCCTCTGCTGCGCATCGGATCTGTTGTCGACAAGATTCAGGGCCATGGTGATTCCCGCAGCCCTGCAGGCCTCATCTGCCTGGGTATTGCGTCCCAAAGCCGCATTGACCGGGTTGGAGGAGCGGTAGAGCTTCCCGTGCATGCCCGTGGTATCCACCATCCGGAAGTTGGCGAACTGCTCGTCGGAAAGAGAAGCATAATCCTCCCGGTTGTTGGTTCTGACCAGATCATAGGCAAGGCATTCGGCAAGGAATCCACCTTTTTCTGACATTTCGAAAACAACCTTGACTGGGAACGACACCCCGTCAGAGGCAGTCCAGAACCATGTCTTGTCCTCGTTCGTAGTCTTGGTGGCAATCCCGTATGTCGTGGTGAAATCCCCCATGTTTATGGCAAGGATGATATAACCGGTAGCCTTGCCCGAATCATCCTTCTTCATGACAACGGCGGCACTTCCGGTCTCGACATAGGTATAAGCCGGCACCACTGGAAGTTCAAGAACCTTGTCCAGGAACGATACCGTTACGATATCACCCCATTCGAAGCCTCTTCGTACGAATTCCTTCGCACTGGCCGCTGTGACCAGATTCCCGTGTTTTGTGGTGAAACGATCAGGTTCCAGGCTGGAGACCTCCGTCTCGAGACGGACATCTTCCCTTACGGCCTGGGCCATGACGGCGGAAATGGCGATGAACAAGACAAGTATGACGGCAAAAGCCCTTTTGGAAACACCTCTCATGTTTTTCTCCCTGATTCAGAATCCATCATATCAGATATTTCTCGATGATCCGATCTATATCCTGAGGCAGAAGCGGGTGTCTCGAATCCTCGTGTGTCACAATCAGGTCCTCTCCTATGACGTATCCCGCATCCAGGATCCGCATGAATCTGTTGAAGTTCTTCCTGCAGTATTCGGAATCATCCATTTTCCCCAGATGCTCCCAGAATATCGCCTTGCGCGTCCGTTTGTTGAGAACATAGAAATCGGGATGAAGTGTATCCTCCGCATCAGGACTGAAACCCAATGCCTCATAACCGATGACAAATCCAATCTCGTCATACACCGGTCTTGACTTGTCGCTCACCACCTCCGGTGTGAACGCGATTTCATAATGATAGGGAATTCCTCTTGCGTACAGCCTGTCCGCTATCATGACTTCGCTTTTGGAGCCTACGAAATCCCCTCTCATCGTCTCATATTTATGGTAATCGTCTTTCTTGTGGGAGCGGAATTTCCTCACGACATTGTTTCCTTCCTGCCACTTGCGGGCATAGCCCTCAGTCGTAAGCTCGGAAAGAACAGCGTTCCTCATTATCGCCTCCGGGATTCTCTCTTCCGCCTTGTCCACATCAGAGGCATCCGGGTCTTTCTCAAGTATGGCCAGGCAGGCATCGATCTGCTTCTTCTCCTTCAATGCCGCGGACCTGATCTTTTTGGCATGATATATGGTTGCCAGCTCTTCTATCTGTTTCTGATCCGACGGGCTCACATAAATCATCTTTCCATCCTCTGTCCGTCCATAGAATGTGGGTTTTCCTCTGATGATTTTGAGGTTCAGACTTTTCCCTTCTGCAAAAGCAAGTGTTTTGTCAGCACTTTCGATAAGGCTTCTGAGATTCTCGCTCAATTCTTTCAACGTTTTGATGATTTCTGTTTTGTCCATGAACTCATGATACAACTATTATCGCTATATTTAAAGGAAAAGGTTGCTTTTTTAAACTATTATCATTTGGAATGAAATAAAAAGTTGACACCAAAAAAGAGGAGCTACAAATAGCCGCCTCATGATGCACAAACCGATTCACACCCTGTGCAGAGCCTGGCACCTCCGCTGGCGTCAGCCCGCCTGGCTGAGGGGCCGCGGGCATCCTGGCTGCGGCTGGCCTCTTCACAGGTTGCGAACAGCTTGCGCACAATCGCCGTTTTCTGGCACCGCCTTCTTTCCTGCCGTTTCCTTACAGACAAAAAACGGCTCCCCGTCGCCGGAGAGCCGTAATGTGAACCGGAATGCCGTACTTACTTCTCGTAGGTGCAGTTCTTGTCGAACTCGATCGTGCCCTTGTAGTTCTTGATGTTTCCTGAAACGACGATCTCGTCTCCGATCTCAAGATCGGCACCGCCTGTGAGTCTGTAGCACTGGATGATCAGGTCATCGAGTCCGCCGACCTGGATGTTGACGGTGATGTTGCCGTAATCCGGGCTGTATGCGGACGGAATGGCCACGATTGTTCCCTTGACCATCCTTGCACCCTCGAGGGCCTTGCCGTCCTCGAGCTGGTAGGCCTTGAGCAGTGTCTTGACCGAGAGGTAATCATCGGCACCGACATATCTGCAGCCCTTGTCGAACTCGATCGTGCCCTTGTAGTTCTTGATCGTTCCGATGACTGTGATGGTGTCGCCGACTGCGAGATCGGCACCGCCTGTGAGCCTGTAGGCCTGGACGATCTTGTCGCCGATGGCCAGGTTGACGGTGATGTTGCCGTACTGCTCGCTGTATGCCGACGGGATGGAATCGATTGTTCCGACCAGGACCTGGAGACCCATCATGGACTCACCGTCAGCAAGCTTGAATGCGGCGTCGAGCGTTGCGCTCTGGTCGGGGATGATTCCCATGCCGACGAGAGCCGGCTTGTCGAACTCGATCGTGCCCTTGTAGTTCTTGATCTTTCCCTCGACGGTGATGATATCGCCTTCCTTGAGGTCGGCACAGCCCTCTCCGGAGAGCCTGTAGCACTGGATGGGATAGTCGGCGAGAGCGAAGACCTGGATGTTGACCGTGATGTTGCCGTACTGCTCACTGTAGGCCGTGGGGATCGATGTGATCTTTCCGCTGAGCCTGACGGCCTTGGGCAGGACCTCTCCGTCGGCGAGCTTGTATGCCGTGAAGACGATCTCCTCCATCGAAGGATCGCTGGATCCCTGGGGCAGTGTCTTGGGCATGTTCAGGACGATCTCGTTGCCCTGGGCGTCGGTGACGACGGCGATGAGGTTGTAGACGATCTCTTCCGGAGCATCCTCCGCGATGTTGATCGTGACGATTCCGTTGTCCTTGAGCTCGACGACGACATACTCTGTGTCTGTGGCCCACTGGATCTTGAATGTCTGGCCCTTGATGGTGATGCGGTCGTAGACATCGAAATCAGCGGTTGTCCTGGGTGCGGGAGAGGCCTTCGAGCTCTTGTCGTAGTTGGCCTTGACGAACTCGGCGGCGTCCTTGATCAGACTCTCCACCTTGGGCTCCTCGGCAACCTCTGTTCCCGGGAGTATGTAACCGGCCTTCTGCATGTCCTCTGCAAGACCCATCGACATGACAGGCATTGCGAAAACGACCATGAGTGCCAGAACTGACAGGATGATGATGGTTCTCTTCATTTTTTCCTTCCTTTAAATAACTGTGATGTCCTTTGCGGAAAGGACCTTGATTTCATAGATTCCGTGATGGACGGCGACGATTCCCCTGACGTCTATTGTCTTCCCCTCGAACGCATCCTGTGTGATGCGCTTTCCGGAGGAGTCCGTCAGCGGTGCCGTCCTGACCACGACCTCCGAACCGTCCTGTTCGCAGGTCATTGTCAGCGCTCCGTCACTGGAACTGCCCGGATTGTCCTCTGTCCCGATCTCCAGGACCTTCAGACCGTGCATGGATACCGTTGTATCCAGGGCAAGGTACGCGTACGCGTAGACCGACTGTCCGTCATCCGTTCCGATAGTGACTTCGGAAGCGAGTGTCGCGGCGGTCGTGGGGACATATGCCCCCTGGTGACCGCTGCTGATCTTCTGGATGTTCGCCGGATCCTTGGGTTTCATCTGCTTGTACGTGAGTCCCGCGACCTGGTAGATTTCGCCGTTCTCGTAGTACTGGACCTTGCCCACTATCCTCGAGCGGTTTCCGACCGACAGTATGTCCAGCCCCTTTCCGGGGAGGTTGTAACCGTAGAAGACGGAGATCCCGTAGTAGAGACCTGTCTCCGGGTCGTAGTCCTCCACGTGGACACTGGCACCGTCGTTCATGGTGATGACACCCTCGAAGGCGACGCTCTTGCCCTCGTAGTCCCGGATGTTGAGCCTGAGTTCCTTCAGCGTGAGCTCGATGGCATCGCCGTAGTAGAAATCGGGGTCCTTCTGTCCGGAATAGAGGTTCAGCTTGAGTTCCTTCGCCTGGTTGAGGGCGGCCATGGCGACCGTTCCGTACCGGTTGTTCGCGGTCGAGTATGCATGTGCGAGTCCATTCTGCAGCAGTTCGATGTTGAGGTTGCGGTACTGTTCCCTGTCGCTGTTGCGGTACCAGACCCACACCAGGTATCTTCCGCCTGATGAATCGGGGTTCCAGTTGCCGTCATCCGACTCGATGATTATGGAACTTGCGTTCTCCAGCTTCTCGCGGGTGAACTTGGACGCGGCCTTCCCGTACTCCTCTATCTTTCCCGTGGATTCCGGGGTGTTCAGACCGAGGTATCTGGCCTTGACCTTCCCGGACGGGAAATCCTGGGAGTCGACGTTGAAATGGGTGGTGTCGCCGTCGACGAACGAGTCGACGGTGACCTCCAGTTTCAGGGTCTCCGAGTTCATGTTCAGCTTCACCTGGGAGGCGTAGTCCACCCCTTCGGCGGCGAACAGGAACGAGGCTGTAAGCATCGTCGTGAGCAGCAGAGCAACCGCAGCAGTCAACTTGCGCATATCCGGGCCCTACCGATCTCAGTTGTGGTACTCACACTCGTCGATCGCTTCCTCGAATGCCTTTTTGATCTGGTTGTCGTCCGTGAGGGTGAGACACTTCGGGAGAAGGGCTCCGACCTGGTCACGGGCCGTTGAGGAACCGTTGAATGCCGGTGATGTGTAGTAGGCATCCTCCTGCTCCAGACAGACCTTTGCGGAAAGGGCCGTCACGTAGTCACCGCCGTCGGCGCTGGCAAGGAAGTCGGCGTAGACCTCGTTCTCGGCAACGGACTTGATGACCGGGACATAACCGGATGCCATTCCGAACTCGGCCTGGAACTCGACTGTGGTTGTCAGGTACTTGACGAACAGCCATGATGCGACGACTTCCTGCGGGTCGGCCTTGTCGAAGATGCAGAGGCTGGGTCCCTGTGAGATGACCTTCCTGTTGCTCTCGGAGACCTGCGGGATGGTTGCGATTCCGACTTCGAACGGATATGTTCCGTCGGCGTTCTTGGCAGGTCTCTGGTATGTGGCACCTGCGGAGGAACCGATGGACATGTAGCTTGTGACGCCTGTCGTGGATGTGAACAGACCGGATGTGTATGCACCGTAGAGCTTCTGTGTTGTCAGATAGCCCTTCTGGTACCAGTCGCGGAACATCTTGACGAACGCGACGTTGGTCTCGTTGTTGAACAGGTAATGGGGCTCGTTGGCACTTGTGTACGGGCTCTGGTACTGCTCGCACATCGTGATGAACCAGTTGGCTTCGGAGTCGTATCCGAGGGGGATCGAGTTGGGATCGATCGCCTTGATCTGTGCGCAGACCTGCTCCATCTCCTCCCATGTCGTGGGAACCTTGATTCCGTGCTCATCGAAGAAGGTCTTGTTGTAGTACAGGACCTCTGTCGACTTCGACAGCGGCATGGTGTACATGAGTCCGTCTCCGAACTGCTTTCCTTCATTGTAGTAGCCTTCGATGAAGTCGGCCTTCTGCTCATCGGTCAGACCGAGGATCTCTGTCGTGCCGTCGGCTCTGGTCTGGACGACTTTGCTGTCGATCAGGTTGTCCAGTGTGGCGACAGCACCGGCCATGTTGTACAGGGCCACGTGGTCGGGATAGCAGTAGGCGATGTTCGGCTGGCTTCCGACAAAGATCTGCGTGCTGATCTGGTCCCTGACATCATCGTAGGATCCGATGGCTTCCCACTGTACGTGGATGTTCGGATAGAGCTTGTTGAACTCGACGATGTACTCGTCCAGAACCGTGCTGAGGTTCGTGCCCATCGTGTGGTAGAAGGTGATGGTGACATCGCTTCCGTCATAACCTGTGGCGGGAACCTGGAAACCCTTTGAGCTTGCAGCTGCCGGAGTTGCCGTCTCTTCGTCTCCGTTTGCGAAAACGGCGAACAGCGCTCCGACGAGGAGCAGTGCAACCAGAAGTGTTTTCTTCATACTATTTCTCCTTTATAAATAGACTTAAAGTCCGATTAACCTTTTATTCCGCTTCTGCTCACGCCACGCATGATGTACTTGCGGAGGAATATGAAAACCAGAAACAGCGGTGCCGAGACAAGTGCGACGGCGGCCATCTGAACCGGGTAGTTGACGTCTCCGGTCGTATCGCGGAAGGCGTTGCGCAGTCCGTTGGTGACCATCCTGTGGTTGGCGTCGTTGGCGACCAGACGCGGCCAGATGTAGCTGTTCCACGCACCCATCATCTTGAGGATGGTGATCGAGATCAGCGTCGGGAGCGACAGCGGGATCATGATCTTGCACAGGTACTTGAAATCGCTGGTTCCGTCGACCTTGGCCGCAAGGTAGAGCTCGTCCGGGATCTGGAGGAAGTTCTGCCTGAGCAGGTAGATGTAGAAAACGCTGACCAGGAACGGCACGATGAGGACCGTGTACGTGTTGATCCATCCGAAGTTGGTGACGGTCGTGTAGTTCGTGATGGTGAAGAGCTCGCCGGGGATCATCATGGTCGCCAGAAGACCGGCGAACAGGACGTTCTTGCCCTTGAACTCGAGCCTGGCGAACGCGAATGCCGACAGGATCGTGATCACCAGCGACAGGACCGTGGACACCAGTCCGACGATCATGGTGTTGATGAACAGCCTGCCCAGGCTGGCGGCCTGGAAAGCCTCGGCATAGTTGCTGAACATGACGTTCCTGGGGAAGAACGTCGGCACGCTGAGCCTGTATTCCGTGAGGGTCTTCAGCGACGAGTTCAGCATCCAGTAGAACGGGAACAGGACGACGACACCCATTATGACAAGGAAGATGTACACCAGGACCTTGACCGAGGCGGCCAGGACCAGCTGTCTGGAAGTCTCCTTCTGCATGTTCTTCTCATGCATTATCTCTATGTGTTCCGCCATGGAGACCTCCTCAGTAATGGACACGCTTCTTGCTGACGTACAGCTGTGCGAGCGTGACTATCAGGATGAGCCCGAAAAGGATGAGCGCCGCGGCACTCGCCCTTCCCTGGTTGTTGCTTGCGAGCGAATCGTAGATGAATCCGACCATCGTGTTCAACCTTCCGGCGTCGTCCGCGGGACCCATCGATTCTCCGAAGATACCGACTATGCTTGTGTACTCCTTGAATCCGCCGATGAATCCGGTGATGACGACGTAGATGATCATGGGCGACAGGAGGGGCACCGTGATGCGGGTGAAGATCCTGCGTCTGGATGTGCCGTCGACCTTGGCCGCGTCGTAGTACTGCTTGTTGACGCTCTGCAGGCCGCCCAGCAGGATCAGGATCTTGAACGGAAGCGCGTTCCACACGATGTAGATGACCATGACCGTGATGTTGGCGGCGTATGTCGAGCCGTAGTTGATCCAGTTGACGGCCTTTCCGCCGAAGAACTCGATGACGTTGTTCACGATTCCGGCGGTGACGATCAGCTCGTTCTCGGTTCCGTAGAAGCTTCCGACTATGTTGAACATGGCCGCGAAGACCATTCCGATGGCGATCGAGTTCGTGACGTACGGCAGGAAGAACACCGTCTGCAGGAACTTCTGCAGCCGCTTGATGGAGTTCAGCGCGACCGAGATGAGCAGAGCCAGTATCGTGGAGACGGGTACGGTGATGAAGCAGATCAGGACCGTGTTCTTCATGCACTGGATGAATTTCTTGTACTGCAGGACCTTGGAGAAGTTGCCGACTCCGAACTTGAATGTCATTCCTCCGACCGCCTTCAGTCCGCTGTAGTTCTCCAGGAAGGCCATGCGCACCGTGTTGATGATGGGCCAGACCGTGAAAACCAGCAGGAGGGCGATAGCCGGGGAAAGATAAATCCAGGCCTTCCAGGGATGCCTGCTTTCTACCATGCTGTTCGACATCTCAGATCACTCCTTTGCCTTCCCCAGGAAGATGCGCTCCTCCGTCTCCTTGTCGAAGAGGAAGATCTTGTTGGGCTTGATCGCGAACCTGACGGTCTGCGCATCCGGGTCGACAAGGCTGTCGGCATCGATTATGGCGCGAACGACCGGGTTCTGTGAGGCATCGTTCTCGGAGACGACGCTGACGTCCCTTCCCATGACCTCAACGCTGGACATCCTGCATGTGAAGGGGCCGTCATCCTTGAGGATGAAGCCTTCGGGCCTGATTCCGATGTGGACTTCCTGGTCGCGGAGTCCGGGGGCATCGAGCACGGCTTCCGAGCCGATGTAGACCTTGCCACCTTCGATGCGGCCGTTGAAGACGTTGATGGGCGGGGTTCCGAGGAACTTGGCGACGAACAGGTTGGCCGGGCTGTTGTAGACATCCTGGGGCTTGCCGATCTGCTGGATTATTCCCTTCTTCATGACGACGATCATGTCGGAGATGCTCATGGCCTCCTCCTGGTCGTGCGTGACGAATACGGTGGTGATCCCGGTTTCCTTCTGGATCCTCTTGATCTCCTCCCTGGTCTGGAGCCTGAGTCTGGCATCCAGGTTCGAAAGGGGCTCGTCCAGAAGCAGGACGCGCGGCATCTTGACCAGTGCGCGGGCGATCGCGACACGCTGCTGCTGTCCTCCGGAGAGCTCGTTGGGCTTGCGGTCCATCAGCTCGTCTATCTGGACGATCCTGGCGCACTCGTACGCACGCTCCAGCATCTCCTCCTTGGTGAGCTTGTCGGTGCCCTTGAGGTTCTGCAGCGGGAACAGGATGTTCTGCTTGACCGTCATGTGGGGATACAGGGCGTAGTTCTGGAAGACGAGTCCTACTCCCCTGTTCTCCGGAGGAAGAAGCGTGACGTCGTCATCCCCGAAGAAGATCTTGCCGCTTGAGGGCTTGTGAAGTCCGCAGATCATGTAGAGCGTGGTGCTCTTTCCGCATCCCGAGGGTCCCAGGAGACCCACCAGCTTCCCGTCGGGGATGGTGAACGTGAAGTTGTTCACGGCCGTGACTTCCACTCCCTTGACGTGTCTGCTGGGAAAAACCTTTGTCAAATTCTGTAGTTCGACTTTCATACCTCTATCCTTCTGTTTTTTGTTTTCCTATCCGTATCCCGCCTCACACGGGGCTTGTTCCGATCCGACTTCTCCCGGCACTCCTCCCGGTTCCTCAATAAGGTTCCCGGGCCGCCTCCTCGGCCGCCTTGGCCCTCTTGTATTCGATCATCGCCTGCTCGCTTTCGAATATCATCTGGCTGGCCATGTCCACGACAACGCAGTCGGAGACCATGTCGTGGATCATGGAGTTGGTCTTTGTGACAGAGACCATGACGATCTGTCCTATGAGCAGCAGCACGACCATCAGGAGTCCCATGATTCCGGGACCGCCCATTATGCCGATGGCGTTGAAGATGATGAGCATCGCGATCAGAACCGGTATCATGGTCTCCACGACGTACTTGCCCAGGAAAGTCCTGATGAACAATGAGACGCCCCTGATCCTGACTCCGTTGGTCCTCATGACGGCCAGGCCGAATATCCTCTTGCCCGGGGTCTGCCCGTTCTTGAAGATCATGGGGATCACGAACTCGATCACCATGTACCCGAGGAAGATGGAGACCGATGTCATGGCGATGATCAGGCGCACTATCGCATTCAGGGCACGGAGGATCTCGGGATCCCTGTTCATCGCATCCACGGCCGCATCGTAGGCCGCCCTGTCCGCATCGGAAAGGGCATCGTATTCGGCCTGGCTGACCACGTTGTTGAAATCCACTCCGTACTGTTCGGCATAACGGTCGATGCCGCTGGAGTATGTCTCGCTGTAGGTGCTGTAATGGAATATCGCCGAAAAAGCGAAGGCGAAGCCGACAGCTATGATTACGAGGAGTATTCCGTCAAGTAAGAACGCGGAAGCCCGCTTGAGGAGGCTCCCCTTCTGAAGGTCATAGATCACCTCTCCATAGTACTATATTTTTTGAAGTGTTCGCAATATAATCCTTGCCGAATGGACAACAGAAAAAGAGGCAATCCGGCTCCGGTTCCGGACGGCACTACAGAAAGGCACAGCCACAGGCTCCTCATCATCAATCCGGGCTCGACATCGACCAAGGTCAGCGTGTTCGACGGCCGCACATGCCTGTTCACGGAAAGCGTCTTCCACGACGCTCCGGAGCTGCTGCGCTACCCCACCGCCAACGGCCAGATGCCGTTCAGGGCCGCCGTCATAGAGAGGATCCTGGAAGATCACGGTATCGCATTGGAGACCATCGGCGTCTGGGTCGGCAGAGGCGGCTGTGCATACTCGCAGAAGGCCGGCGTGATGGAGATCGACCGCGCCCTGGTGGACGACACCGCAGCCGACAGGGGCGGCAGCGACCACCCCGCAAAACTGGGGGTCATGCTGGCCTGGGAGTTCGGCCGGAAATACGGCGGCAGAATGTATACGGTCAACCCGACGAACGTGGACGAGCTGTGCGACCTGGCCCGGATCACGGGCATTGCCGGAGTCTACAGAAGAGCACAGACCCATGTCCTGAATCAGAAGGCAATAGCAAGAAAACATGCTGAAAGTCATAATTTAAGCTATGATTCCGGCTCGTTCATCGTCTGCCATATCGACGGCGGAATCACCGTCACGGCACACAGGAACGGCAGGATGGTCGACAGCACGGAGGGCGCCGGAGGGGACGGTCCGTTCTCCCCGACAAGGCTGGGAAGCATCCCAGCCATGGAGCTGGCGAACTACATGGAGACACACTCTCCGGAGGAAGTCAGGACCATGTGCTCGCGCTCGGGCGGCTTTGTCAGCCACTTCGGGACGTCGAACGCCAGGACCGTCCACGACATGATGGAGGCCGGGAATCCGAAGGCCACGACGGTCTGGAACGCCATGGTCTACCAGATCTGCAAGTCCATAGGAGCCATGGCCGCCGTGCTCGAAGGGAAGGTGGATGCGATCCTGCTCACGGGCGGACTGGTGCGCTTTCCCGACATACCGGAGAAGATCGGGCAGCGCTGCTCATGGATAGCCCCTGTCTTCACCTATCCCGGTGAAATCGAACAGGAAGCCATGGACCAGGCCGTCATGGACGTGCTGGAGGGGAAGGCACAGGCCTTCCGCTATACCGGGAAACCGGTGTTCGGCGGATTCGGCTGGGAATGACAGGAGGCCCGCACGGGCCACGGTAGGCCGCACGGGCCACAGCAGGCCTCACAGGCCGGGGAGGAACGGATGTTCACATACACACGCAAGGCACAGTACCACGAGACCGACAAGATGGGCATAATCCACCACTCGAACTACATCAAGTGGATGGAGGAGGCGCGCATAGCGTACATGGAAAGTCTGGGATACGGATACGACAAGGTCGAGCAGACCGGAATCTACTCCCCTGTCGCCGGCCTTTCCATCACATACAGGGATCCCGTCTGCTTCAGCGACACCGTGGAGATAGCCGTCTCCGTCACGCGCTACAGCGGGGTGATCCAGGAGATCTCGTACACCATCACCGACGCCACCACCGGAAAGGAGGCGGCCACGGCGCAGTCCAAGCACTGCTACATCAAGGACGGCAAGGTCATCAACCTCAGGCACGCCATCCCCGAGCTCGATGCCCTGTTCCGTGCCGAGTGCGCCGGTCGACCGTGACGGACGACCGTGACGGTTGACCCGCCTCACGGCCTTATTCAATTGACTTTTTACCTTTTTAAGGTAAATATATAAGAGCGGTTCATTTAGTAGCCGCCAAATCATCTAAGGAGATTTTCAATGAGCAATATTGATCAGATCATTGCAAGAGAAATTCTTGACTCACGCGGAAATCCGACTGTTGAAGTCGATGTCATCCTCGAAGACGGTTCCTTCGGCCGTGCAGCTGTTCCGTCAGGAGCATCCACCGGTGTCCATGAGGCTGTCGAGCTTCGCGATGGCGACAAGAAGCGCTATCTCGGAAAGGGTGTCCTGAAGGCTGTCGACAACGTCAACAACATCATCGCCCCCGCAATCGAGGGAATGGATGCCCTTGACCAGGTCGCAATCGACCGCGCAATGATCGCCCTGGACGGCACACCCAACAAGGGCAAGCTCGGTGCGAACGCGATCCTCGCAGTCTCGATGGCGACAGCACACGCCGCAGCCGAGTATCTCGGACTGCCGCTCTACAAGTACCTGGGCGCCTTCCACGCCTGTGTCCTCCCCGTTCCGATGGCCAACATCCTCAACGGCGGCGCACATTCGGACAACAAGGTCGACTTCCAGGAGTTCATGGTCATGCCTATCGGCGCTTCCTCGGAGAGAGAGGCCGTCAGGATGATCGCCGAGGTCTTCCACAACCTCAAGGCTGTCCTCAAGGGCAAGGGATACAACACCGGTGTCGGTGACGAGGGTGGATTCGCTCCGGACCTCCAGTCCAACGAAGAGGCTCTCGAGGTCATCATGGAAGCCATCGCCAAGGCCGGTTACACGGCAGGCAGGGACGGAGACTTCATGATCGCCCTTGATCCCGCATCATCCGAGCTCTACGACGAGAAGACAGGCCTCTACGAGCTCAAGTGGACAACACACGAGAAGCTCACATCCGCACAGATGGTCGACCTCTGGGAGTCCTGGGTCAACAAGTACCCCATCATCTCCATCGAGGACGGAATGGCCGAGGACGACTGGGAGGGCTGGAAGCTCCTCACAGACAGGATCGGAGACAGGGTCCAGCTGGTCGGAGACGACCTCTTCGTCACCAACCCGGCAAGACTGCAGATGGGTCTGGACAAGGGTGTTGCCAACGCCATCCTCATCAAGGTCAACCAGATCGGAACACTCACAGAGACATTCGAGGCCATCGACCTTGCGAAGAGGAACGGCTATGTCTCAGTCGTCTCGCACAGATCCGGAGAGACGGAGGACTGCACGATCGCAGACCTGGTCGTCGCCCTGGAGACCGGCGAGATCAAGACAGGTTCCATGAGCCGCTCCGACAGACTTGCGAAGTACAACCAGCTCCTCAGGATCGAGGAAGAGCTCGGCGATATCGCACAGTATGCCGGCCGCAAGGCATTCAGAGTCCTGTAAGATTTTTTCCTTACGGATACGGAGGGAGTTCCATACGGAGCTCCCTTTTTTTCCACCCATTTCCGCTTGATTCCCGTTTTTTTGCATTTTAAGCGGAAAGAAATCCGGTTTTCTTCCGCTTGAAAGTCCGTTTTTCCGATTTTAAGCGGAAATCCGGGTTCGCGGGCAGAAAAAAAGCCTCCGCGGTTGCGGAGGCTGGTGAGCATCGGTCTGCAATCAGAGCTGCGGGCCTGCGGCAACGAGTGCCTTTCCGGCTGCGTTGCTCTCATACTTGACGAAGTTCTTGATGAACCTGCCGGAGAGATCCTTGGCCTTCTCCTCCCACTGTGAGGGATCGGCGTAGGTGTCTCTGGGATCCAGGATCTTCGGGTCGACTCCAGGAAGAGCCGTGGGAACCTCGAAGTTGAAGTACGGGATCTTCTTGGTCGGTGCCGTGAGGATCGAACCGTCCAGGATGGCGTCGATGATTCCGCGGGTATCCTTGATGGAGATCCTCTTGCCTGTTCCGTTCCATCCGGTGTTGACGAGGTAGGCCTTGGCTCCGCTCTTCTCCATCTTCTTCACCAGCTCCTCGGCGTACTTTGTCGGGTGCAGCTCAAGGAAGGCCTGGCCGAAACATGCGGAGAATGTCGGTGTGGGCTCGGTGATTCCGCGCTCTGTTCCGGCAAGCTTTGCCGTGAATCCGGAAAGGAAGTAGTACTTCGTCTGCTCCGGTGTCAGGATCGAGACAGGAGGCAGGACGCCGAATGCATCGGCCGAAAGGAAGATGACGTTCTTCGCATCGGGTGCGGCGGAAACGGGGCGCACGATCTTCTCGATGTGGTCGATCGGATAGGAGACACGTGTGTTCTCGGTGACGGACTTGTCGGCGAAATCGATCTTGCCGTTGGCGTCGACGGTGACGTTCTCCAGGAGGGCATCCCTTCTGATTGCATTGTAGATGTCCGGTTCGGACTCCTTGTCCAGGTTGATGACCTTGGCGTAGCAGCCGCCCTCAAAGTTGAAGACGCCGTTGTCGTCCCAGCCGTGCTCGTCGTCACCGATGAGAAGTCTCTTGGGATCGGTCGAAAGAGTGGTCTTTCCTGTTCCGGAGAGGCCGAAGAAGATGGCTGTGTTCTGGCCGTTCATGTCGGTGTTGGCCGAGCAGTGCATTGCTGCAATTCCCTGGAGCGGGAGGTAGTAGTTCATCATCGAGAACATACCCTTCTTCATCTCTCCGCCGTACCATGTGTTCAGGATGACCTGCTCACGGCTGGAGATGTTGAATGCGACACATGTCTCGGAGTTGATTCCCAGTTCCTTGTAGTTCTCGACCTTGGCCTTGGAGGCTGTGTAGACGATGAAATCGGGCTTGAAGTTCTTCTCTTCCTCTGCAGAGGGCTTGATGAACATGTTCCTGACGAAATGGGCCTGCCATGCGACTTCCATGATGAAACGGATGGCCATTCTCGTGTCCTTGTTGGCACCGCAGAAAGCATCGACAACAAAGAGTCTCTTGCCGGAGAGTTCCTCGACAGCGAGCTTCTTGACCTTTTCCCATGTCTCCTCCGACATCGGGTGGTTGTCGTTCTTGTAACCCTCGGTTGTCCACCAGACTGTGTCCTTGGAGTTCTTGTCCATGACGATGTACTTGTCCTTGGGTGAACGGCCGGTGTAGATACCTGTCATGACGTTGACGGCTCCGAGCTCTGTGAGCTGGCCCTTGTCGTATCCCGTGAGGGCCGGATTCATCTCTTCCTTGAAGAGCAGCTCGTAAGACGGGTTGTAGACGATTTCCTTTGTGCCTGTGATGCCATAAGCCTTAAGATCGATTGCCATTTTTTTCTCCTTGTATGGAAAACCGGACAGGTCCGATTGTCTTCCGATTGTAATATATATGAAAAAGCGGAAAGCTCCAATATCAAAGATTGAAAAAAGCCCGAACCGGATATAGATTTGATAGAGCATGAAGATACTGTGCGTTTCAGACACAACCGAAAGCCTCGCGTTCTCCTCCGGTGTCGCCGAGATCTACAAGGGCACCGGGCTGATCCTGTCCTGCGGCGACATGCCCGTGGAAAGCCACGACTACCTCTCCACCATGCTTAGGAAGGACGTGTACTACGTGTACGGAAACCACAACCTGACGACCTTCCGCGCGGACATGGACAAGGACGAGAAGTTCGCCTCCAGGTTCAACCGGGACTACGACCACAAGTTCTACGGATTCATGATCGACGGCAAGTGCGTCAGGGACAGGAACACGGGGCTGATAATAGCCGGACTGGGCGGTTCCATGCGCTACAACAACGGGGAAAGCCAGTACACCGAGGCACAGATGAGGCGCAGGATCCGCAAGCTTGCGATGACGCTTAGATTCAATAAAATCAGATACGGCAGGTATTTGGACATACTGATTACACATGCCCCTCCGTTCGGTATCGGGGATGGAGAGGACCTCTGCCACAGGGGTTTCAAATGCTTCCTTGACTTTATGGACAGATATGCGCCAAAATACCTTCTCCACGGGCATGTCCATCTGGATGACCACAATGCGAACAGGGTCAGCCGGTATGGCGGCACACAGGTCATCAACATATTCGGCAGCTACCTGCTGGATGATGACACACTCGGAGAAAAGACAAATGGCTGACCATCTCACACTGGCAGGTGATTTCAATAAAGCCCACAGACACGCGGTGTTCCAGGGCATATTCTCCACATTCAAGTGGAGCAATCCTGACCTCCTCTCATTCTACGAGGTCACGAAACTGATAAAACCGGCATCGGAATCATACAGGGGCATGATGACCATACCCGTGAGGCAGATCATCGGTTCGGAGAACAGGTACCACGACTTCTCGTCGGCGTTCTATCCCAAGAACATCAGCCTGGAGAGAAGGTGGGAAAGCATCGACGCGGCCAGTCTGGACGATGTCATCCTTCCGCCGATCTCCGTCTACAAGCTGGGCGACTGCTATTTCGTCCGCGACGGGAACCACAGGGTGTCGGTCGCCAGGACCAAGGGCGTCGAGTTCATAGACGCCGAGGTCGTCGAGCTCACGTCGCAGATCCCGCTGGAGGAAGGCATGACCCTGAACGAGATCAGGAAGCGCGTGGTGGCCTACGAGAGGCAGCGCTTTCTGGAGCAGTTCAACCCGACATACCTTCCCATGGAGCGAATAGTGTTCTCGACTCCGGGATCGTACCCCGAGATGGTCAACCACATCCTGGTGCACAAGTACTACATGAACATGGACCGCCAGGACGAGATCCCCTTCAGCGAGGCCGCCTCCGACTGGTTCGACAACGTCTACATGCCGATCGCCAACGCCATCGAGCACGAGCGCCTGCTTGCCGAATTCCCCGGACAGACCGAGGCCGACCTTTACATGTGGCTTGTCAGGAAGTGGGACGAGATGAAGCGCCTGAATCTTGGTGCGACTGAAAACGATGCCGCGAAAGCGGTCAAAAGCGAGATAAAAACACCCTTCCTCTTCAGATGGGTCAATTATTGGCGCTCAAAGCTCTCCAGAAAATAGAAGGCCCGGCTTCAGTTCCCGGCTTTCCTGTCCAGGTTGCGGTTCCTGAAGTACAGGAGGAAATCGACGAACACCATGCAGAAGTTCAGGATGTAGAAGAACATCACGTACCACTTGAACGACGGTGCGGTTAGCTTGGAGACGATTCCGCAGACATAGCCGAAAAGGATCAGGATGAGGAACGGGAGGCTCTTGCCCTTGGCGGTCCTGGCCCTGTATGACTTGATCGCGTTGAACGGCCATGAGAAGCCGAAACTCACAAGCATGAGAATCTCGCACAGTTCTGTAATCTTCATATGTATCCCCCTCTTCGGACGGACGGCACTGCCGCCCCACAACGACTATATTCCACGCGCAGGCGGGCCGTCAATCGTAATTGCCGCTGAAAGCTATCGTCAGGCCGTCGAGCCCGTCGGTCGTCAGTGTCCTGCCGCCCTCGAAACCCTCCGGCAACACTATCCTCACGATCCTGTCCCCGGACGGTGTCCTGCTTCCGCGGTGGGTGCACGCGACGCCCAACGTACCGCTCCCCTTCCTGCTGCTGTATGTGACGGTGAAGGTCCAGATGTTGTGGTTCTCCGGAGTCGGGACGGACACACCGTCATCCTCGTGGTAGTCGTACGTGAATGTACCGTCGGCAGGAAGCACGATGAATTCCAGGTTGCGGAAGAAACCGCTTGCAAGCCGCGAGACCTCACAGCTGCGCGGTATGATGCTTCCGGCCTTGTAGAAGTACCATGTGCGGTCCAGCGGTGCGTCCAGAACGGCCTCCGAGCCTCCCCTGAAGGACTTCCCCAGGGCCGGGCTGTACCAGACGTTACCCGCCGGGAAGACAACGTGCACGCTGTTCTGTCCTTCATTCAGGACCGGGGCCTTCATCACACCCCTTCCGAACATGAACTGCTCCATGTCGGGGCGCAGTGAGGAATCGGCCGGGAACTCCAGGCACAGCAGCCTTTCCAGAGGGGCTCCCGTCTCCGCGGAATGCCGGGCCTCGTTGTAGATGTAGGGCATATGGCGGTAGTGGTCGTTGAGCGCGTCCCTGATGATTCCGAACACGGATGTGAACTTCCAGGGCTCGGTGGGCTCGTCGTCCTCACGCCATGAATGGATCACGAAGCGGCTCTGGAAGATGGCGCTCTGGCAGCAACGGACAAGGAGCTCCGGGCTGGGCTCCGGTCCGTAGAAACCGCCCAGGTCGTTTCCCGTGAAGGGAACGCCTGCAAGACCCAGGGAAGCGCACTGGAACTGATTGTATTTCAGAGTCCTGAAGTCACTGGAATTGTCGCCCGTCCAGGTCCTGGCGTACTTCTGCATTCCCGCATAACCCGCCCTGCTGTATATCCACGGGCGTTTGCCTGGGTTCTTCTCCAGACAGGCCTCATATGAGGCCCTTGCCATCAGAACGGGATATACGGTCCTCAATCCGTAGGCATGCATCTCCGGGTCATCCATCTCGAACTCGTTGTTGTCGTTCCAGATGCCCTCCACGCCGTAGTCCAGATAGGCTTCGCACAGCTTCTGCTTCCACCATGCGACTGCATCGGGGTTGGTGAAATCGATGAACGAGGCATCACCTCCCCAGAAGTACTCCACGACGGGATCTCCCGCATTGTCCCTGACGAAATACCCCTTCTGCTCAAGTTCCGCATACCACGGGTGGGTATTGAGGATTCCGGGTTTGATGTTGAACAGGAGGTGGTAGCCCCGTTTCAGAAGCCCCTTCAGGAACGATCCGGGATCGGGGAACTTGCGCCTGTTCCACATGAAGGCGTGTCTGTATCCCTCGTCGGATTTCAGGTAGCCGGAAGACACGTACATGCCCTCGCATGGAAGGCCGTGACGCTCGACATCGTCGAAGAAGCGCTCGATCCTCTGGCGTGCATCGCGGGCCTCGACGTAGTTCATTGATGACCCCAGATAGCCGAACGAGTACAGCGGCGGAAGGGCCGGGAATCCGGTAAGGGAACAGTAGCCCCTCATGATGCCGGTGTAGTCGTCGCCGAGTATCAGGAAGTAGCGGAAGGGACCGCCCTGGACGTCCACGGACCAGTAGAACGGACTCTCCTTGCCAAGGTCGAAGGCATCTATGCATGTCTCGGGGAAGAACAGGCCGCAGCAGGCTCCGGTTCGGCGGTTGGCCTTCAGGATGAACGGGATGGACTTGTACAGCGGGTCGGACGACGATGCGTCGTATCCCAACGCATCCTTGTTGTACATCCGCACACGCTTGCCCCTGTGGTCGGGGCTTCCCGTTTTGTCCCCCAGACCGTAGAAGCCGTCGTCACCGTCAAGTGCGAACACGAAGCTTCCGACCTCCGCGCCCTTCTTCCCCGAAAGCCTGAACTGGCTCTGGGGTATGACCGTGTCCTTTCCTCCGGCACGGCCTCCGTGCACGGGCCTGCCCTTGTAGAGGACGGACACCACGGCACCGTCCGCGGTCACATGGACGGCGGTGGAACCGGCGTTGACCTCCCACCCCGTCACTGTCTTGTGCACACCGGAAATGATATCCTGATTTGCAATAGAAAACAGATTATCCGATGCCTTCTCAAGATATCGGGGCACCGTATAGTCTTTCACCAAATATTCGAAAAGGATGATCCTGTCGGTGACGGGAACAACATCCAGCATGACCGGTCCGGTGTCGAAGCGGTATCTTCCGCCTTCTTCACGGACCTCACGGACACTTCCCAAAGCGATTCTCATGCCAATGCCTCAGACAAGATACTTCTGTTTCAGAAGCTGTATGTCGGAATCCGTAAGACCCAGACCGTCGTGCACGAATCCGTCGAAGGATCCGAACCGACTGTCGACGGCATCCAGGAAGGACTTCAGGTACAGGCTGTCGGTCGTGTAGAGTTTCCTCACGGATTCCGCGATCCGCGGATCGTCGGAACCGGTCTTCATCCTGGCATATGCCCGGACCCTGTCCAGCTCGTCCTTCAGATATGTGTTGGTATCCAGATAATCCCTGATTATGTCCTCATCGTGGACGCCCAGGATCCTCAGCACGATCACGGCCGCGGTTCCGGCGCGGTCCTTCCCCACGCTGCAGTGCCAGAGGACAGCCCTGTCGTGGGGCTCAAGGAGGATGCGGACGAACCTTGCGTACTGCGACACGGAATAGTCGCTTTCGGCGAACTTCCTGTACATGTCGCACATATGGTTTTCGGAAGCCTGCGGATCGAACACAAGCCGTGCGAACACCTGCTCCTCGGATTCGGCCTCGTGGGAAACCCCTGCGGAGATCGATTCAAGTATGGGAATGAAATGGTATGCGGCACCGGGGATGTCGCAGTCGGGATCCTCGGCCTTCTCCTCTTCCGTCCTGAAGTCCACGACCGTGTCTATGAGATGCGAGAGCGCCTCTACGTCCGATTCCGGCAGACCGACGATCTGTCCGCTCCTGATGAGTCTCCCGGCAGCCACCGTGTGGCCGTCCGAGGTGACCATGCCTCCGAGATCACGTGTGTTCGGCAATCCGACGAAATCAAGAAGTCTGCTTGTCATCCTGTGTTTTCCCCGCTTACTGTCCTATCGATGTTTTGTATTCCACTTTATGGGTATACATCAGATAGTCAGCGCGTGAGAAGACATCCAGGACACAATGGTCCTCTCCTTCCACGAATTCGGACATCCCGACCGCCAGGGTCTTTCCCGGGTCCCCGTTGCAGCTTTCTATGTTCTCCTGGAGTTTCCGCAGGAGCGCATGACGGTCGGCATAGTCCTCTCCCATGAGGACCACGACGAATTCATCGCCTCCGATCCGGAAGACGGAACTGCTTCTGAAGGCATCCTTCAGCATGTCGTTCGCCATGCGGATGCATGAATCACCGGCGATATGCCCGAGCGTGTCGTTGGCCTTCTTCAGGTCGTTGATGTCGCAGACCACCAGGGCGAACTCGGTGAGTTCCCCTTCCAGGATGCGGTCGTCCATATCGTCCGTGGTCCTGGAGAAGCCGAACCTGTTTCCGGAGCCAGTCAGCGGATCGACCCTTGCGATCTTCTCCGCCGCGGAGAGCTTTCGGTCAAGACGCTGGGCTTCGTGGAAGTTGTGGAGCATGATTGCTGTGGAAAGCACGAACAGACCCAGCGACGCGACGGTATACAGCATGTTCGTGGTGCTGATTGTCTTTGCCTGCTCCTGGAGGAAGGCCTCCCTTTCGGCCTCGGTATCCCCCTCGCTGTTGCCCGGATGGGACTGATGGTACTCGAAAATCCTCTCCACTGCCTGGTTTGCGGCACTTTCGGTGGCACGCGAGACCCACATCATGGAGGCGAACAGGATCAGGACCAGCAGGATAACCCACACGACGATGTGCTGGCCGGATCCGCGTTCATGGTCCTTCTTTATCAGGTACCTGAAATACGCAAGCCCTATGACGGACCAGACTATGAACAGGACATAGGACTCTGTGGCCATCGCATCGAACGGCAACAGTCCCGGAATCAGCAGGAGGACAAGGAACACCATCATCAGCGCCATACCCGCTATTCCTGTGACGGTCTCCACCCTGCCGTTGTTCTTCAAGGCGAACCTGAAGACCGCCAGCGAGACCAGTCCGTAGATCAGTGTGGCGCCCAGCGTGGTGACATCCACGATCCACCCGATGGCCGTTCTTCCGAGGAACGGGATCACGACCGATACCGCGACGACGGCATAGACCGCATTAGAGGGGATACCCTTCCTGCTCAGGGATGCCAGTCTTGCGGGAGCCTCCCTGTCACGTCCCGCGGCATACAGCAGACGGCTCAGGGCCGACATGTTGCCTATGAGGCTCGTGACGATCACGGCAAACAGCGACAGCATCAGTATCGTGACGCCGGTCTGGCCCAGATAGTGGTAGGCGGCGTAGAACGCAGGAACGGCCTTGATTCCGTCCAGATTGCCCATGTCGCGTATGTATTCGAGCCAGCTGCCGTACTCCGGCGGATATGCGGAGACGGAGAGGACGGATACGAACAGATAGAGGATCGTGGTTATGATGACCGACCAGATCAGGATCCCCCTGATCTTCTTCACGCCGAACCTGTATTCCTCGGAGAAATGGGAGATGTTCTCGAATCCGATGAACGCCCACGGGGAGATCGCGGCGATCCTCACGATCTGGGCGAAGGCCGACGAGCCTTCCGTATAGAGCGGCGAATAGCTCATCGATCCGTCATGTCCGACAATGGCGATTACCGCGCAGACGGCGAATCCCGCCGTGAAGAGGACCGCGGCGACGATCATGACGATGTTGATGCAGCGCGAGCTCTTGGCGCACATGATACCGGCGAGGACCAGCGCGCAGATGGAAAGAATGGCCTCGCCCATCCAGACCTCATAGCCGAATATCCTGTAGTGGAATCCGAACCGGAAGGTATCGCCGAGGAAGAACCTGGCGAAAAGAGGAACGGATGTCATGTTGGCCCAGAGGATGGCAAGATAAGTCAGCAGGACGAACCAGAACGCGAGGAACCCGAGGTCCCTTCCGCAAACCTGCTTCTCGAACGCGTACACCCCGCCGGCATCCTGCCTGTTGCGGATCATGTACTGGAAGTTCCATGCGATGACAAGGAATACCAGCAACCCTACCGACAGTCCGAAGACCGTGCCCAGGATCCCCGATTTCCCGAGATATGTGTTGCAGGTAACTATGAACGACCCCCAGCCTATGCTGGTTCCGATGGAGAACGCCCACATCCCGAGTGGTGAGAATGACGGCGACAGTCCCTTCGTCCTGTTCTGCTTTCCGCTCATGGTCGATTGCCCTTCCTTATCCCATGTTTTTTGCACAACAGGGCATATTATACCACGCACGGGGGGGGTATGTCACATGTTTTTTAATAAACGTATTTTAGTAAATAATAGTGTCCGTAAAAAGCCTGCAGGCCTCGCTCAGGGTCATGTCCGAACCCGTCTCCCTGATCACAGCCTCGATAAGCCGCACGGGAACCGTTATGTACGGGTTCTTCACGGCCTTGTGCCCGCCTGCGATGGCGACGATCAGCTCACGGGCATCCTTGCCGGCGAACTCGCGGGCATGGAGGGCGGCCTCTTTCCTTCCGGCCCTCCTGCAACTGCTGTTGTGGAGAAGGCGCAGGACGGATGCGATGGCGAACGTTATGGGGATGAACGACAGGAGCGAGACCCATGCGGGTATCCTTGTGAAGAACCCGTAGAAGTCATCCCATCCGCCGTTGTCGGGGCCCAGTATCTCGACCATGAAGTAGTAGACCATGGCGTACACGATCACAGGCGACATGGACAGCGCCGCTTCCTTCAGCGATATCACATGACCCGTCATGAGGAAGCAGAAGGCCACTATGGCAAGGATGGGACACAGGCCGTGCAGGAAGAACCGCGATCCCGTGAAGATCAGGACAAAGCCCTTCACGGGTGCCAGGATGCAGAGCGACACAAGGAAGGTCAGCCCAACGGACGTGACGCCGCAGAACAGCATGTCGACAACCCAGTTCGGCAGGTTGAAGTCCTTTTTCCTAAGACCATCGATGGTATAGGGCACCGCGATGATCATTCCAAGCCCGCAAAGGATGTTGGAGTTGACCGTGAACATGCAGAATGTCCTGATCCCCATGTGGTCGAAATTGACATCGTAGATCGTCGTGAGGTTCATCGTCACGCCTATGCAGACGCAGACGAACACCGTCATGGCGCTTATCATCGTCCATACGCATCTGCGTACCGACACATCGTCACCGGGATATCTCTGTATCGTCATGCCGCAATTCCTCTCAGGGGGCCGTATGGACCGCACCGCTTGCTATCAGCCTGAGCATGATGTCGGCGATGGCGGGATCGAACTGCTTCCCCTTGTTCTCCTCTATCTCGCTTATTATGCGCTCGCGCGGGAGCCTCTTCCTGTACACACGGTCCGTGTTCATGGCATCGAACGAGTCGGCGACACATATCATGCGGGCGATCAGCGGGATCTCGTTGCCGGCCTTGCCCTCAGGGTAGCCCTTGCCGTCGTAACGCTCATGATGGTACATGGCGCCTTCTCCGACATTGTCCAGGCTCCTGAAGCTGCGCAGTATCTCGCCGCCCTTGGCCGCATGGGACTTGATGACCTCGAACTCCTCGTCGGTCAGCCTGCCGGGTTTGCCGAGTATGCTGTCGGGGATTCCGATCTTGCCGCAGTCGTGCAGCAGTGCCACATAGTAGATCCGGTCAAGTTCCTCGCCCTCGTATCCCATTTCCTTCGCGATCATCTTCGTGTATTTGGCGACACGCTTGGAGTGACCGTTCGTGTACGGATCCTTCGCATCGATGAATCCGGTGAACGTCTCTATGGACTCGTTGATGATCTCGTTGTCCCGTTCATGCCATTCGGTGTACTTCCTTATCTGGAAGGAGATGATCGCGAACAGGATCAGGACTATTATCCATAGGCCCATTCCCAACACGGCGGCCCAGAACAGGGGCTCGCTGGAAAGGAGCCTGTGGAACGTGTACTCCAGCTCCAGGACGCAATCCTCCAGGTCCTCCCCTATCGCGAGATACATGATGAAACCGGGGGCCGTCCCCTCCATCGGCTTTATCGGCATCTCCATCGCGTTCATGCTGGTGCTGGGATAGTAGACCAGGTAATCGCCTTCCCTCATGTGGACAAGGTTCTCCCCGTCGAACGTGACGACGTTGAGGTCGTGGTTTCCGGGAACGAACTCGCGCAGGTCGGGGATCAGGGAAACCAACTCCCCGGAATCTGTCTTCTGATGGACCTCCAGCGCTCCGTTCCATGCGGAGGAAAGGAACACGTCCTTGCCGAACGTAAGGCGGAACTTGAAATCGTCGACCTCGTCGTTCGTGTTGTTGGAGAAGTAGAAATCGTATGTGAACGCCTGGTAGTTGTGCTCGGAGAGTCCCTCGTTGTTGAAGTCGAACACCTTGGTCCATGTGCTGTTCCTCACACCGGCCGTCACGGAGACATCCTGATCACCTGCGTTCTCCCCTGAGAAGAGTTCCTTCCCCTGGTATACGACATAGTGGACCATGTTGTTGTATGTCCCGGTCTTGACCAGACTTATTACGAAAACAACGACTATAACCGCAAGCGTGATACCGAACCCGAGCCACGCGAGCTTCCTTTTGCCGGACTTCATATGAATCAACTCCCTTCAACGGGTATTATCATGAAAAAAGCCATGATGGACAATTATCTCAGGTCGATGTCATCGGAGAAAGTGAATGTATGCTTCCCGATCCTCTTGGACCTGTACATCGCGGCATCGGACCGTGCGAACAGGTGTCCGACATCGGATGACCCGCTTCCGTGCGCTATGCCAACGCTGATTGTTGCCGGAGGCAGTCCGTCATCGGATTCCTCAAGCTCGCGGTTGATCTTCGATATCTTGGATGCGACCAGATCGCGCTGGTCTTCACCGATGTGGGTCATGAGGACCACGAATTCGTCGCCTCCGATGCGGCAGATGCAATCGTCGTTCCTGAAGTTGTTCTTCAGGACCCCGACCAGCTTCACAAGGACCTTGTCCCCCACCTCATGGCCGTATGTGTCGTTTATGGTCTTGAAGTTGTCCACGTCGAACAGCAGCATGAAGGTGCTCTTCAGATCGATACCCGACAGCAGCAGTTCGTATCCGGAACGGTTGTACGCTCCTGTGAGCTCGTCATGGGAGGCCTTGAAGTTCAACCGGGCAAGGCTGCTCTTGTAGACCTCGTACATCCTGTTGTACGCCCTGGCCAGATAGCGGAACTCCTTCGCACCCGCGTCGGGGATCGGGTTGTCCGCCTTTATGCGTTCGACGGCATTCAGGACCGGATGTATGCCCATGCGGGATGTGAACCAGACCAGGAAGACCACTCCGGCGATCTGGATGGCTATGGCCAGACGGACAAGGGCGACCTCCATGCGGAATTCGGAGAGCTCGGCCTCATCGGTCTCGTACGCCATCCTCTCCAGCTCATCCAGGCATTCCCTCATGTCCTGCCTGATGATGTCCTTGCGGTCGTAGTACTCGTCGGTGAACACAAGCGCTTCCGCACGGGCGATCTTCTCTTCCGCCGGAAGGGCGAGGTCCTCATCCGAAAGCTGTACGGACGCGAGGACCTCGGGGTAGTTCCGATAACCGTAGGCCTCGATCACGAGGCGCATGGCGTAGTACTCGGTTTCCATCAGGATCATTGACTGCTCCATGGCAGCCCGGAGGGACTGCATGATACCGTTCTCCCCGTCACCGGCGGACACTATCTCCAGTGCCTCCTCCCTGCGCTGGGTCCTCAGGACCTCCGTGAAGTACTCGTCCATGTACCTGAGCTCGTGGCGTACGACGAAACACTGGACCTTGTCGGTCATGTAGTCCGATGCATCCATCAGCTCGCGTACGGCCTTCCTCTTCTCGATCTGCTCCTCAGTGGAATCGGCCAGATGTCGGAAACCGACGGACAGGCGGAACGTCGAATAGAAGAGAAGCCCGGATATGACCGCGGCGATAAGGACTATGAGCATGTATGTTGTCCTGAGGGATATCCCCTTGCTGTCCTTTTCCGAATCCATTGCGAATCTCTCTCCCAACCGTTATATATCGCGCAAGGAGGAAGGTTCAAGCCTCTTTAGTAAATAATCTTGCTCGAGAGCGACAGGAGGAACCTCAGGCAGATCCCGATCCCGAAGCTCAGGGCCAGCATTGCCGTCAGGCTCCAGAACCAGCTCACACCCTTGTTGAAGCCGTAGAGGTCATCCCATCTCCTTTCCGGAGGATCAAGGACGACTTTCTTCATGTAGAGGATTCCGTAGAGCACCACTGGAGCCAGTCCCGTGAGCGTGAATGCGAACCGGAAGAGGACGGGAGCCCTGAGGAGAAGCGATGCTATGGCGGCAAGCGGGCAGATCAGATGCATCCAGAGGTTCGCGCCGGAAAGCAGGAAGCCCCAGTTCCTGAAACGGGGGCCCAGATAGCAGAAGACAGTGACGAAAGTGACAGTAACCGCGCACGTTGCGGAATACTTCACTATCGTCAGCCACCCCGGTTCGGGGCCGAAGATGCCCCACACGGCACAGACGAGGCTGACCGCCGCGCAGAAGATGTTCGACTGTACGGTGAAATACCTCAAGGCCTCCCTGAACGGCATGCTGCGCGGGATCGCGACGGCGACCACAAAGGTTCCGACGGCGATGATGAAATCCAGTATCATGGTTGCGGTCATTGTCACTCCCCTCCCCGACAGGCGGCCTATTCCGGATCGTAGAATCCGACTTCTCCCCGAGGATCGTCCTTTACCTTCTCCGCAGCGGTCTCGGCACGGACGAACCTCTCATCTATGTTGGGCTCCCGCCGGGCATCGGGGTATACTCCGAACAGGAGTTCCACCTTGTCCGCGGTCTCCCTGTCGGGGAAGATGCCGGCCGCGAATTCCTTCAGCAGTCCACGGTAGTCGTCCTGATGCCGGCAGTACAGCAGGAAGGTGTCCCCGTCTTTCCGGCAACCTATTCCGCCGGTTTCCCGCGCCAGCTTCCTGAGGCTGACGCCTATGCACCTGAGCACCATGTCGCCGAATTGCCGCCCGTACTGTTTGTTCAGCGAGTGGAAACGGTTGACATCGCACACGACGGCATCCATGACGCTGTCCTTGTACAGATGGTCGAGACGGTTGACATACCGTATGAAGTAGTCCTTGTTGAGCAGACCCGTCAGCTTGTCGCGTTCCGTATACCTTATGAGGTCCCGGTTCTCGGACAGCTCGATGCATTTGGATATGCGGGCCTTCACGATCTCGATGTCCGGGAACGGCTTCGGGATGAAGTCCATGGCACCGATCTTCAGGCAGTCGAGCTCGGCCTGCTGGTCCACGGTCAGGACGACCACGGGGATGGACATCAGCTCCTCGTCCAGCTGCATCTCCGCGATCACATCACGTCCGTTCTTGTTAGGCATCTGCAGGTCCAGAAGGACGAGGTCGATCTCCTCATCGTGGCGCCGCAGGATCTCCAGCGCCTCCACCCCGTCTGAGGCTTTAAGGATGTCGTAGTCGTCCCGGAGGTAGTTGCACATGATCTCACGGTTCATCTCCACATCATCGACAATCAGGATGGTCTTGCGCACATGGATGACGGGGATGTACTCCGTATCCCGGATCATGCCGGATGCGGTACCGTCCGATGATCCGGATTTCTTCAGTTTCTGCTTCCTCGCGTACATCGCCTTGTCGGCTTCCTCTGCAACGCTCATGAGGGTAGAATGCCTGTCCCTGTCGAAATCCGCCATACCTGCAGAAACAGTTTCCCCGGGTCTGAGAGCCGAGGGATGCCTCGGGAGGGCGTTGATCCTTTCCATGAGTCTTTTCCTCTGCAGATAATCTTCTCCGATGAGGATGACAACGAACTCATCACCGCCGACACGGAACACGGGACTGTGGTTGAATACACCGCAGATCCTCGCGCAGGCATTCTTTATGCAGACATCACCCTCCATATGGCCGTACATGTCGTTGACGACCTTGAGATCGTTGATGTCGCAGACCACAACGGAGAAAGGTTCCTGGGTTCCCGCATTGATCCTCCCGTTGAATTCTTCTTCCCATTGCGCGAAGGCATATTTGTTCTTTATTCCCGTCAGGGGATCGATTGCCGCCATTTTCCTGGCGTTGATGATCTTCTCTTTCGTACTTTCGGCAAGCTGTTTGAACGTGTGGGTCAGGATACCGATCTCATCGTCCCTGTCGTAATCGAGCTTGAAATCGTAATTGCCTTCTTCCACCTGCTTTGCGGCTTGGGTAAGATCGACAATAGGTCTCGTCAGGTGGCCCGTGAGGCTCATCGTGGCTACAATCGAAATCGTCAGGATGGCAAACAGGGCAAAGAGGACATTCTTGACCATGCCTCTCCATCCGCTGTTTATTTCGGACACGGGTGCACAGACATAAAGCCTCATTCCGTTGCTCAGGGAAATCCAGACGGCTTCCTTCTCTACCCCACCGTAGTTGTATCGGACGTGGTTGCTGCCTATGAACTCCTCGGGCTCATCCAGTGCCCTTGTCTCAAGCTTCAGCTGTGCGGAATCCAACTGGGGGTGATAGAAGACATTCCCGTCTTCATCAAGGATGAAGGCATAGCCGCTTCTGTAAATCGAGATGTTCTCCACTTCCTGCTTCAGCATCCCGTAGTCTATCTCTATGCCTATGACACCGACGAACCTTTCCATCCAGTAAACAGGGACATTGTATGAGACAACCCTGGCACCGAGGTTCTCCGTGTAATACGGAGGAAGCCACACCCCTTCCCCTGTTGCCTTCGGGACAGTGAACCAGACGAGTTGTGACGTATCGTCGGTATCGTACCGGGAGATGTCCGTTACTTCGTGTTCTTCAAATCCCTCTCCGTCCCGGAATACATACCAGAAACCCGTGACATCCACGGATACCTGGGGATCGATTCTGAAATAGTAGGTCAGAACACCGTTCGTGTTGTAGGCAATTCTTTCGAACAGCTTGCGGACGTGTTCGACCTGGAGGCCGAGATCGTCGAACGGCATTCCCTCGAAGTTGTCCGACACCAGTGTCGATATTGTCCTTACGGAGTGCTCCACGCTTTGGAAATACTGTTCCAGATTCATCGCTCCCGTCGTGGCAGTCAGATGAATCACCTGGTCGGCATCATCACTACCCAATCTGCTGATGGAGATGACACCGATGGCAGTAGCGACACAAAGAGTGATTATGATTACACTTACGACCGTAAATGTGACTTTGGTCCTTATTGAATGCACCTGAGATATACCTCCCCATCCCATTGAACGGCCTCCTGCATTTTTCCGCTCAGACAAAGGCCGCCTGAAAACAATCGGATGCTGTTATCCCCTTTTTTAGTAAAATATAACATAACTATCCCCGGAATTGCCAGTTGTTCATGATTCAGGGGAGCAGGTGCTCATTACAAGTTATTTTCCGCGCCTGTCCGGTTCGATGTCTGCATAATGCCGTGCCTTGTCGGCATACATCATCTTGTCTGACTCCTTGAGGATTTCATCTATCGTTTCCGCTTCATTCGAACGACAACAGTAACCGACGGAACAGCTGTATTTTGACGCAGAGACAGCGTTTCTGATCCGTTCCACAAGATGCATGACATCACTTCTGGAGGACTTCCGGCAGACCGTGACGAATTCATCGCCTCCGATTCTGTAAGTCGACTGTCCGCGTTTCATGGCACGGTTGAAGCACTCTGCAAGTGTTGTAAGGGCTTCATCTCCGGCGGAATGACCGTCGGTGTCGTTGATGGTCTTGAGACCGTTCATGTCAAGCGACAGCAAAGCCGTAATCTCTTCCGGCCTGTTCCTTATGTCGGCGTAGAATGCCTGACGGTTGAGCAGTCCCGTAAGCGGATCTATCGTCGTCATCTGCAGTATCAGGAACACATAGTATACGAACAACGCAATGGCTATGATTGTGCAGAAAAGATGTGAATAGGCTTTGCCGAATATGAACGGAAGCAGCAGACCCGTAAGAAGTGCGAAGCAGAGAAAAGCGATGGGAACAACCTCGATGAACGTCTTGTTGCTCCTTTTGATCAGGGCATAGACCAGGAAACCGGAATACAATCCGGCCACGATGAAGGGCAGAAACCCCAGCGGTCCCCGATGGAACACGTTGTCGCTGTCAATGCTGAACACAACACCGTTGAAGATTGAAATGAAGTTGATCAGAGCATGTACAATCGCCGGAATGAAGACGAACACGCGGAATTTCTTGACCATCGCATGGATGACCTGTGCAACGATGAACGGGGTGGCGCTGTACCTGATTGCAATCAGGACAAGTCTCAGGTTTCTGAAATTGACATTATCTGTAAGAACAAACTCGATGTAGACGACAATCGAAAGGAGAAAAACCAGGACTATGAGGACAGACATGCGTTTGATTGTCCTTGCGTCGAGAAAAACCGTCGTCTTGAGAACAACCGTGAACGCCATCAGAATCAGGATCAACGCCCAGTTTTCCAGAAAATAGTTCAATACCATTGTACTTCACCTCAATTCCCGCTTCTCCCTCAGACCCAATGATATTATATACACGAAAGGCGCAGGAAACATCAACGAAATAAAATGTGTTTACAGGACGATGTCCGTGTAGTATCCGCAGAACTTGTCCGGATCGTTCTTCACGCTGCTTGCGGCCTCTTCGGCCATGGCGAAGCGCTTCTCGAGGTTCTCTTCCTTACCGGCGTCGGTGCACACGCCGAAGCACAGCTTCACCTTTTCGGCGGTTTCCTTCTCCACAAACACATCGGCCATGAACTTGCCCAGAAGCTGTTCATAGTCCTTCTGGTGCGGACAGTACAGCAGGAAGGTGTCTCCGCCCTTGCGGCAGCTGATTCCTCCGGTCTTGCGCGCCAGCTTCTTCATGCTGATACCGATGCTCCGGAGCACCAGGTCGCCGAACTGGCGCCCGTATTTCTCGTTGACAGCGTGAAACTCATCGATATCGCACACCACGGCGTCCAGGACCTCGTCCGGTCTCTGCTGGTCGAAACGCTCCACGTAGTTCATGAAGTAGTCGACGTTCAGGAGTCCCGTCAGCTTGTCACGACGCGTATGGCGGATCAGGTCGCGGTTCTCGGAAAGCTCGATGCACTTTGCGATGCGGGCCTTGACGATCTCGATGTCCGGATACGGCTTGGGGATGAAGTCCATGGCACCCAGGCGCAGGCAGTCCAGCTCGGCCTTCTGGTCGATGGTGAGAACGATCACGGGAATGGACACCAGGTTCGGGTCGATCTGCATCTCGGAGAGCACTTCCCTGCCGGTCATGTTGGGCATGTAGAGGTCCAGGATCACCAGCGCGATCTCGTCCTTGTGCTGACGCAGCATCTCAAGGGTCTCCTTGCCGTCGGAGGCATAGAGGATGTCGTAGTCATCCTGCAGGAGGTCGCCCAGGAGCTCCCGGTTGATCTGGATATCGTCGGAAATGAGGATGTGCTTGCGGATCTTGGTCTCGAAGAGATCCTGCAGGACCGCTTCCTGTCTGATGCGGTCGATCTCGTCCTCACGGGTCACGGCGCCGAGGTTCTTCAGCAGCGCCTTCTCCGCATACATCGCCTCATCCGCCCGCTTGAAGACATCGCTGATCTTCGTGTCACTGCCGGGTATGAACTCCGCCATTCCGCCGGAAACGATGGCCTCATGAGTGGAGATATGGCCGGAAGATATGTCATGCAGCTGCTCCATGAGCCATCTGCGGTGTTCGTAGTCCCTTCCTGTGAGGAACACCGAGAACTCGTCGCCGCCCACCCTGAAGACAGGGCTGTGCGCGAAGATGTCGCACACCATGCGGCAGGCCTTGAGGATGAGCTCGTCACCGGCCTTGTGGCCGAGGGTGTCGTTGACCTTCTTCAGTCCGTTCACATCGCAGACCACGATGGCAAGCTCCGTGAGCGTGCCTGCGGCCAGCTGCTCGTCCAGCTCCTTCTCCATCTCCAGGTATGCGCGGATGCTCTTCACTCCGGTCAGGCCGTCCTGATAGGCATGTCCGTGGACCTGTGCGATCTGGGTCTTGAGCTCGTCCTGCATGAACCTGATCTGTTCTCCCAGCGCGTCTATGGAACCGGTGTCGTCGTCATCGGTCTTGGCTGTTTCCTCATCGACCGGAGTGCTTCCCATTTCCTTCATGAGGACGTTCTCCAGTTCGTTGAGCTGTCCATGGAGGGTCTTGATCCTCTTCTGGCTCCTGGCGACGATGGTGGTCACGATGGTGCCGCCCACGAGCAGGGACAGCACGGCGACTATGATGGTCGTCCTTGAGAGGATCGCGAGCTGTTCGTTGAACCATGCCGCATCGAAGTCGACGGCGATGACCCCGGCCACAGTCCCGTCGGAACAGAAGACCGGGCTGTAGGCGCTGTAGAACGTGCCCCAGGCATCCTCGTAGAACTCATCGTCCGCGGCGGCCTCGCCCAGACTGGCCCTGTACAGGGCGTCGGTGTACACGATGGGAGAGCCGAACTCACCGGGATCAGCGACCGTGGGGTCGAGTCCGAACGTGAAGGTGCCGTCGCCCATCACGCGGATGCAGTAGATGTACTTCAGGTCGATGTTGTCCTGGAAATAGGTCAGAGTCCTCATGATGGTCTCATAGTCCTCCGTACCTTCATCCGCCGGCGTCACGGTGCGCAACGCATCACCGTCGATCATTGCTGCGGCGGTATTGGAGATGTCCAGCATCCTTGTATGTATCAGCGTCGTGATGGAGCCCTTCGCCTGCAGCACCAGAAGATATCCCAGCGTGACATTCACCACAAGCAGGAAGAATATCATCAGCATCAGGTACTTGGTCGGGCGTCTTGTCTTATGTTTTTCTGTCAATGGTTTCCTCTTCGATATTCCCTCCAATTACTTGCATATGAATACGTGATTGTCAAGGAATATATTATTCAGAGGGTTTCTCCGGGGATTCCGGTTAGTAGACAGACGGTCTCGACGTGGCACGAGGAAATGAAACTACTAATTCATACCCCTCGTTGGTACAGGGAAACATGTCCACTGACCCCTGCCTGTTCGCAATTTTGGGGCCAGGAACATGTCAACGTTTTGCCTGTTCGTCAGGAACATGTCAACCGTTTTAGATAGCTGACCGTTCATGGGAACATGTCGACAAGCTGGAATTTATCGTACAAATGACATGTCACTGATTCGCTTTATCATTCTTTTTCCATCATCCCGCACAATCATCTGGGATACCCCGCC
>JBGUMQ010000045.1:0-2259 GCA_045116915.1 Sphaerochaetaceae bacterium | reverse complement strand
AAAAAGACACAGGAGTACCGCAACAAGCTGGATTTCGGATGCGCTAACAGGCGATACCTCACCCGCGAGGAGATTCAAAGCCTGCCGAAGGAAGAAGGCGAAAGCCTGAAGGACATTCCCGCCATGGGATTTCATATCACGGGTGCCTTCGACAAGATCCTCCCCATCGAGAAATGCTGGCTGATGGACGACCTGCACAACCAAATACGAAACTCGGCACGCGACTACGCGCTCGAGCACGGCCTCTCGTTCTTCGACCTACGACAGCAGACAGGCCTGCTCCGCGATGTCATTATCCGCTGCTCCAACACGGGCGAATGGATGGTCATCGTGCAGTTCAAGTTTCCGGAGAATCAGAGTAATCTGAATAATCAGAATAATCCGACACTTCCGGAAGATGCTAAAGGATTCCTTCAGTTCCTTGGCGATAAGTTCCCGCAAATCAGCGCCTTGCTATGGGTTGACAATCAGAAGTGCAACGACACTTTCGGCGACCTGCCCATCCATGTCTTCAAGGGCAACGACCATATCTTCCTCGAGATGGAAGGGCTGAAGTTCAAGGTGGGTCCAAAGAGTTTCTACCAGACAAATACCGACCAGGCCTATGAGCTCTACAAGGTGGCACGCCGCTTCGCTTTTGAGGATATTTCAGAATACTCTGATTATTCTGAATACTCCGAGGACTCCGAGAACACCGAAAAGCCCTTAGTCTACGACCTCTATACCGGCACCGGCACCATCGCCAATTTCGTGGCTAAGAAGGCCCGCCAGGTGATCGGAATAGAATATGTACCCGAGGCCATCGAGGACGCCAAGGTGAACTCAGAAATCAACCATATCGGCAACACGCTCTTCTATGCCGGCGACATGAAGGACATCCTGAACGATGAGTTCATCGGGGAGCACGGCCGTCCCGACGTGATTATCACCGACCCGCCCCGTGCGGGCATGCACCCTGACGTGGTGGACGTGATTCTCAAGGCAGAGCCCCGGCGGATTGTCTATGTGAGCTGCAATCCGGCCACCCAGGCGCGAGACCTTCAGCTGATGGACGTGAAATACCGAGTGGCAGCCATCCAGCCTGTGGACATGTTCCCCCACACGCCACACGTCGAGAACGTGGTGCTGCTCATCAAGAAATAACAACCTTATCTAAAATGTACTACAAACCAAAACTAACAGAATTATGAAAAGATTACTCATTCTGGCCATCTTCGCGATGAGCCTCACATTGAATGCCAATGCCCAGGACAAAGAAAAGAAGACGATTGAACTTCCACAATGGGTCAACAACATCAAGTTCAGCGGCTACGGCATGCTCCAATATCAGGGAGAAGACAAGGAGGGAGCCCACACCAACTCGTTCAACCTGCGTCTGCTCCGTATGATTCTCGATGGTAAGATTGCCGACTTCGATTGGCGTGTACAAGTTCAGGGCACTAACGCAACAGGCCCCGGACAGCCTACCGTCCAGCTCGTTGACCTCTATGCTGAATGGGTCAGACACAAAGAGTTCAAGGTACGTGTAGGTCAGTTCAAGCGCGCCTTCACTTACGAAAACCCCACCAATCCTATCACGCAGGGATGGTACTCGTATGCGATGGTTATCAACAACCTTTCCGCATTCGGCGACCGCACCGGTGAGAAAGCATCCGGCGGACGTGATATCGGTATCCAGGTATCGGGTGACGTGCTTCCCAACAGCAGCGGAAGGCCCCTCCTCCACTATCAGGTAGGCGTCTACAACGGTGAAGGTATCAACTCCAAGGATCAGGACAACCGCAAGGATATCATCGGCGGCCTCTGGGTGATGCCCATCAAGGGCGTACGCATCGGTGCCTTCGGATGGACAGGTAGCCGCGGCGGCATGCTCGATCCCATTACAGGCGAGAAGATCAGCATCGGCAAGAACCGCTACGCCCTTTCTGCCGAATACGACAAGGATGAATTCACCTTCCGCACGGAGTATATCCACAGCCAGGGATGGGGTGCTGCCAGCGCCGGCAACAACGTCCGCGAGATTGACTACACGAAGGGCGACAAGGCCGACGGTTGGTATGTGTTCGGCATCGTTCCCGTCATCAAGTCAAAGCTTCACGCCAAGGCCCGTTACAACACCTATCGCAAAGATAAGACCTGGGGCAACTCAAAGACCATGTACGAAATCGGTCTGAACTATTTCTTCAACAAGCGCATGCAGATCAATGCCGAGTATGCCCGCGTGAACGACCGCTCCATCGCTGATCCCGACAAGCACAA
>JBGUMQ010000044.1:0-31348 GCA_045116915.1 Sphaerochaetaceae bacterium | reverse complement strand
GCTGATCCAGGACCGCGTTCCCGACACGGAGTTCCAGTACTACACCATGCCCACCGACATGATCCTTGCCCTCAAGTCCGGCAAGGTCGCGGCCTACCTCGTGGAAGGCGTCGGCTACGGCGTGCACAAGGCGAACCATCCCGAGCTGGATACATTCAAGGAGATCCCGGGCTACATCAGCGCCAGCAACATCATCGGAAACAACGACAAGCAGGCCACACTGCTGGCCCAGATGAACGAGTTCATCGATGACGGCTACAAGAACGGCCTACTGGGCGATGAAGGCAGCCTGTACCAGTACTGGATCGCCGATTTCGACCCGCTCACGGACAACGTGGGCGTCAAGGACTTCACCTTCACCGGTGAGAACGGAACGCTCAACATCGCCGTCGAAGGCGGATACGAGCCGTTCAGCTTCGTGAGCGACGGAAACCTCGCGGGCTTCGATGTCGAGTTCATCTGCCGTTTCTGCGTGGCTTACGGTTACACCCCGGTCTTCAACGAGGTCCCGTTCGAGTCCATCGCGCCGGGCGTCGAGACAGGTAAGTTCGATATCGGAATGAACATCGTGGTCAGCGAGGAGCGCAACGAGACCGGAACGCTTTCGGACATCTACTACACATGTCCTGTCTATCTGGTCATCATGGGTTCCGACTCGGTCCAGGCGGCGGCCGAAAGCGCAAAGCCGGGCTTCTTCGACAAGATCGGACAGAGCTTCTACAAGACCTTCATCAGGGAGAACAGATGGAAGCTGTTCCTCTCCGGTGCCGGTGTCACCACGCTGATCACCGTCTGCTCGATCGTGATCGGAACCATTCTCGGATTCGCGGTCTACATGGCCTGCAGGCACGGCAACAAGCTGGCCAACGGAACGACCAACTTCTTCATGTGGCTCATCCACGGGATGCCGACGGTCCTCTTCCTGATGGTGCTCTACTACATCATCTTCGGAAGCTCCAGGATCTCCGGCATGTGGATATCCGTCATAGGATTCTCGCTGATCTTCGCATGCTCCATGATCGACATGCTGCGCGTAGGCTACAACGCCATCGGAAAGGGCCAGTACGAGGCCTCCACGGCCCTGGGCTATTCCGACAGGCAGAGCTTCTTCAGGATCCTGCTCCCGCAGGCCGCCCAGCACTTCCTGCCGATCTACAGCAACGAGGTCGTCACGCTGATCAAGGAGACTTCGGTCGTAGGCTACATCGCGGTCCTGGATCTGACCAAGATCTCCGACCTTGTCAGAAGCCGCACGTACGAGGCCTTCTTCGCCCTGATCCTCACCGCCGTGGTCTACTTCGTGATCCAGGGCATCATGGTCAGGCTGGTCAAGATGGTCCAGAAGAAGATCGATCCCAGACGCAGATCCGACAAGAAGATACTCACCGGCATCGATGCCACGGAGTGGGAGCTGTTCTGACGGATAGCACTTGGAAAACTGAAATCAAATGTGGAATCCCCGGATCGTTGAGGTCCAGGGATTTCTTTTCGGCTCGGCGGGTACGCGGAGTACGCGGAGTACGAGGAGTACGACCAAACCCTATCAGTACGCAGAGTACGAGGAGTACGGGGAGTACGGGGAGTACGACCAGTACGAGGAATCCCTACGACGAAATGGGAAACCCTACGAAATACCCTTCGAAACCCGACAGGCACCGGCAGGGCAGGGCGGGAATGGCTGGGAAAGGGGCCGGAAAAGGGGAGCAACACAAAAAAACCGGCGGTTGAGCATCTTTTTTCATGGAAAACTCCAATATTCGGGACAGTTTTCACGTATAGGTCTGCGGAGGACAACATGGACAAGATAAAAGCCGATGAGATCCTGGCCGCGGGGAATGCGGAAGCCGAAGAGGTGGGGACCGCCAGGAAAGGCAACATAAGGAAGGACGGTACGGTCTATCATGTCATAACCAAATCATGGCGCAAGAGGAGGCTTTTCGATACCGAGCTCGCATCGTACCGCAAGGACCTGCTCCACGAGTTGTGCATCAGGTTCGGCATAACGATCCTTTTCTCCGTGACCATGCCGACGCATACGCACGATGTCTTCATAACTCCGCAGTGGAGCATCCTTTCGCATGTCATGACGATACTGGATTCCAATGTCGCGAAACATGTGAGGAAGTACATGCCCGACCGGGTGAAGGGCAGGAAGCTTGTTTTCTCGGAGGATCCCGCCTACGTCATGGTCACCGACATGCCACATCTGTTCTTCCTGGGCAAGTACACGTTCGGGAACTACCAGTATCTGAAGAACGAGGGCAAGAACGTGCCGGATTCCTGCTTCTGGATGTTCGAGAAAGGCTATTTCGCGGAGCCTTACAACGGGAAACTGTACAGCAGGCTGTTCGGCATGGAAGCGCCCGAGCTTCTGGAGTTCTACAGGGTGCACACAGACGCCGAGGTCATGTCATACGCCCGCCAGGCTTTCAGGGATTGGACCGAAGACGACAATGCGGGCCTTTTCCTGAGAAAATGACCCGCACTGCGATTCTTCCATAATTTCGTAGGGATTCGTCGTACTCCTCGTACTCCGCGTACCCCCAAGCTATTTCTTCTGATGGCACTTGCCAGCCATGGGGCATGTGGAGCAACCGCAGCCGCAGCTGGTCTTGCCGGCCTTTTTGTTCCTGACCATGCTCCAGATGACCAGGCCTACGATCACCACCAGTACCGTGACTACGATTGCCGTTCCCATATCAGTTCTCCTTAGGCTTCCTGACAAGCATGTACACTCCGAATGCTACCACAATCAGGGCGATGATGAAACCGAAGACGTTGCCGTAGCCTGCGAACATGCTGCCGATCTGATAGATCGCAAGCGCCACAAGATATGCGAATCCGCACTCGTAGCCGATCGCGAACCAAGTCCACTTGCGGCTGTTCATCTCACGCTTGATGGCTCCCATTGCGGCGAAGCAGGGGGCGCAGAGCAGGTTGAAGATCAGGAAGGAATATCCGGCGACCTTCGTGAACGAGGCGGCAAGGGTGGCATAGACCATGGCAAGACCATTTGCGCCGTAGACGACACCCATCGTTCCGACAATGTTCTCCTTGGCGACAAGACCGGTGATCGATGCGACGGTGGCCTGCCAGTTGCCGAATCCGAGCGGCTTGAAGATGAAGGCCAGGAAGGAACCGACCTTGGCGAGGATGCTCATGTCGAGCTCCTCTTCCTCAAGCATCCTGAACCCGTCGGCCGTGAATCCGAAGTAGGTGAGGAACCAGATCACGATGGTGGAGAGCAGGATTATCGTTCCGGCCTTCTTGATGAAGGACCAGCCCCTCTCCCAGGTGAGTCTGAGGACCGCGCCGGCTGTCGGAAGGTGGTATGCGGGAAGCTCCATCACGAACGGGGCCGGGTCGCCTGCGAACATCTTCGTTTTCTTGAGTATGATGCCGCTCAGGATGATGGCCGCCATTCCGACGAAGTATGCGGAAGTGGAGACGATGGCCGAGCCTCCGAAGATCGCGCCTGCGACCATGGAGATGAACGGGAGCTTGGCACCGCACGGGATGAACGTGGTGGTCATGATCGTCATGCGCCTGTCACGCTCGTTCTCTATGGTTCTGGAAGCCATGATGCCCGGGATTCCGCAGCCGGTTCCGATCAGGATGGGGATGAAGGACTTTCCGGAAAGACCGAACTTGCGGAAGATCCTGTCCAGGACGAATGCGATCCTGGCCATGTAGCCGCAGCTTTCCAGCAGGGCCAGCATGAGGAACAGCACCAGCATCTGAGGTACGAATCCGAGCACCGCACCGACACCGGCGACGATACCGTTGAGGATCAGGCCTTCGAGCCAGGGAGCGGTGCCCATCTTGTCCAGAAGATTTCCGATCAGAACGGGGATTCCCGGGACCCATACGCCGTAGTCGGCGGGATCGGGCTCCTCGCCCTCATATTCCGTATAGACCGTGATGGCTTCCTGCAACTCGTCGTAGGTGTATGTCACTTCTTCCGGGGCAAGTGTCTCCTCATCGACCAGCACATAGTCGGCTGTCGATCCCACGGGGACTTTCCTGGCCGCAACGACCACATCGGTGTAGTCCGCATCCTCGTCGATGCCTACGAAAGCATCGAGCACGTTGGCCGCATCGCCGTATTCCTCGGCCGCTTCCTCGTATCTGCCGCTTCCGATGCCAAGCAGGTGCCAGCCGTCTCCGAACAGCCCGTCGTTGGCCCAGTCGGTGGCCGCCGATCCGACGGTGACCATGGAGATGTAGTAGACCAGGAACATGATGATGCCGAAGATCGGAAGGCCCAGCCAGCGGTTGGTGACGATCCTGTCGATCTTGTCGGAAGTGGAGAGCTTGCCTGTGCTCTTCTTCCTGTAGCAGCCCTTTATGATCTGGGCGATGTACACGTAGCGCTCGTTCGTGATGATGGCTTCCGAATCGTCATCGAGTTCCTTTTCCGCCGCAACGATGTCCTGCTCGACATGGTTCATCGTCGTTCCATCGACCTTGAGCTGCTCCAGGACCTTCTTGTCGCGCTCGAAGACCTTGATGGCGTACCATCTCTGCATCTCCTCGGGGAGGTTGTGGACAACCGCTTCCTCGATGTGGGCCAGCGCATGCTCGACAGGTCCGGAGAAGGTGTGCATCGGCACTGTCTTGCCGGTCTGGGCGGCCTTGATGGCGGCTTCGGCGGCAAGCTCGATTCCGGTTCCCTTCAGGGCCGATATCTTCACGACCGGGCAGCCGAGTTCCCTTGAAAGCTCCTGCAGGTCGATCCTGTCGCCCGCCTTGTCCACAAGGTCGGTCATGTTGATGGCCACCACGACGGGGATGCCGAGCTCCACGAGCTGTGTCGTAAGGTAAAGGTTCCTCTCGAGGTTCGTACCGTCCACGATGTTGAGTATGGCATCGGGCCGTTCGCCCACCAGGTAGTTCCTGGCAACGACTTCCTCAAGCGTGTAGGGGGAGAGGGAGTAGATGCCGGGGAGGTCCGTGATGACGACATCGGCATGCCTTTTGAGCTTGCCTTCCTTCTTCTCGACCGTGACTCCGGGCCAGTTTCCGACGAACTGGTTGGATCCTGTGAGCGCGTTGAACAGCGTGGTCTTGCCGCTGTTCGGGTTTCCTGCAAGTGCGATTCTGATTCCCATGGCGTGCCTCCTCACTCAACCTCGACCATCGCGGCATCGGCCTTCCTGATGGAAAGCTCATAGCCTCTGACCGTGACCTCAACGGGGTCCCCGAGCGGGGCGACCTTGCGGACGTAGATCTCCACGCCGCGGGTGATTCCCATGTCCATGATCCTGCGCTTGACGGCGCCCTCTCCGTTGATCCTGGAAACCTTCACGGTTTCCCCGATCCGTACCTCTTTCAGTGTTCTCATTTCCATATCTCCATATAGTTCAGATCATTATCTTCATGGCCATCTCCCTGCTGATGGCCACGCGCGAGCCCTTGACGCTCACGATCACGTTGCCGCCCAGGCGGTTGACTATGCTGACGTCCGCGCCTGCGACGAATCCGAGATTCTCCAGATGTTTCTTGATTTCGGGATTCCCCCCGACCTTGCGGATGATGTTCTCCTCTCCGATGTCCGCCAACGACAATGGCATCATGGTTGCCTCCAGATGAACGGGGAAGGTTTGATTAGAGAAATCTAATTAGAGCCATCTAACCCTGTTCACCGTGCAGTGTAGTTAGAGATGTCTAATTTTGTCAAGACGAAAGTTAGAGAAATTTAACTAACCTGGGTTTAGCGGGTTTGAGCGAGTTTGAGGAGTTTGAGGGGCAGATTCCCTTTGTCTGTTCCCGAAACCCGTGCTACAATATTTTTCATGGAGAAAAAAATGAGTTCGTCAGAAAACAACAGGACAGAAGGAATCGGAACCAACGACCGCAGCTACATCAGACGCACCAGCGGCCTCAAGACGAAGGATTACCTCGGTTACGCCATGATCGATACGGCCGGATGCTTCACATTCGCGCTGGTGACCACGCTGCTGCAGAAGTTCTACACGGACGTGTTCCACCTGAGCCCGCTGTTCATAATGATAATGTTCGTGCTGGCCAGGGTGTGGGACGGAATCAACGACCCCATCATGGGCCGCATAGCCGATACGATGAAGCCTGCGAAGTCCGGAAGATACCTTCCCTGGATAAGGCGCGTGGCGTTCCCGTTCGCGGCCGCAGGGATACTGATGTTCGTCAAGTGGCCGGGACTCGGAGAGACGGCCAACTACGGAATGACCTGCATCTACGCCACCATCACATACGTGGTCTACGGCATGGTCTACACGGCACTGCAGATCCCGTACGGATCACTTGCCACCGTCGTCACATCCGACGACCATGAGCGCAGCAAGCTTTCCGTCTGGCGTTCCATGGGCGCCGCGCTGGGCTCCATCCCGGCACTGGCCCTGGCGAGCTTCGCATACGCCAAGCGCCTGGACAGTGCCGGAAACCCGGTCATCGGTGAGAACGGCAAGGTCATCACCGACCTGCAGTACAAGCCGGTGCTCGTCGGCGTCATCGCCATAGCACTCGTCTCCATGGTCATGCTGCTCATCAGCTTCAGGCTGAACAAGGAGAGGGTGAAGACAAAGCCGCAGCCCAGGGAGAAGGGCGCCGGAATCAAGGCCGTCAGGATCCTGTTCAGAAACAGGGCGTTCGTGGCCATCAGCCTGGCATCGATGCTGCTTCTGGCCGGACAGATGTTCACCCAGAGCTTCTACACATACCTGTTCAACGATTACTTCCACGCCAACTGGATGAACCTGGCATCGCAGGCCTGCACGTACTCGCCCATGCTGATCATGATGTTCTTCCTCCCGAAGATGGCCCGGAACATCGGAAAGCGTGAGATTTCCGTAAGCGGAGTCACTCTGGCGGCACTCGCCAACCTGGCCCTTTTCTTCATGAAGGGCATCTCCCCCGACATCCTCATCTGGCCGTTCCTGGGCCTCTGCTTCATAAGCGGATGCGGCCTCACCGTGCTGGTCATGCAGCTCTGGGCCATGGCCTCGGACGCAATCGACGACGTCTACGTCAAGTCCGGAAACCGCGACGACGGAACCGCGTATTCCTATTTCGCGTTCTTCCGCAAGCTCGGACAGGTCATCGCCGCCATCTGTGTCAACGGAGCCCTGCTGGGCATGAACTACAAATACGAGAAGGGGGCCGTGCAGACGATCGAGAACCTCAGGAGCATGTACAACCTGGCCACGCTCATCCCGGCGGTGATGTTCGCCGTCATGGCCGCGATCCTGTACTTCATGTACCCGCTGACGAAGAAGAACGTCGCGATCCTCCAGGACCAGAAGGAGCAGAAGCTCAAAGAGCACTTCGAGAGCAACAAGATCGATATCTGAGACCGATGCCCCACTGCCCGGTCAGGCCACGGGTCAGGCTATCCCGATGAGCATTCCCAGGAGCCTGACCACGAGGGCGCAGATCCACGCCACGGCGCACTGCCAGACGACCATTCCGATGGCCCAGCCGTGGCCCATCTCCCTGCGGACCGACGCGATGGCCGCCACGCAGGGCGTGTAGAGCAGGCTGAACACCAGCATTCCGGCCGCCACCAGCGGAGTGACCACGGCCGCCGCACCGCCTTCCGAGGCGAACAGGATGCCCATCATCGATACCACGCCTTCCTTGGCCATGAAGCCGCTGACCAGCGATGTGATCAGCCTCCAGTCGCCGAGTCCTATCGGCCTCATCACAGGCACCAGAAGTCCCGCTATGGCCGCCAGGATGCTGTCGTGCGAGCTCGTGACCATGTTGAAGTGGAAATCGAAGCTCTTGAGGAACCATACCACGATTGTCGCCAGCAGGATCACGGAGAACGCCCTGTGGAGGAAATCCTTTGTCTTGTCCCACAGGAGGTGCATGACGTTCTTCATGCGCGGCAGCCTGTAGTTGGGCAGCTCCATGACGAACGGGACGGGCTCGCCCCTGAACAGCGTTTTCCTGAACACCAGCGCAACCAGTATCCCAGTGATTATGCCGATCAGATACAGGGCGGTGATCACCAGCCATCCGGCCCTGGGGAAGAAGAACGTGACGAAGAAGCTGTATATCGGAAGCTTGGCCGTGCAGGACATGAACGGCGTCAGCAGTATGGTCATCTTCCTGTCGCGTTCGCTGGGAAGCGTGCGCGTGGACATGACGGCCGGAACCGTGCATCCGAAACCGATGAGCAACGGCACGATGCTGCGACCGGAAAGACCGATCTTGCGCAGCAGCTTGTCCATTACGAACGCGACCCTGGCTATGTAGCCGCTGTCCTCCAGCAGGGACAGGAAAAGGAACATGGTCACGATTATGGGCATGAAGCTCAGCACGCTTCCGACGCCCTCGAAGATACCTTCGTTCACCAGGCTCTGCACCGAGTGGTTCACATTGCCTGCCTCCATGGCCCGTCCGACCAGGTCCTGCAGCGCACCGATTCCGGAGGCCAGGAGGTCCTGCAGGAACGGCCCTATCAGGAAGAACGTCAGGAAGAACACAGCGCCCATGATCAGGATGAACATCGGTATGGCGGTGAACCTTCCGGTGAGCACCTTGTCGATCTTCTGGCTCCGGATGCGCTCCCCGCTTTCCGTGGGCTTGGTGACGCATGTGGCGGTGACGCCGGTGATGTAGGAATAGCGCATGTCGGCGATCGCCGCGCTCCTGTCGAGGCCGCGCTCGCTTTCCATCTGGATGACTATGTGCTCCAGCATCTCCTTCTCGTTCTCATCCAGTTTCAGCTTCTCCAGGATGAGGCTGTCGCCGCCTATGATTTTGCTGGCCGCGAACCTTACGGGTATCCCTGCGGCCTTCGCATGGTCCTCTATCAGATGGATGACGGCATGCAGGCATCTGTGTACGGCGCCCCCGTTGTCGTCGGCACCGCAGAAATCCTGCACCAGAGGGCCTTCCTGGAACATCGCAACGTGCATGGCGTGCTTGATGAGCTCGTCGACGCCCTGGTTTTTTGCCGCCGAAATCGGGACCACCGGGACGCCCAGCATGGCCTCCATGGAGTTGATGTCCACGGATCCGCCGTTGCCCTTCATCTCGTCCATCATGTTCAGGGCTATGACCATGGGGATGCCAAGCTCAAGGAGCTGCATGCTCAGATAAAGGCTGCGGTCGATGCTGGTGACATCGACGATGTTTATGATGCAGTGGGGTTTCTCGTCCAGCACGAAATCTCTGGAAACTATCTCCTCGCTCGTGTAGGGGCTCATGGAGTAGATGCCCGGCAGGTCGGTGATGGTGGCGTCGGGATAGCCGCGGACGATGCCGTCCTTCCTGTCCACCGTGACGCCCGGGAAGTTGCCGACATGCTGGTTGGATCCTGTGAGCTGGTTGAAGAGGGTGGTCTTGCCGCTGTTCTGGTTTCCCACAAGGGCGAAGCGCAGCCGTGTCCCTTCGGGAAGGGGATTGCCGCTTCCCGGCTCATGGTACTTTCCGTCCTCGCCCAGACCGGGGTGGTGGACCGTCCTCTCTCCGGCCCTGGCGCCGTTCTCCTCGAGCACGTCGACACGCTCGGCTTTGATGTGCGCCGCATCGGCGACCCTGAGCGTGAGCTCGTAGCCGTGAAGGCGGAACTCCATCGGGTCCTTCATCGGGGCAAGCTTCACCAGCGTTATCCCGGCGCCCGGGATGACTCCCATGTCCAGGAAGTGCTGGCGCAGTGCGCCCGTTCCTCCTACCTCAGTTATCCTCGCGCTCTGTCCGGGTTGCAGATCCTTCAATGTCATGTCGTCACCTCAAGGGCGATGTTATCAGAAAACCGGAAAGTTCTACAACCGAAAGGCAAAACCCGCTATAATGTTGAAAGCCCGCGCATGGGCGCGGAAAGAAACACGGAAGGTTGCCTGCATGTGGCTTGTGATCGCGCTCTCAATCCTGCTTCTCTGCGCCGGAGCGGCGGAGGAAATCCGCCTGAGACGGCTGTCCGACAAGGTCCCCCTGAGGATCCTGGTCAACGGCACGCGCGGCAAGAGCAGCGTCACCAGGATGCTGGTGGCGGCCCTCAACGGATGCGGCATCCGTACGGCGGGCAAGACAACCGGAAGCGCCGCACGCCTCATCCTGCCGGATCTGTCCGAAGAACCTGTTCCTAGAAAGCACGGGACAATGATGGTCCGAGAACACATGCTTTTGTTCAGAAAAGCGGTGGATAACGATTGTCAGGCCATCGTGTGCGAATGCATGGCCATAAGGGAGGAAAGCCAGCAGGTGGTCGGATCATCTCTGGTAAGACCGAACCTTACGGTCATCACCAATGCAAGGGTCGACCATGTTGACCTGATGGGAGACACACCGGAGGAGACGGCGAGGGTGCTTTGCAGATGTATCGGTCCGTCGGAGGATGTGTTCACTTCCGACCGCACGGTGGAGGCACAGCTGAAGGACTCCGGCGTCCGTGTCCATTACGTCGGCGGGACGCCTGAAAGCGGCCTCGAAGTTGGAACAGATGTTCTGAACAGATTTTCATTCAACGTCCATGAGGACAACCTCGCCCTCGTCCTTGCCGTCTGCGACCATCTGGGGCTGGACAGGGATAAGGTGCTGGAATCGGTGACCGCCGCCGTTCCGGACCAGGGGATGAAAGATACTTTCGAGGCCGGCGGACACACCGTGGTCAACGGTTTCGCGGCCAACGACCCGGAGAGCGCGGCCCTCCTGCTGGACGGCAGGGACATGGAGGAAGTCACCGTGCTCTACAACAACCGCGAGGACCGCGAGTTCCGGCTCCCCATGTTCCGCGACCTGCTCGCATCCGCCCATGTGACGGATATCGTGGTCACCGGCGACAACACAGGGAAGTGCAGGCGCATTTTCTCGAAGGCCATGCCGGACTGCGGCGTCAGGGTGCTGGGAAAAGACGGGATCGACGCGAGGTTCACCGATACATGCCGCAGGACCATAATCTGCCTGGGGAACATCAAGGGCAACGGAGAGAGGATACTGGAGGTGCTTGGCGATGCTGTATAGGACAATAGCCATGAGCGTGGTGCTCGGATTCATCTTCTCCGAGTTCCTGGGAATCGCCACCGGAGGCCTGGTGTCCGCCGGATACCTGGCGTTCTTCATGGGATCGCCGCTTCGCGTCGCTTCCACGCTGGCGGTTTCGGTCCTCATCTGCCTGGCCACGAAGCTCCTGCAGAAATGGATCATAATCTACGGCAAAAGGCGCTTCGCCACGGTCGTGCTGCTGTCCATCATCCTGACGTGGGCCGTGGAGCAGCTTACACAGCTGGGAATCGTAGGGACAGACATCAGGATGGTCGGGTTCATAATCCCCGGCCTGATCGCCAACGACATGCTCCGCCAGGGCGTCGTGAAGACCCTTGCCGCCGTGCTCATCGTGGCAATCGTGATACGTCTGGTCATGCTGACCGGCATTCTCTGAACCGGGGGCGGCATGAAGAGCAGGATACGCACCGGATACCTTCTGGCCGCACTTGCGGTGGCCGCATCCTTCCTCTGTGCCGTGATGCTCACAGCCCGCCAGGAGAAAGGAAGGCTGGCTGACAAACAGCTTTCCGCCGCCAGGATCATGGCCGATACGGAAGAGTACATCGCACGCAGGATGGAGAGCCTGGGGATCGGTGTCGAAAGCCAGGACCTCAACACCGTGTATCTGATAGGTCCGGAGGTCACCGAGCTCACGACGACCAACGGCTCGGCCGAGGCCAAACGCACAAGCCTGATGCCCGACATGGCCGCCATGATGGTCGGTTTCTACGACCGCGCGGGGCTTAATGAAGGCGATACTGTGGCCATAGGAACAAGCGGTTCGTTCCCCGGCCTTGCGATTGCATCGATAGCCGCAGCTCAGGCGATGGGCCTGGAAATCAAGGTGATCGCAAGCCTCGGGGCATCGATGTACGGTGCCACTCGCGTGGAGTTCAACATATTCGACATCCTGCTCTGCATGCGCGACGGAGGCTTTTCGGACTTCGAACTCACAGCTGTGTCCCAGGGCTCATCGGGCGACCGCGGCGGCGGTGCGTGGGACGGATTCCTGTACGAGGGAACCAAGGATATCTTCCGCGACATCTGCGTCAGGACCGCTGAGGAAACCGGTGCGGTCTTCATCGACGAGGAGACTCTTGAGCGCAGCATCGCAAGGCGCATGGAGCTGTTCGGAGACATCGACATCTTCGTGAATGTCGGCGGATCGGGCGCATGCAACGGGACCACCACACGCATCCTGGATGTGCCGGCAGGGCTTGTCACACACTTCGACGGAATCCCGGAAGACGCCACGCGTGGCCTGGTGTTCGAGTACCTTGCAAGGGGAATCCCGGTGGTGAACCTGCTGAACGTCAGGCAACTGGCATCAGACAACGGAATCCCGTTCGATCCCGTGCCAATGCCCGGTCCGGGGGAGAGCGGGGTGTATACGGAGACGCGATACAGCATCGTCCTGATAATCGCCGGATTGCTTTCCACAGCCGCGGTTCTGGTTTCGGGACTGGTCGCAGGACGCCGCGGACTGGTATAATCGACCCATGTCCAAAACATCGAGGATGTTCGCCAAGGCCTGCGCCTTCGCGGACAGGATCAAGAACGCAGACCAGAGGACACCGGACGATGTGGTCCGGTTCGACGACATAAGCTACGGGCCGGACCCTGTCTGGAACCTGCTGGATGTCTACCGCCCCCGCGACGCCGAGGGGCCGCTTCCCGTGATAATCGACGTCCACGGAGGCGGCTGGGTCTACGGCGACAAATACGCCTACCAGTACTACTGCATGTCGCTTTCTCAGCGCGGCTTCGCCGTCGTGAACTTCAGCTACCGCCTGGCGCCGGAGCATGTCTTCCCGGCAGGGATGCAGGACATGGACGCCGTTGTGCGCTTCGTGCTTTCCAACAGTGGGGAATACGGATTCGACCTGTCGAACGTGTTCCTTGTGGGAGATTCGGCCGGAGCCCACATGACGCTGATGTACAGTTGCATGTGCACGGATGCTTCCTACGCCGCCCTGGTGGGAGTGATTCCCCCACAAGGGTTCATGCCCAAGGGAATCGTGCTGAACTGCGGGATATACGACATCGTTGCCATGCTCCAGGACACCGGGCCGTCCGTGATGCTGCTCAAGCCGCTGACGCGCGACCTCATGGGTGTGGACAGGATCCCCGATGTCCTTTCCCCGGAACAGGAGGCCCTGCTGCGCCCGGTGAAATACATCGGCAAACCGTTCCCCGCCGTCTATGTGATGACGGCGACGGGCGATTTCCTGAAGAAGCAGCCTGATTTCCTGCTCCCCGTGCTGGAGGCGAACGGCATAGAACACGTCTTCAGGGTCTTCGGCTCCGACAAGGACAAGCTGACCCACGTCTTCCACTGCGACCTGAGGCTGCCGCAGGCGAAGGAGTGCAACGACGCGGAGGCCGCGTTCCTCAAGGGACTCATCGGCTGATTTCCGCGCACGTCAAACCCCGCGCTCGCAAGCCACGCGCACGCAGACATAATGTGCGAACATAAATCTACATCAAGAGCCCGAAATAGGTTATCATAGACGGAAAAGGTCCGGGAAAGAGCAAAAAGCCGCACCGACCGAGGAGACGCCATGGTCATTGAAAAGTACATCGACGAGTCCGAGATAAGCCGCTGCCTGCTGTGCGCCGACGCCCCCTGCACCAAAGCCTGTCCCCAGCATGCCGCCGTCGACAGGATCCTGAGGGCCCTGTTTTTCGAAAACCTGCCGGGAGTGGCCGACATGATGGACACCGTGGACTGCACGTACTGCAACGCCCCGTGCGAGAAGGCGTGCGTGCTCCAGCACAAGATGATGCCCGTCAAGATCCGCGAGATCGTCATGCATGCTGAGATGCTCCACAGCCGCTTCCCCGAAAGGAAGATCGACGACGTGGACCTGTCCACCGACATCTGCGGAGTGAGGCTGGAGAACCCGTTCCTGCTCTCATCCTCCGTTGTGGCAAGCACCTACGACATGTGCGCCCGCGCGTTCGACGCCGGATGGGCCGGGGTGGCGTTCAAGACCATCTGCAACTTCCCCCAGCACGAGGCAAGCCCCAGGTTCTCCGCCATCCACAACCATGCCAACTCCTTCTGCGGCTTCAAGAACATAGAGCAGCTCTCCGACCACAGCGTCATGGAGAACATGGAGATATTCCGCCGCCTGCGCAGGGACTACCCGACCAAGGTCATCGTCGCGTCCATCATGGGACAGAACGAGGAGGAATGGGGAGAGCTGGCGCGCATGTGCGAGGAGAACGGCGCCAACGTCATAGAGTGCAACTTCTCCTGCCCGAACCTCGAGGAGGACGGGCTGGGGGTCACCATAGGACAGTCGGCCGAGCTCGTCGAGCGCTTCACCAGGGCGACGAAGAAGTGCACGAAGCTGCCGGTGCTGGCCAAGCTGACACCCAACATCACCGATATGGTCCCCATAGCCCTTGCCGCCAAGCGCGGCGGGGCCGACGGAATCGCCGCCATCAACACGATCAATTCCATAACAGGAGTGAACATAGAGACCCTGGTGGCCGAGCCCGCGGTCCAGGGCAAGTCCATAGTCGGAGGCTACTCCGGCCCGGCGGTCAAGCCAATCGCCCTGCGCTTCATATCCGACCTTGCCAACTGCGACGCTCTGTCCGGACTGCACATCAGCGGAATGGGCGGGATCGAGACCTGGCGCGATGCCCTGGAGTTCCTGCTCCTGGGTGCCGGAAGCGTCCAGCTGACCACATCCGTCATGCAGTACGGCTACAGGATCATAGACGACCTCCTGGACGGCCTTAGGAACTACATGATGATCAAGGGCATAAGGTCCGTCGGACGCCTCGTGGGCGGAGCCCGTTCCACCGTCGTGGACCACCAGAGCATAGAGCGCGGCCTGGTCATCCTGCCTGTCGTGGACAGGGACCAGTGCATAGGATGCGGAAGATGCTACATCTCCTGCATGGACGGAGGCCACCAGGCCCTCACGTTCGACCTGGAGACAAGACGCCCGAAACTCGACGGCGCCAGATGCGTCGGCTGCCACCTGTGCATGCTGGTCTGCCCGTCGGGCGCCATAGTTCCGGCCAAACGCGCGATCAGGAAGGACAAATGAGCAACGGCGGCAAGGAAATCCGAATCGGAATAGTATTCAAGATCATCGCGGGCGTCGTGCTGATGCTCGTGCTGTTCTCGGCCATCATCTGCGCCATCACCTACAGGGATTTCACGGATGCGCTGCTGAAGCAGTACATCGACGACGCCTCCTGGGTCGCCGAGATGGCCGAACTGATGATCGTGCCCGACATGATCGAGATGTACAAGTTGACCGACGAGCAGACCGGGACCCACAACCGCTACAACGTCTACGACATGTTCAAGCAGACCTGCAACCGCCTGGACGCCGAGTTCATCTACGTCATCCAGCCCGATACCACGGACTTCGGCACCATCACGTTCATCTTCTCGACCGCCAACGACAACAGCGGCCACGACGAGTACCCGCTGGGATACGTAAGACCAACCAGCAACGAGAGATACCGCGAGGCGTACAGGGGCCTCTACGACGGCTCCCTGGAGTCGGCGTACGTCGTCATGGACGAGGCCGACAACCCCACCGGACGCCACGTCACCGTCATGCGCCCCCTGATCGGAGAGGACGGTGAGACCAAAGCCATCGTGTGCGTCCAGGTCCAGCTCGATGCCCTTGATTCCGCCCGAAGCCGCTACCTGAGGCAGGAGGTCCTGGTGCTGTCAATCCTGGCCGCGGTCGTCATAGTCTCGCAGGGTCTTTTCCTCAATTTCTCCCTGCTGCGTCCTGTCAGGAAAGTCACGGCGGAGGCCACCAGGTTCGCAAGGGAGAACGTCGCGGGCAAGAGGAAGCTGGCCGACTCGATCCCCAACCGGCACGACGAGATGACGCTCCTGGCGAAGTCCATCGACTACATGGAGACCAAGATAGAGCAGTACATCTCGAACATCACAGCCATCACGGCCGAAAAGGAGAGGATCGCCACCGAGCTGGGACTGGCGGCACGCATCCAGGCCGATGCCCTACCGAACGTCTTCCCCTCGTTTCCGGACAGGACCGAGTTCGACCTTTACGCATCGATGTCCCCGGCAAAGGAAGTCGGCGGGGATTACTACAACTTCTTCCTGATCGACGACGACCATCTGTGCATGTTCATCGCCGACGTCTCCGGCAAGGGGATTCCGGCATCGCTGTTCATGATGAGCACCAAGGGCATAATCGACAGCTGCGCCATGGCGGGCGGCTCGCCGGCGGAGATACTGGAGAAGGCCAACAACATGATATGCGCCAAGAACCGCGAGGGCATGTTCGTCACCGTCTGGCTGGGCATCCTGGAGATATCCACGGGCAAGCTGACGGCGGCCAATGCCGGACACGAGTTCCCGCTGGTCAGGAACGGCAGCGGGGATTTCAGAGTGTACGAGGATCCTCACGGGCCGGTCCTGGGCTTCATGGAGGATGTCGTGTTCAGGGAGTATGGCATCGACCTTGAGCCGGGGTCGCGGTTCTTCATCTACACCGACGGGGTGCCCGAGGCGTCGGACAGGAATAACGACATGTTCGGCATGGAGCGTCTGGCAGAGGCCCTCAACAGGGAACCGGATGCCTCACCGCGGAAGCTGCTGGCAAATGTCAGGGAAGCGGTGGACGGATTCGTCAATGGAGCGGAGCAGTTCGACGACCTTACGATGCTCTGTCTTGAATATAAGTGAGTGGAAAAAATGGAAAGATACTACAACAAGGAAATCGAATGCATGCCCCGGGACCAGATCCGGGAGCTTCAGGGCAGGAGGCTGGCCGAGCAGGTCAGGTTCGTCTGGGACAACGTCCCCTACTACCGTCACAAGATGGAGGAGAAGGGTGTCACGCCCGATGACATCAGGAGCGTGGACGACATAACGAAGCTCCCGTTCCTGAAGAAGGACGACCTCAGGGATTCGTATCCCGACGGCCTTCGCGGGGTGCCCGTGAAGGACTGCGTCAGGATACACTCGACCAGCGGAACCACAGGCAAGCGCGTGGTGGCATTCTACACGAAGGAGGACATCGACCTGTGGGATACATGCGTGGCCAGGGCCCTGTGCGCGGCAGACATCACTGATGAGGATGTCGTCCAGGTCTGCTACGGATACGGCCTGTTCACGGGTGGCCTGGGACTGCACGGGGGCGCCGAGAAGCTGGGATGCATGGTCCTTCCCATGTCGTCCGGAAGCACCGACAGGCAGCTCCAGTTCATGGAGGACCTGGGATCCACGGTGCTGTGCTGCACTCCGTCGTACGCCGCCTACCTGGCCGAGACCATCAACGAGAAGGGTCTGCGGGACAGGATCAGGCTCAGACGCGGCATCTTCGGCGCCGAGGCGTGGTCGGATGACATGCGCAGGTCCATCGAGGGCTCGCTGGGGATCAAGGCCCACGACATCTACGGGCTGACCGAGCTCAGCGGACCCGGCGTGGCCTACGAGTGCAGCGTCCAGAGCGGCATGCACATCAACGAGGACCATTTCTACGCCGAGATCATCGATCCCGACACCTGCGAGAGCCTGCCGCTGGGGTCCAAGGGCGAGCTCGTCATAACGTCCCTGACCAAGAAGGGCTTCCCGCTCCTGCGCTACCGCACGCGCGACATCTGCATCCTTTCTGCCGACAAGTGCGCCTGCGGAAGGACGTTCGTGAAGATGTCCAGGCCCATGGGACGCAGCGACGACATGCTGATCGTCAAGGGCGTGAACGTGTTCCCGTCGCAGATCGAGACCGTGCTGATCCAGCAGGGCTACGCGGCCAACTACCAGATCATCGTGGACAGGGTGAACAACAGCGACACCCTGGACGTCCTGATAGAGATGAACGCCGACAACTTCTCCGACAACCTCGGAAAGATCACGGCCATGGAGAAATCGCTCGTGGCGGAGATGAAGGCCATGCTGGGAATCTACGCCAATGTGCATCTTGTCGCCCCCAAATCGATCACCAGGAGCGAGGGCAAGGCGGTCAGGATCATCGACAAGAGAAAGATCTGATGGAGGGTACTATGGAAGTCAGACAGATATCGGTTTTCCTTGAGAACAGGTCGGGCCAGCTGGCACACATCTGCAGGATAATCGCGGATGCGGGGATCAACATGAAGGCCCTCAACATCGCCGAGACATCGGACTACGGGGTGCTCAGGCTCATCACGGACAAGCCGGCCGAAACGGTGCGCGTGCTGACGGCGGACGGGTTCGTATGCACCAAGACCGATGTCGTTGCGCTCAGCGTGCCGAACGTTCCGGGCGGGCTCGCAGGGGTGCTGGACGTGATCGCCGGCAAGGGGATCAGCATCGAGTACATGTACTCCATGCTGGGCAGCGACGCGGACCAGAACGCCATCATGGTGTTCCAGTCGGAGGCCAGGGCCGATGTCTTCTCGGCGGCCGGGCTGCACGTGCTGAGCGACGCGGACCTGGGAATATCCTGAAGGTCTCCGGGTTCATGGACCCGGTGCTTGGTTTTCTGAAATCCGAAATATTTTTCATTTTCCGCATGTCGGAAATAAAAGTTAATTTCTTCAACTTATTTTACGGAATTTTATCGTAAAAACGCGCCCTTGGGCCCTTTTCAAGGCATCCTGGGGCGTTTTTCCGTCCGCTACCGTCTTAATGGACCCGCCGGTTTTGACTAGACTTGATTGTAGGGCAAATCAATATACAACTTTTCCGGGCCGGTTCCTTCCAGAACCGGCCCAACTCTTTTTCCATGTGTGGCACTGGAGACGAGAAAACTCCGCAAATGCCCGGAAAATGACACTTATAGGATAAAATGACTCCGTAAAAGGCCTAGAAAACAGGTTTATAGGAGATACCTTGTGGTATCATGGATATCGGTTCATAGATCCAAGGCGGGGTACAGATGGAAAATGTGCATGATGTCATTGTCATAGGAGCCGGAGCCGTCGGTTGTTCCGTGGCGCGAGAGCTTTCGCGCTACGAACTGAAGGTCCTGGTCCTGGAGAAGGAATGCGATGTCGCATACGGCACAAGCGGCCGCATGTCCGGCGTCGTCCACGCGGGATTCAACAACAAGACGGGCTCCCTGATGGCCAGGCTGTGCGTGGAAGGCAACAAGGGGTTCGCGGATATCTGCAGGGAACTCGACATACCATATAAGAAGACAGGCAAGGTGCTTGTGGCCTTCGACGAGGCCGACATGCAGGCCCTGGAAGGGATAATCGAACGCGGCAGGGCCAACGGATGCGAAGGCCTGAGGCTCCTGGACAAGGAGGAGATAAAGGCCCTGGTTCCCGGAATAGGCGGGATCGGCGGCATGCTGTCGCCCAACACCGCGATATTCGATCCGTTCGAGTACTGCATAGCCCATGCGGAGAACGCCATGGACAACGGGGTGGAGTTCCGCTTCGGCAGCGAGGTCACCGCCGCAAGGAAGGAAGCGGACGGCATGTTCACCATCACCGCAGGAGGAAAGGAATACCGGGCCGTCTACGTGGTCAACTGCGCAGGTCTCTTCTGCGACAGGATATCATCCATGCTGGGTGTCGACGGCTACAGGATATACCCGTGCCGCGGGCAGTACTACATTTTGGACAAGGTGGCGGACGAACTTCTGGACATCCCGGCCTATCCGGTGCCCAAACCGGGGATCGGAGGCCTTGGAGTGCATCTGACCCCGACGATAGACGGGAACCTCATCATAGGGCCCAGCGCCGAGTACCTCGACGACCCGGACGACTACGCCAGCACGCCTGAGGTCATGGAGAAGCTGTTCAACGAGGCCAAGGCCCTGCTTCCGGCGGTGGAACGCAGGTATATCATAGGAAACTACTGCGGCATCAGGCCCAAGCAGGCTCCTCCGGGAGAAGGCGGATTCAGGGATTTCGTGATAAAGGAAGAAGAGAAGTGTCCGGGCCTGGTGAACCTCATAGGCATAGAATCGCCCGGTTTCACGGCCGCCGCACCGATAGCCCGAATGGTCGCAGCGCTACTGGGGAAGCACATGGATATGGTTCCGAAAAAGGAATTCAATCCCATTAGAAAAGGAAGAATCAGGTTCAGGGAGCTCTCCAGGGAGGAGCAGGAGAAGCTGATAAGGGAGAATCCGGAGTTCGGCGAGATTATCTGCCGCTGCCAGAACGTGACCAGGGCGGAGATCCGCACGGCCATAGAGAACAGGTTCGGCGCCCGCAGCATATCATCCATAAAGTACCGCGCGTGGGCGACCACCGGGCGCTGCAACGGAGGCTACTGCCTTGCAAAGATCGTGGACATGCTGGTGCACGACTACCACATGAGGCCGGAGGAGATAACCTTCAGGGGTGAGGGCAGCGAAATGTTCTCCGGGGAGGTGAAATGATGAGAAGATGCGATGTTCTTGTGATAGGCGGTGGTCCCGGAGGACTTGCCGCAGCATGCGCCGCAAGGAAGGAGGGCGCCTCTTCCGTCATAGTGCTGGAGCGCGACAGCCGCGCCGGAGGGATCCTGAACCAGTGCATACACGACGGGTTCGGACTCATACGCTACAACTGCGAGCTCACCGGTCCGGAGTATGCCGTCAGGGCCATCCGCGAAGCATCGGAGGCCGGCGCGGAGATACTCACATCGAGGCATGTGAGCGGCATACGCAAGGGCGGTCCGGACGGATATGTCGTTTCTGCATATACCGATAATGGAATAGAGGAATACAGCACCCGCACCATCGTGCTTGCCACGGGGTGCAGGGAAAGGACGCGCGGCAACATATCCATCCCGGGCAGCCGTCCCGCGGGTGTATTCACTGCAGGGGTGGCCCAGAACCTGGTGAACATCAGGAACGTGATGATAGGAAAGCGCGTCGTCATACTGGGCTCGGGGGACATCGGCCTGATAATGGCAAGGCGTCTTACGCTCGAGGGTGCCAAGGTGCTTGCGGTGGCGGAGATAATGCCGCAGCCGACGGGGCTGGCGCGCAATGTGAGCCAGTGCGTGTACGAGTTCGGCATCCCCATCTACGTGAAGACCACGGTCTCCAACATCATCGGAAAGCGCAAGCTGGAGGCCGTGGAGCTTTCGGACCTGGATGAAAACGGCAAGGTCATCCCCGGGACGGCCAGGCGCATTGACTGCGACGCCCTTGTGCTGTCCGTCGGTCTGATCCCGGAGAACGAGGTCGCGCAGACCGTGGGAGTGAGGCTTTTCCCGAACAACGCGGTGGATACGGACAAGCACCTGCAGACCAGCGTCCCGGGAGTGTTCTCCTGCGGCAACTCACGACACGTCATGGATTTGGCCGACTATGTCTCCGAGCAGGGGGCCATGGCCGGACGCAACGCGGTGCACTACATCGACGGCGCCGATATGGAGAGCTGGGACGAGGAGAAGTCCAACTGCATGAAGAAGGGCTTCCCGGAGGAGGGCACGGTGACATGCACGGTGTGCCCCAACGGCTGCCAGGTCCGCTGGGATGAGACGACGGGCTCTTTCTCCGGCAACCGCTGCATGAGGGGAAGCCGCTTCGCCATGCAGGAGCGCACGGCCCCGATGCGCACCGTCACGACCACGGTGAAGACCGATTCGGGAGAGCTGCTGTCCGTCAGGACCGACGGCAAGGTGGGCAGGGACAGCGTGACCGGCCTGGTGGAGAAGCTGCGCACGGTCACAGCGGAGGGCCATTGTGCCGTCGGCGATGTCGTCTGCACCGTCGAAACAGACGGGAAGCAGGTGCGCATCCTTGCGACATCGGAATCCGGAAAACAGGGGTCCGGAAAACAGTTCACATCAAAGGCATAAAGGTAGTATTTTCATAATATGGGTAGAAAAGACGGAAAAAAAGTGAAGAACGCCGACCCGATGTACACCATCGTGCCGTACATAATGGACAAGCGTTATGATGCGATGAACATGATCAACCTGGACATCCCGGTCGATCCCATCAAGGACTACATCAAGGAGAAGAGGTCTGTGGGTGCCTACGTCAGCCACCTGTCCGTCATAATCGCCTCCTATCTCAGGACGATGGCCCATTTCCCGCTGCTCAACCGCTTCATCGTCAACTGCAGGATCTACGAGCGCAACGACATCGACTGCGCCATGGTCGTGCTCAAGGACGAGGACGGGGAGATGGAGGGGACGATGAGCAAGATCCGCCTGGGCAAGGAGGACACCATCTTCACCGTGAACGACAAGCTCACCAAATACATAGACAAGAACAGGGAAGCCAAGAACAAGAACTCCACGGACAAGCTGATCAAGAAACTGCTGTCGTTCCCGGGTCTTGCCCGGTTCGGCGTGGCGGTCTTCAAGTTCATGGACAAGCACGGCATGCTTCCGGCGAAGGTGATCGACGCAAGTCCTTTCCACACAAGCTTCACCATCACGAACCTGGCCAGCCTCAGGACCAACTACATCTACCACCACATATACGAGTTCGGAACCACAAGCGTGTTCATCGCCATGGGCAACACGCGCGAGGTCCCATTCAGAACCAAGGACGGGGTTGTCTTCAGGACATGCATACCGCTGGGCGTCGTCATGGATGAGCGCATCTGCAGCGGCCATTACTTCGCCGAGGCGTTCAAGCGCATGAAGAAGTACCTCGACAACCCGCGCCTTTTGGAGAAGACATTCACGGAGGAGACCGCGACATGAGGGATGTGCCGGGCAAGGGTATGAGCATCCTCTTCCCCGACGGGAGCTACGAGAGGTGCAGGGTGCTGTCCGATGTGGCCGTGCACGACCTTGGCCTGGACACGATATGCACAAAAGTATCCGGAAAGCCGGAGGAACAGGCCGTGGTCAGGGGCGTGATGTCCCGCATCACGTGCGATCCGGAGGTCGTGCAATTCCGTCTGGATGTGTTCGAGGATATCTACAGGAATCCCGATTTCTGCAACCGCATGCTGGAGATCCTGGACAGGATCGACTTCCTCAAGGACTACGGCAGTTTCAGGCGCGACTACGAGGAGAGCTCGGGCACCTGGGACCTTGTCCACCGTCTTGAGGAAATACGCGACTACATCGGTTATGTGGAGGCTTTGCAGGCCTGTCTGGGCTCCGCGGACCTGAAATCAAAAGGTCTTCAGGGCTTGAAGGCCGAAATCGGAAGGATCTACGACGACAACGCCTTCAGGGAACTGAAGGAGGACATATCCAATCTGAAGGCCTCAACATCCAACCTCAAGAGCGTCACGGTGGGCATCAACCTCAACGAGAGGTTCGAGGCCCGCGAGATCGGCCTGATCTCCATCAACAGCAAGGCCTTCTCCAAGTCGCCGATCCTGGACAACTTCACCAGCCGCATAGCGCGCAGGGACAACCTGAACGATGACGGAAGCTGGGACGGCTCAATGCGTTTCCAGCCGTTCAACACCGGAGAATCTGCCGCAGACAACTTCCTCGGGTTCGTCAAGGCCCGGGCCACCATACAGCATCCGATCCTGATGATGTCCATGGCCAACGTCCCGCAGGGCGACATGGCCCATGACGTCACGGCCCACATGGACCGTATTGCGGACCATATGCTCTCCAAGACCGTGCGCAGTCTGAAGGACGTGCTGAACAAGTATGTCGGCCTTTCCATCATGGACATAACAGCCCTGATTCCGGAATTTCTCTTCTACGTGCGCTGGGCCGAATACATCAGGCGCCATGCGGACAGGGGCCTTGTCTTCTGCAAGGCACGGCTGATGGAGGAAGCCGACGACAGCGGCCTGCGTATGCAAGCGCGCGGGTTCTACAACCTGAAGCTTGCGGATTTCATTGAGAAGAAAGAAGATATCGTCGTCAATGACCTCGAGTTCGGCAGTGGGGCATCGGTCTATATACTCACGGGTGCGAACCGCGGGGGAAAGACGACCGTCACGCAGGCCGTGGGACTTCTGCATGTGCTGGCGCAGGCGGGAATCTATGTGCCTGCATCGGAGTTCGAGTTCAGCCCGGTGGACTGCATCCTCACGCACTATCCGGCGGACGAGGACAAGACGCTGGACTACGGACGCCTGGGCGAGGAGTGCCGGCGTTTCCGCGAGCTGTTCGCATCCTGCACCGGCAGGAGCCTGCTGCTGTTGAACGAGACGTTCAGCACGACATCGTTCGAGGAGGGCTTCTTCATCGCGCGCGATGCGGTCAAGGCCATCCTGCGCAAGGGCACACGCTGCATCTACAACACCCACATGCACAAGCTGGCCTCGGAGATCGATGCTGTCAATGCCGAAAGCTCCGCTGAAGGTGCGACGGTCCGCGCCCAGTCGCTGGTGGCGCTGTCCGACGGCCCGCAGAGGTCCTTCAAGGTGAAGGTGGCGCCCCCAGAGGGCATGTCGCACGCGCGGGACATCGCCGAGAAGTACGGCGTGACCTACGAGATGCTGCTGGGCGCCGGCAACGGACGGGCCACGGAGTATTCTGTCCTGTAGTTTTCTTACCCCGGGCGACCGACAGGCCACTCCAATTGCCCGCGCCTTTCAACATGGAAGCCCCGATCCGTGCTATCATTGCCGTATGAACGACATAGCAGATACCGCCATCCCTGCCGAAGCCATCCCGGCTGAAGTCATCCCCGCCGCGATCGAATACATCACCGGCCTCTTCGCGGGCAACTCCGGAGGCCACGACAGCGATCACACCATGCGGGTCTACCGCCTTGCCATGCGCATCGCCGCCACCGAACCCTCCTGCGACCGCAACATCGTCGCCCTGGCAGCCTCCCGCCACGCCTTCCTCGAAACCTTCCTCTCCCGCTACGAAGAGGAGACCTCTGAATGATCATTCGATTCGGTTTGGATTTAATCAGTACTTGTTATGCACCTTCTCGGCGAAGCAGAGCATGTCCTTCACCTCGACGACGGTGCCGTCGTCCAGGATGGCCTTGCCCGACATGCGGCCGAAGACCTGATGCTGGTCGGACACTATCACTTTGTAGTCCAGGCAGGCCGCGCGGTCCAGAACAGGGATGAAATCCATCTCGAACCGCCCGTCGGAGGAGCTGAACTTCCACGGCTTCATGTAGCTGTCGGGCGGGATGTGGAATGTGACATCGTCCAGCTTGTGCGCCTTGCCGTTGTAGAAGACGACGTTCTCCGAAGCCGCGCCGGTGTTGCCGAAGCCGTAGCCGATGTTGAACCCGAAGCTGTTGCCGCCGATATCGGCATTGCCCGAGCCCCACAGCCACGTGTTGTCGTAGGTCCACACGCCGCGGCCCCAGTCCAGCGTCCCGAAATCCGTTGCCGGATCGAACTCGAACCGCCTGCCGTCGAACTCCATCCAGCCCGATGCCCTCATGCAGTTGATCTTCTGGTTGTAGTAGAACGCATGCTTCCTGTCCCACGGCGTGGCGATCACCATGGTGTCCATCTCCGGCTGCCGCAGCGTGATGTCGCACCGGAAAGCCTTGCCATCCAAGAAGTTATCGAAATCGCACCTGATGGTACGCACACCGTCCGAAGCATCGAACCTCATCCTAAGCCGCTTGTCCTCGTACACCGTCGAACAGGCCGATGACCTGGAGGGCAGCTTGAGTTTCCCCATGGGGAACGGTTTCAACACCGTTTCCGTGTGCTCCCACGGCTTGTCCCCGTACTGCTTTCCGAAAGTCAGCAGCGAGACCGACTGCAGCCCGATGTACCCGTCGTCCGATATCGTGAACGCTCCGCCGAAGCTGTCGGAGAGCACAAGGTAGTAGTCCCACTCCTTGATGCGCCACTTCGGAGCCTTGATCATCTTCCTGTCGTACTCCTGCACCATCGAGCGGGACCAACCCGGCTCGCGCAGCTCTCCGTGCTCATCCAGCAGCAGCTGTCTTGTCGTAACTTCATGGTTTCTGCTCATGCCTCCATGATACCACGCTTTTCAGACATTGCTGGTCTCTCATCCGATTCAAACAGGGAAGAAATCTCCAAAAATCGATTTTTTTTCGAGTTTTTGGAGAGATCTCTCCAAAAATCAAGAAAAAAACGAAAATTTGGAGATATTGGCCAGGCATGCAACCCGGGCATGTTGCACCTGTAGAACCTAGGCGATGCCGACGGATTGGCGGACGAAGCCGATGAAGGTCTCATCGGCGATGGGCAGCGGCTTGCCTTTCAGCCAGACGAACAGGTATTCGACCTCGCGGCCGGAATCGACGATCTCCTTTGCAACTATCTTGCGGTTGAGAACGTAGGAGGTCTTGGGGAAGAGGCTGACACCCACATTGCAGCCGGCAAGCGCAGCTACATCCAGGTAGTTGTCCATGCGGCACACGATGTGCGGTTCGGCATCGATCTCGCGGAACCAGGCGTAGATCATGTCGTTCATGTACTGGCGGCTCGGGACGATGAGGGGCTGGTCCTTCAGGTGTTTCAGGGCGATGGTGTTGCCGGGCAGGGCGGAAAGCGGGTTGTCCTTGCTCATGAAGGCGGTCATCTTCTCCTGGCCCACCTTGAAGCTGTTGAGGAGCGTCTGGTCGCATGGGGCGGTGATCACAGCAAGGTTTATGAGGCCGCTGCGCAGGCGCTCGATCAGCTCGTCGCTGTTGCCGTCCATGATCCTGAATCTTATGTCGGGATAAAGCTTTATGAAGGACTCGATCCACTTGGAGGCGATGTCGGGAGCCGAGCCTTCGACCAGGCCGATGGATACCGTTCCGTTCATTCCCTTGCCCATGAGCCGGATCTCGTCGGAGGTGCGCTCGGAAAGGCTGAGGATCTCCTTGGCGTACCTGTAGAGCAGCTGGCCGGACTCGGTGAGCTGGAGGTGGCGCTTGCCCCTGATGAAAAGCACCGTGCCGAGCTCCTCCTCGAGGTTCCTGATCTGGTTGCTCAAGGGAGGCTGGCTGATGTTCAGCTTCTCCGCGGCGCGGGTGATGTTGAGCTCCTCGGCGACAGTGGTGAAGTATTTGAGTACGCGCAGTTCCATATGGACCTCCAGGTGGCGAAAGCAGATGCAAAGCAACGCAAAGCCATATCATATCAAAAAAGTATCATAACTATAATATTATATGTATTTGTAACTTTTCGCGCAACTTCCTATAATGCCAACCATATTTTGTTCAATGGAGGTATGCCGCATGTGTTCGATCATTGGTTTCTCATCAGACACCGTATCATCGGAATTGATTCAAGCCTGCTTTGACCGATCCTTCCTCAGGGGACCGGATCAGAGCTGTTTCGAGAGCGTAGGCAATAACGCATACCTCGGATTCAACAGACTTGCCATCATGGGACCGGAGCCCTCCGGGATGCAGCCGTTCCACAGCGGGACGCGCAGCCTCGTCTGCAACGGTGAGATCTACGGATTCAGGAAGATCAAGAAGGAACTGGAAAAGCGACACGTCTTCTCCAGCGGGTCCGACTGCGAGGTCCTCCTCCCGCTCTGGGAGGAGAAGGGCACGGACATGTTCAGGGAGCTCGATGCCGAGTTCGCCCTTATCATCTACGATTCATCGACGGACAGCATCGTCGCAGCGAGGGACCCTATAGGAATAAGGCCCCTTTTTTATGGCTATCTGAAGCCCGCGAAAGCAATTACGAAGGCCAACACGAAGGGGACCACCACCAAGTCAAACACCAAGACCGATGCCCCGGAGCACAGCGACATCATTTTCGCCAGCGAAGCCCGCTGCCTTGTGGGCCTCTGCGACAGGATCTACCCGTTCCCGCCGGGATGCTACTACAAGGACGGCAGGTTCACCCGCTACGCAGACCCGACGGCGGTGGAAAAGGTGGAAAAGGCCGGGCAAGAAGGCATCGACCTGATATGCCGCAACATAAGGCAGAAGCTGATCGACGGCGTGGAGAAGCGCCTGGATTCCGATGTGCCGCTGGGATTCCTGCTGTCGGGAGGACTGGATTCCAGCCTGGTCTGTGCGATATCGACCCATATACTGGGCAGGAAGATCAGGACTTTCGCAATAGGCATGGACTTCGACCCCATCGACCTGCGCTACGCCAGGGAGGTCGCCGACTACATCGGAAGCGACCACATGGAGGTCACCATGACCATGGACGACGTGCTGGGCAACCTGGAGCACGTGATATCGCTGCTGGGCACCTGGGACATCACCACCATCCGCGCCAGCATGGGCATGTACCTGTGCTGCAAGGCGATACACGAGCGCACGGACGTCAAGGTCCTGCTGACCGGCGAGATATCGGACGAGCTTTTCGGCTACAAGTACACGGACTATGCGCCGTCGGCGCAGGCGTTCCAGGAGGAGGCCTGCAAGAGGATCCGCGAGCTGTACTTCTACGACGTCCTCAGGGCGGACAGGTGCATATCGGACAACTCGCTGGAGGCGCGCGTGCCGTTCGGCGACCTGGAGTTCGTCAGGTATGTCATGGCAATCGACCCGGTGCTCAAGATGAACACCTACAACATGGGCAAATACCTGCTGCGCAAGGCTTTCGAGAACGACCACATCCTGCCGGAGGACATCCTGTGGCGCCAGAAGGCGGCGTTCTCCGACGCCGTGGGGCACAGCATGGTGGACGGCCTGAAGGAGTACGCCGAGCGGCGCTATACGGACAGCGAGTTCCAACAGAAACGCGCAAAATACAAGCACGGCACGCCCTTCACAAAGGAGAGCCTGCTGTACCGCGAGATATTCGAGAAGTTCTACACCGGACAGGGGGAGATGATACCCGACTTCTGGATGCCGAACAGGAGCTGGGAGGGCTGCGATGTCGACGATCCGTCGGCAAGGGTCCTGAAGAACTACGGCGCAAGCGGAATCTGACGGGAGGGGAGACATGTCGGACATGAAAGAAAGCAAAGCTGCTAAAGAAACAAGAACAATAGAAGCAACAGATATGACGGCGGACATCACGGAGCTCTTCTCCAGCCACGTGTTCACTGAAGAAAAGATGGAGCGCTACGTCCCGGCATCGGCCATAGTCGAGTACCGCAAGTGCCTGGAGACCGGATCCGGGCTTTCGATGGAGACCGCCGATGCGATAGCCAAAGGGATGAAGGAGTGGGCCATCGGCCTGGGTGCGACGCATTTCACCCACTGGTTCCAGCCGCTCACAAGCGGAACGGCGGAAAAGCATGAGAGTTTCATAGAACCCGCGGGCAGGGGACGGGTCATCATGGAGTTCTCCGGAAAAGAGCTGGTCAAAGGCGAGCCCGACGCCTCCAGCTTCCCCTCCGGAGGCATAAGGGCCACATTCGAGGCCCGCGGCTACAGCGCCTGGGACCCGACCTCCTATGCCTTCGTGAACGACGGCAGCCTCTGCATCCCCACGGTGTTCTTCTCCTACAGCGGCGAATCGCTGGACAGGAAGACGCCGCTTCTGCGGTCGGTCAAGGCGCTGAGCAGCCAGGCCGTCAGGATCCTCAGGCTCTTCGGCGATACGGAGACGAAATCCGTCACTTCAATGGTCGGCTCGGAGCAGGAGTACTTCCTGATAGACAAGGATGTGTACAACAGGCGCGAGGACCTGCGCATCTGCGGCCGCACGCTCTTCGGGGCAAAGCCGCCCAAGACGCAGGAGCTGGACGACCACTATTTCGGCTCAATCAAGCCGCGCGTGTCGGCCTACATGAAGGACATGGACAGGGAGCTCTGGAAGCTGGGCATCCTTGCCAAGACCAAGCACAACGAGGTCGCTCCGTCGCAGCATGAGATGGCGCCCATCTACACCGACTGCAACAGCGCCAACGACCAGAACCAGCTGACGATGAACATCATGCGCAAGGTTGCCGAAAGGCACAACCTGGTATGCCTGCTTGCGGAAAAGCCCTTCGAGGGCGTCAACGGAAGCGGCAAGCACAACAACTGGTCCATAGCCACCGACAGGGGAAAGAACCTGCTTTCGCCCGGCAAGACTCCTGCGCAGAACGCGCAGTTCCTGCTGTTCCTCTCGGCCTTCGTCAGCGCAGTGGACGACTACCAGGACCTTCTCAGATGCAGCGTCGCCTATGCCGGCAACGACCACCGCCTGGGAGGCAACGAGGCGCCCCCTGCAATCATATCGATCTTCCTGGGCACCGAGCTGCAGGGCGTCATCGACTCGGTGATCAACGACACCAGCTGCGGCCCCATGACGGTCCGGCCCATCAAGATCGGCATCGACACCATGCCGTTCATCCCGCGCGACAACACCGACCGCAACCGCACCAGCCCCATCGCCTTCACCGGCAACAAGTTCGAGTTCAGGATGCCCGGTTCCAGCCAGTCCATCGCCGGCCCGAACACCGTCCTCAACACGATAGTCGCCGACAAACTGCGCATCTATGCCGATGCCCTCGAGCATGTCGACCCCGCGGACCTGACCACCGCTCTCCACGACCTTGTGAAGGATGAGTTCAGCAGGCATTCGCGCATTATCTTCAACGGCAACGGCTACGACAGCAGCTGGGTAGAGGAGGCCAGGCGCCGCGGCCTGGGCAACCACGCCACCACGGTGGAAGCCCTGGAGCACTATCTGGATAAGAAGAACGTCTCCCTGATGGAGCGCAACGGCGTGATGTCGGAAGCCGAGATGGCGGCCAGGGAAGAGGTGGAGACCGAGAACTACCGCAACATCATAACCATAGAGGCCAACACCCTGCTGGACATGGTCAGGCGCGAGATAATCCCCGCCGTTTCAGCCTTCCAAGGACAGCTCTGCAGGACACTGCTGGACAAGAAAAGCGCCCTGGGCGAAGACTCCGTCACGGTGGAGAAGGAGGAGTGCGCGAAGCTTTCTTCCGACAACACCCATCTGATGGAGCTCACACAGAAGCTCACCGCGGCAGTGGAGCACGTTTCAACCGGAGGCGCCCGGGTGGATGCATCCTGGTTCCACGACAGCATCCTCTCCCTGATGGAGGAGATGCGCACGGCGGTCAACGATGCCGAAAGGCTCGTTCCGGCATCCTGGTGGCCCTATCCGACATACAGGCAGCTGCTGTTCTCGGTTTGATTGCAGGTATGTATTTCCGGTATTCCGGTATTGGGAGAAGATCATGACAAAGTTCGTTTTCGTTACAGGTGGAGTTGTTTCAGGCCTCGGTAAAGGCATCACGGCGGCCTCGCTGGGAAGGCTCCTCAAGGCCCGCGGTCTCAAGGTCGCGGCGCAGAAGCTGGACCCGTACATCAACGTGGACCCCGGCACCATGAGCCCCTACCAGCACGGCGAGGTCTACGTCACCGAGGACGGCGCCGAGACCGACCTTGACCTGGGCCACTACGAGCGCTTCATAGACGAGGACCTCAACCGCTTCTCCAACCTCACCACCGGAAAAGTCTACTCCAACGTCATCAACCGCGAGCGCCAGGGCGGCTACCTCGGCTCCACGGTGCAGACCATCCCCCACATCACCGACGAAATCAAGCGGTTCATCTATGCCGTGGGCAAGCGGACGGACGCGGATGTCGTCATCACCGAGATCGGCGGCACCATCGGCGACATCGAGAGCCAGCCCTTCATCGAGGCCATCCGCCAGGTGGGGCTGGAGGTGGGCCGG
>JBGUMQ010000043.1:0-5348 GCA_045116915.1 Sphaerochaetaceae bacterium | reverse complement strand
CACAGGGTGTGAATCGGTCTGTGCCCATGAGGAGCCTGTTCGTATCCCGATGCCAGTCTCCAAAAAATGGATTTTTTTCGCGTTTTTGGAGAGATCTCTCCAAAAAGACGTTTTTTTTCTGAAATTTGGAGAGAATCAACTCATCTTTTCATGGGACAGTCGCAATCCGGGTCGCCCCAGGCCCATCCGGCTCACGCCAGGCAGGCGCGGAGCTTCTCCACCATGTCAGACAGGATGCCGACCAGGGCCCCATCCCTGCACAGCAACGCAGCCGTGATGTCCTTCTCGAAATCCCGCGGCAGGACAGCGCAATGGCCAAGCGCGAAGGCGATCAGACGCTTCTCGCCCGGGTGCAGGAGCCTGTTGGCGGCGAACAGCACATCGAAATAGCTCTCGAAGAACGCCGCCGTCCGGTGGTTCACGCTGTTCAGGTCGCCCCGCTCCACCGCCTTCCCTACCTGCTCCACATAGGAGGAGAACGGCTTGTCCTTCATGAGCATCATGTTGCGGTGTATGATGTTGCGCCGCAGCTCCTCCGGATAAGGCGTCGCGATCACGGCCCTGAGATCCGCCAGCCAGCCGTCCGGATCGAAGCGGATGTCCAGGTTCGCGAGCGTGTACAGGAACGCCGTCGTGTAGCCGTTGGACGCGCGCCCCTCCAGCCACACCGACCGCACCAGGCCCCCGAACCACGCGGCGTCGAAGAACACGATGTCGAACTCCACGCCCTCCTCGTCCACGAAATACTCGTCATCCGGCCCGAAATAGTCGCTCCCCACCTCATAGACCGATGCCACAGAGCGCGCGATCTCCAGCCTGGCCGCCACATCCGGTTCCTTGTCGTAGAAGACATAGATGTCGTAGTCGGAAGTCCTGTCCGAACTCCCCGCGGCCCTCGAGCCGCCGATCCCGACCGCCCTGACCCCGGCCAGGCCGCAGTACTTTCCGATGATGCTGTCGATGCTCACAGCTCGAACTCCTTCTCCTCGGCCACCTGTCCGCCGACCGTATAGGAAGCAGCGACCCTGGTGCCCTCCACAATCCTGGCCTCGAAGAAGGCATCCGTCGGAAGATTCTTCTTCATCGCGGCATAGGAGGCTATCGTTGCGCTGATGTCCTCCCCGCTCCTGTCGACCGTATCGACATCGAACAGGCTGGGCGTGTGCGTGCAGGAGAACTCCTGGCCCGCGTAGATCAGCATGGGCCCCTTCTGGAAGAACATGAACTCAAGCCAGCTGTCGCGTTTCTTGCGGTCCGGGCAGACAGCGGCGAAACGGCGCAGGTCGTGGTTCTCCACATAGCGCAGCTTCATGTAGTCGGCCGGATAGACGAACTCCTGGGCGTTCAGGGCGCAGATGTAGTCCCTGAGCGAACCCTTGCCGTCGAAATACCTGTCGAACGTGCTGAAGATGTCGTACTGGTATTCGGCATCGAAAGCCGAATACAGCTCGCTGTCCGTCCAGATGTCCAGCCCCTGCCTGCGCGCGCCGGCCACCATCTCGCTGTGGACCGTCTCGGCAAGCCAGAAGCACGACGGATTCACCTCCGCCACCGACCTGCGGGCGAGCTTCCAGAAATCCGGCGGGACACAGGAAGCCACATCGCACCTGAAACCGTCGACGATGGTGGCCCAGTACCTGAGCGTCTGGATCTGGTAGTCCCACAGGTACCTGTTGCGGTAGTCCAGGTCGTAGACATCAGTCCAGTCGCCGAACCTGTTGCCGAACTTCCCGTCGGCCTTGCGCCAGAAGAAATCCGGATGCTGCTCAAGGAGCACCGAATCCTGCGAGGTGTGGTTGTAGACCACATCGATGATGCACTTCATCCCGTTCATGTGGATCATGTCCACAAGATGGCGAAGGTCGTCCACCGTACCGTAGGCCGGATTCACCGCGCGGTAGTCCGAGATCGAGTACGGACAGCCCAGCGAGCCCTTCTTGCCCTTCTTCCCCACCGGATGGATGGGCATGAGCCAGATGATGTCCGTGCCCAGCGCCTTGATGCGCTCCAGGTCCGGCTCAACCGCCCTGAAGGTCCCTTCGGGCGTATGGTTGCGCACATATATCGAATAAATAACGCTGTTCCTGTAATTCAAGTCCTTCATATCAAACAATTCCTAAAAAGAAAAAACCAATTCATTTCCAGCCCTGCATCCTGTCCAGGACCTCGTAGAGCTTCAGATAAGGCTCGTCGATCACACCCACCGAGCTTCCCAGCTCCATGAGAGCCGAAGAATCCGAGTTCTGAGGGAAAGACGCAAGCCCCGTGCCGTTGGAAACGCCGTTCGGGTCCCCAGTAGCGGCGAAGTTCAGCCAGTAGGAGTTCATCAGGGAACTCAGGCTCCTGTCTCCCTCATCGAACAGGGTCGAATCCTCCGGGATGCGCCCGAAGGCATAGATCAGCTCGCCGCTGTGCCAGCTGGACAGCCTTCCGTTGGACTTGGTGAAAAGATACTCCCAGACGGGGATCCCGGTCTTGACGGCAAGACGGTTCAGGCAGTAATGGGGATAGTTGAAGAACACCGCCCCGTAAATCTCCGCCCAGAAGGCGTCCGCCTCCTCATCCGTCTTCGCGGGATAGAGGGCAAGGATGTCGTCGGAATAAGAACCGAAATAGGAGCGGATCTTCTTCTCGTAGTTGCTCAACTTGGCGTGGCTGAAAATGATGAACGGCCCGCTCTCCTTGTCGTTGAACCCGTGCAGGAGGGCCTCCTCGTTGTGCACTCCGGCCATCCTGAGGTTGTACGGCGTGTCCGGCAGCACATAGCCGTCCACCGTGACATGGTGCTGGCTGTTCATCTCGCCCACCAGTTTCGCCGCATCCATCTGACGCAGCTCATCGACCGAAGAACATCCGTAGCGCGCCTTCAGATCCGCCCCTGAAGCCAAAGCGCTCGAAAGACTCCTGTACGAATGCGGCGGCTCCACGCAAGCCAGCGTGCTGCTCTCCAGTATGGCCCTGTTGAACAGCCCCTCGGCCAGCGGCGAGACGCACAGCGCGTCCACGCATACGGCTCCCGCCGACTCGCCCACTATCGTGACGTTGCCGGGGTCTCCGCCGAACGCCTCTATGTTCCTCTGCACCCACTGCAATGCGGCTATCTGGTCCAGAAGCCCGTAGTTGCCCGTGGTGCCGTCGGCAGAGAGCAGCTCCGAATCGGCATAGAAGCCGAAGACTCCCAGCCTGTATCCCATGTTGACCACAACCGCTCCGTTCTCTGCGAAAGTCGTTCCGTTGTAGTCCGTGTACCACGGCTGCCCCGTCTGCAGCGACCCGCCATGGATGTAGACTATGACCGGAAGGCCATGCTGCTCCCCGGCCGGTTTCCAGACGTTCAGATACAGGCTGTCCTCGCTCACAGGCGCGACCCAGTTGTCCTTCAGCGATATCTTGAAATCATGGTAGCCGATGATCCTTGTCAGGGAATCATAGATCGGCAGATTCGTCACCTGCATGGACATGGGCGCAAAGTGGTCGCAGACCAGCACCCCGTCCCAGGCATCCGGCTCCTGCGGGCTCTTCCAGCGGAGCTCCCCCACAGGCGGCTTTGCGTACGGGATCCCCGCATACACCTCCACCGCCCCTCCGGCCGTGTACACGCCGGACACAAGACCCTTGTCCGTGGCCACAGCCGCAGTCGCGACCACAACATCATCCTCCGATGCCGGCACGGCCTTCACAGGCGGCCATGTCAGCGCCACGACAGCGCAGAACAGCGCGATATAGCCCAGCCACAATCCCAGCCTGACATACCAGGCCCTGCCGACGCCCATGCGCGCGAACAGCAAGACGAATACGACGGCCAGACCCGCCAGCAGCGCCCATCCGAGCACCGTGTTGCGGTTCAGCTCCAGAAACGCCGCAGCCAGCAGCGTGAAAATCACAAACGGAATCCAGAAACCAGCCTTCATCCCTACCCCCGTGAAAACCCGCGTGGCCGGCGCAAAGGTGCGAAGCCGTCGCGGCAACAAAACATCAGATCCCCAGATAGCCCTTGATGACCTTCATCGTGTTCAGCACCCCGTCCACATGGCTGCGCTCGTAGCCGTGGCTGGCATAGACCCCCGCGCCGATCAACCCGTGCCTGATGTCGTAACCCGCCGCCAGCGTCGCCTCCACATCCGATCCGTAGAACGGGTACACGTCCACCGCGTAGTCCGCATTCTCCCTGCGCGCCGCCTTCACAAGCCCATCCGTAACATCGTAGTCGTACGGTCCACCCGAGTCCTTGGCGCAGATCGATGCCTTACGTTCCGTGCACTGCAACCCGTTTCCGACACAACCCATGTCCACGCTGATGGCCTCCCTGACATCATCGGGGATCGAGGAGCTTCCGCCATGGCCGACCTCCTCATAGACCGTGACAAGCACATACACATGCCTGTCCAGCTCTATCTTGTTGTCCTTTATATACTTGGCGATCCCCAGCAGGATTCCGACCGAAAGCTTGTCGTCCAGATAGCGGCTCTTGATGTAGCCCGAAGCAGTGATATGCGCCCTCGGGCACGGGCATACGAAATCCCCGACCTCCAGGCCGAGCTTCCTGACATCGTCCGCGCTTTCCACATCCTCGTCCAGCACCACCTCGACCGTGTCGAAGCTGCGCGCCGTGCTGTCCAGCTCCTTGTTCACATGGGCCGATGCGTTCATCAGCTGGATCGTGCCCTCGAACACCTTCCCGTCGCGGCTGTAGACATTGACGTTCTCCGTCTCCGTGTTGCAGGCCTTAAGCCCTCCCACATTGGACAGCCTGAGCCTACCGTTGCCCTTTATCTCCGCGATCACCGCACCCAGCGTATCCGTATGCGCCGCGAACAGCACCGCCCCGCTTTCCGAGCGCTTCCCGCCCAGATCCACCAGCACCGCCCCCTTGTTCGTCAGGCTTGCCTTGAACCCCAGGCCCTCGAATGCATCCAGAACCCAGGCTGCGGCCTTCTTCGTGAACCCCGTCGGGCTGTCTATGTTCAGAAGCTCGATCGCCTTCTCCGCGGCGAAATCCGCATATTTCCTCTCAAGTTCCATACTTCCCTCCACTTTTCTGCGCTTTTGTGGCCCTTCCTGCCATTCCTGCCGGCAACTCACCCGCGCTTTCTCGCATGCGCCGCGAACTTGCGCAACCGGGCCAGCAGCGACGGACTCGCCGGAAGATTGTTCTCCCTGACATGCCTCATCTCGTCGATCGTGGCGCAGGCCTCCAGATAAAGATTGTCCAGGCATCTGACGCGGTAGGACAGCTGCTGTATCATCAGGATCACCTTCGCCGGATTCTGCTTGACCAGCTCGTTGAAATCATCGATCGTCAGCTTCTTCACGATCACGTTGTTTCCCAGCGCCACGGCCGATGCGAT
>JBGUMQ010000042.1:0-11716 GCA_045116915.1 Sphaerochaetaceae bacterium | reverse complement strand
CAGTCGAAAAGGAACAGCTCGCCGTTCCTCCTGACCATCGCGGAGGTCAGGAAGCGACCGGGGAGAGGCTGCATTCCGCTTGTTCCGAGCACAAATACTTCAAGACTCATGACAACAGGTATTCTACATTCATTACAGTTCAGTGAAAAGACGGATCGGGGTTATCCTGCGCGTCTTTCCCAGCGATATCTGTATGGATACATACGAGATCGCCAGAAGGCTCGCCGAGATCAGCAGGATCTGGAGCCACGGGACGGTGATGTCGAAATCCAGAAGATAGAACGAAAGGCTCTTCAGACCCATGGAGGACAGCCACGTCAGGATCGGCCCCAGGTTCAGACCGATGACCAGTCCCAGACCGATTCCCACCAGCATGCCGATGACCGTGACGGTGTAGACGCTCAGGAACGCCGAACGCCTGACAAGAACGTCGGATGCACCGATGAGCTTGGTTATGGCGATGTCCTGCATGTCGTCCTGTATCATCTGCTGCGCCACAGACGCCGTGTAGAACGCCGCCACGACCACTACCAGCAGGAGTATGATCAGTATCATCTGCCGGCTTGTGACGAAATTCTCGTAGACAGACACGTTGTGCTGGTCCCACCGGGAGATGTCGTATCCGCTCCCGAGCGCGGCGGCGACCTCGTCCAGCTTCTCCATATATTCAGGCTGTACAAGGAGTTCAAGGCAGGACGAGCTCTCAGCCGTGTACAAGGTACGGGCGTAATCCGCATCTACGAAGCACAGCATGCTGTCCAGCTGGTCGTAGCCGCTTCGGAAGATGCCGTCTATGCGGCAGAGCACGGGACGCAGGACCTTGTCCACATCGTCCGGCACTATCATCAGGGCCACCCTGTCGCCGATTCCGACCTCCAGCTCGTCCGCCGTCGCGCGGCTTATCATTATCGCCTTCACAGCGGATGAGGATGAGGTGTCCTCCTCGGCGCGGGTGACGGTCACCTGCTCCATGCGCCTTTCGTTGAAATAGTCCTCCCCCACACCCTTGACCATGATGTTGGCCGTTCCGGTCGCCGAGTACATCAGGGCGTAGCCTGATGTGACCTCGTCGCAGCTGTACAGCATGGAGCCGTAGAGGTCGGGATCGAATTCAGAAAGCATCTTGCCTCCGCCCGCGTTGACCTGCAGATGTCCGTCGGACAGGTATATGTACTTGCTGGTGATCCCGGCCATCATGCTGTCGGAGAAGATCAGGGCGCAGACAAGCGGGGCCATGACAAGCGCGATCAGTATCAGGCAGCTTGTCAGCCGTCCGCGTTTGAGTACCCTTTTCCTGCTCCAGGCCGAAACGAACGGATTCATCACGACTCTTTCTCCAGCGTGAGGTTCCTGTTCCTCAGAAGATACACGGTATCGCACTTGTATGCGAATTCCTGGTTGTGGGTGACGAGCAGAAGGCTCCTGCCTTCCTCGCGCACCAGATCCAGAAGCAGGTTCTCCACATCCGATGCGTTCTCCTCGTCCAGGGCCCCGGTGGGCTCGTCGGCAAGAATCACCTCCGGGCGGTTCATCAGTGCGCGGCATATGGCCACACGCTGCTTCTCTCCTCCGGAGAGCTTTCCGGGGATGTGGTTCATCCTGTCCGCAAGACCGAGTCTTTCCAGCAGCTCGACCGCCCTGTCCCTGCAGTCCTTTGCCCTGACGCCGCTGATCAGCGCGGGGGCCATGATGTTCTCAAGCGCGGTGAAGTCCTCAAGAAGAAGGTTCGCCTGGAAGATGAAGCCTATGTGGCGGTTCCTGAGATCGGACCGCTTCCTGTCGTCCAGGGTCGCGAAATCGGTTCCGCTGCAGATGACACGGCCTTCAGACGGACTGTCCAGACCGCCGGCTATGTGCAGCAGCGTGCTCTTGCCGCTTCCGCTCCTGCCTATGATGGCCGTCGACCTTCCCTGCTCGATCGCAAGGTCCAGGTCCTGGAGGATGGTGATCTCCCCGCTTCCCTTCTCGGCCGCCCTGAAGCGCTTGGTTATGTTGACCAGTTCAATAGGATGCATGAAGAATCACCTCCATAATCTCCGACTTGTAGATCCTCCTGCACCCGATGGATGTGAAAAGGAGGGAAAGGAAGAAGACGAACACGCAGACGAGCGCGATCTCGCCGTTCCCTATGGACGCGTTGAACGGGATCTGGGTCAGCACGGTCGCCTTGCCCGTGATCGCCCTGGAAATCCTGTCCACCAGTTCGAGTATGTTCTGAATGTTGGCCACGACGGTCTTTCCGAGCACGACACCTGCAATCTCCCCCAGAAGACATATGACAATGCCCTGTCCAAGGAATATGGCGTTGACCTTCCTGCGGCTGCACCCGATGGCCCTGAGCATGGCCCCTTCCTTCTGCTTGTTGGACAGAAGCCTTCTGGTGGAGTTCTTCAGGTTCACGCAGATTATCAGGAACATGAAGGCCAGGAACACGTACATGAGCGTCTTTTCGAGCATGAGTGCAGAATACAGGGCATTGTTGTACTGCTGCCATGTGATGACCCGGGCATCGGGATCCAGCTCCAGGATCTGTCTGACGACCTTGTTCTGGTTGCCGTCGGTGTAGATTCCGATCCTTGCACCTTCATCTCCTATGACGGATGACAGCACGCCGTAGTCCATGAACGCCGTGGACGAGCTGAACTCGGTCATCCTTGAGCTGAAGTAGCCGCCTATGGCCATTTCGGTCGTGTAAGGCACTATGGTCGCCGTTTTCCCGGGCTTGAGGAACGTAATCTTCAGGTCGTCGTAGGACCTGAGGCCCAGGGACATCGCCATGCTGTACGAGATGAAGATGCCGTCTGTTCCTGAGGGCGTGTTGCCGGACAGCAGGAACAGGCTCTGCGACATGCGTTCGCCGCCGTATATGTCCGCGTCATAGGCGCGGATGCGGGCGCTGGTGCTGGTCCGGCTGGTATTGTCGACAATCAGGACGTTGGTCTCCAGGAAACGGAACGCCATGTCCACTCCGTCGATTTCACCGATCTGCGCCGGTGTCAGAGCATCGGAATACACTATGAGGTCGAACGATTCCAGGTTCCTGAGCTGGTCCATCTGGGCGTTCTGAAGGCCGTTCATCACAGCCGATATGACAAGCAGTGCCACCAGGCCCACGGCAATGCCGACCATGATCATTATGCTTGTGGTCCGCTGGCCGCGTGTCCTTGAGAACGCATATCTGAAAGATGTCTTCAAGCCGAACATGTCCTAGTTGTACTCGATCCTGTCCACAGTCCTGTTGTCCTGTCTGTAATAGACGGTGGCGATCATGCGTCCGTCCCTGTACAGGGTCTGGATGTTGCCTTCCTTCCTGTACGTCGTCATGCTCACGATCACGCCGTTCTCGTAGACGGTCATGCCCGTGGCCGTGCCGTCCTGGTACGTCTCCACCGACCTCTGGTTGCCGTCCACGGTCTCGACCCTCACAAGTCTGTTTTCCGTATAGAAATACTCTGAGACCGCCCCGTTCTCCTCCTTTGTCAGGAGCTTGCCGGACGGGCTGTATGTGTAGGTTATGCCGTTCTCCTCGTAGCGTATGTTGCCGTCTTCCAGTATCTCGTGGTCGGTGCCGACGACGAGGTCGGCGGCCAGCTGCTGCAGGAGGTCGTCGTTCTGGAAGATGTAGGAATCATTCACGAAACGCAGCGAATCCCCTTCCTTCACCGCCATGAGGACGCCGTCGTCCGCACTGCGCAGGAAGAACGTCATGAGCACCGCACCGTCCGCAGCGGTCTCGGAGCTGAATGCCAGCCGGCCCTCGACATATGCGTACGATATCGACCTGCCGTCGTAGCCGGTCTCGGAGGTCAGAAGTCCATCCGTATAGGTCCTGGTGGCCGTCCTGCCGGTCGGGGCATCGATTTCGGTCTCGATCGTGGTGTTTCCGGACGTCGTCCGCTTCAGGACCCTGACCTTCCTGCCGTCAAGGTACAGGACACTGGTGTCCCCGTCCTCCTCAAGGGCATATCCGGAGGAAGGTATGGAGGACACGGCGTACAGCTTCTGGCCCAGGAGATTGGACCTGTAGACCTGTGCGTACAGCACGGAGACCGAAAGCAGCAGTGATGCGATGACCGCAGTCTTCTTCATTCGCCAAGTCCCGCCAGCGAGGTCAGGAACTCCTCCTTGTCGAATTCGTGGATGTCGCCGTAATGCTCGCCGGTTCCGACGAACGCCACGGGGATTCCTATCTGCACCAGGGCGCCGGCCTTTGCGGCCGAATCGTATTTGGTGAGTATCAGGGCATCGATCCCGACGGCCTCGTTGAATATCTGGGCCTGGCTGATCGAGTTCTGCCCTGTCGTGGCGTCGATAACCAGGATCTTCCTGTAGTTCTCCGGCTTGATGCGGTTGCGGATGACCTTGTCGATCTTCTGCAGCTCGCGCACGAGGTTCTCCTTGTTGTGCATCCTTCCGGCCGTATCGCAGAGGATCAGGTTGTCACCGCGGGCCTGGGCGCTGGAGATGGCGTCGTAGATGACCGCACCCGGGTCGCTTCCGTTCTCCTGGCGGACGATCCTGGTCCCGGTGCGCTCGGCGTGGAGCTCCAGCTGGTCGATCGCGGCTGCCCTGAACGTGTCGCCGGCTGCCATCACGACCTTGTATCCCTTGTTCTTGTAATAAGTTGCGAGTTTTCCGATGGATGTGGTCTTGCCCACTCCGTTCACTCCCAGCACAAGGTACACCGTGAGCTCGTCCTTGGGCGGCATGAGCTCTATCCCGTTTATCTTGTCCTGCAGGAGCTCCCTGACTATGGCCAGGAATTCCTCCTCCGTCTTGGGTTTGCGCCGGTTGACCTCGTCGCTGATCATCATGGCGTTCCTGGCACCGAAGTCGCCTTCTATCAGCAGGTCCTCCAGATTGTCGAAGAACGACTGGTCCAGTGTCTTCCTGAAACCGCTGAAAAGTGCCTTGAGCTTAGCCCCTAATCCGAATTTGAAAGCCATATCCCTATCCCCTATGGTGCAATGTATTCCGTCTGTCTGTAATAGTCCACGAGACTCCCGATCAGGTCGCTGAACGATACCGCCAGCGCCGCCGTGGCCAGCCCGTCCAGGGCCATGAGGACCTTGTTCGTCCCGTCGTTGAACGATTTGAGCGCGACCTTGGCGCCGAAGATGGCCAGACTTATCGCGAAACGCGTGTAGAATCCGTCCTTGGCGTCCTTGAGCAGGCTCTGGTCGGCCATCCATTGCGGCTTGAGCTGTATGTCCAGCCTGTCCGTAGGCTCCAGAAGTCCCACCGTCTTGTCCGCATAGCCGTCCGCCGTCAGCCTGAGCGACGACGGCACCACATAGCTGTCCAGTCTCAGAGGCGTCTGTCCCAGGACCACACCGTCAAGAAGCACTGTGGCCTGCGGCTCGCTGTCGATCTCGAGACCCGAATACCTGATGTCCTTCATGGAAGCCGTTACGGAAGAGAGCGTGTTGCCCTCAAGATCCGTGGCGAACGTCCTGTCCTGCTTGCCCTGCGCGCTGAGTGTTATCGTATGCATCCCGGCAGTGGTCATCACGCAGTCCTCGTAGCAGCTGACTTCCTTCCCGTCGACCATGACAACGGCACCGACGGCAAGATCGTCCAGCCTGACGAGCGCGGGCACCCCCTGCATGAAGAAAGGTGCCAGCGACAGCGCCGCGTGGACCGGGAACCTGTCCGATTCCGTCGATATGGCCTCGTAGGCCAGCGTCGCGGAATCCGACCCGTATTCATAGATATAGATCGAAAGCAGCCTGAAACCCTGCAGATAGCCCGATACCGGCATCACCAGCAGGTCCGCTCCGGTCGCGTCGCAGACGAACCGCATCAGGACCGGGTCGGAGACCAGTGCATCCGCATCGTACGAAAGCTTTCCCGAATCCAGAAGGACAACAGGGAATGCCTTCTCCTGCACAGGGGCTGCTTCCAGCGCCGCATTGTAGTTGGCCGCCGCGGCCTCTATCTTCGCCTCATCCTCCGACGAGTACGCCTTGTCAAGCTCCAGGCCCAGCGTCCTTTTGTCCGCATCCGCGGCCCGCTGTGCCAGCATGAGCGCCGTCGCGCTGTCGTATTCCTTTTCAGGGAAGAAGTTGAGTATGAAGTCCCCTATCTCCGCATTCTGAGGATACACGAGCACACCGTAGGCGGCGTCTTCCGCAGAAAGAGCAGTTACGGCGGCAAGCATGAGAATCAGGACAACAAGTGCGCGTCTCAATCAGGACTCCTGGCTCCATCTGAGGAACGACTCGATGAAATTGTCGATATCGCCGTCCATGACGGCCTGGATGTTTCCGGTCTGCTCGCCGGTCCTGGCATCCTTGACCATGGTGTAGGGCTGGAAGACATAGCTTCTGATCTGGGAACCCCAGGCGATGTCCTTCTTCTCTATGGCCTCGGCCTGGTGCTCCTCCTCCAGCTTCTGGCTGTAGTACTCGTACAGCCGGCTGCGGAGCATCTTGAACGCCTTGTCCTTGTTCATGATCTGTGAACGCTCGTTCTGGCACTGGACGACTATGCCCGTGGGATAGTGGGTGATCCTGACGGCGGAATCGGTCTTGTTGACGTGCTGTCCGCCGGCACCGCCCGCCCTGTAGGTGTCTATCCTGATGTCCTCGGGCTTGATCTCTATGTCGATGTTGTCGTCCACGACCGGCGATGTGTACACGGACGAGAACGATGTGTGGCGTCTTGCGTTGGAGTCGAACGGCGATATCCTGACAAGGCGGTGGACTCCGGCCTCGCCCTTGAGGTATCCGAAGGCGTACGGTCCGGTCACCTGGATTGTGACGCTCTTGTAACCGCCCTCGTCCTCCAGCATGTCCAGGATCTCCGTCTTGAACTTGTGGCGCTCGCACCACCTGAGGTACATCCTCATCAGCATGGACGTCCAGTCGCATGCCTCCGTCCCGCCGGCACCGGCGTGGATGGTCAAGAAGACATCGCCCTTGTCGTACTTGCCGTTGAGAAGCGTCTTGAGCTTCAGCGGCCTGTACTCGGCCTCGATGTCCAGGATGCGGGCATCGACCTCGGCGGCGTATTCCTCGTTCCCGTCGTCCTCTTCCTCGTACAGTTCTATGAGGTCATAGGTCTCGTCTATGTCCTTGAGCAGTTTCTCGAACGGGAGGAGTATGTCCTTTATGGCGTTTATCTGTGCGAATACGGCATCCGATTTCTGCTTGTCTCCCCAGAAATCGCTCTCCATTGTCTGCTTTTCAAGCTCTGAAAGTCTAGTACGCAACCCTTCCGGGTCAAAGTCCCCTCCAGATGGCCTGGGATTCGGTCTTAAGCTGCTCAAGAAGTGCTCTGTTCTGTAGTGTCATTGTGTTTCTCCTTACGCTTCTCTGTCCTGAAGCCTATCGAGATGCGTGTGTTCTCATCAGGCCCGAGTGAGAGCTTTTTCTGAATTCTCAATTGAGTATACTCGTAAAACGATTTGTCTCCAAGCCACGTGCGCGCCTTTTGCCTGAAATCGGTGCGGCTGACCTGCATCTCCCCGCCCAGCACGAACGTGATGGTGAACGGGCAGTTCCTGTCGGAGACAACCAGGCTCTGCGTCAGGCATGTGGCCCCGTCCTCCAGGGCACCTTCCGGACACATGATCGTGCATTCGCACGGCAGGGCCAGGTTTATCGTGTTCACATATGTGAAGCCGGTGAGCCCTGTGTCGGAAAGGTTCTCTATCTCCACCTCCGTGATCAGCGTGGACTGCCTGAACTTGTACCTCTTGGTCAGACCCACCTGGTTCTTCCCCAGCAGGAAAGCAGGGGCCTTGGCGAAGAAATCCGTGCGCCTCTTGTCCAGGGACGTGACCTCGTACGGATTGGAGGCCAGCTTCATCTCCTTGGATGTCTTGTCGTTGATGAACGAATCGGCGAAAAGGCCCTCCCCGCTGTGGAACGCCAGGTCCGTCATGGCCGATGTCATGACGCAGCGGCTGAGGACTGCTCCCCTGTGGCTCAGGTATGTTATGTTGTTCTTCCCCACGACAAGCGATTCGGGGATCCTGTCGAAATCTATGTCCGTCTCTTCGGGAACCACCATGTTCGGGATCCTGGAGAGCATGACCTCCATCTCGCAGAGGAACCTGTTCACGCCCCTGTGTACGGCCGGATTGCCGCACTCGTCCGGGAAATACAGGCAGGAGGAGCTGGCCTTCATCAGAGTCTGCTCCATGTTCTTGCGGTCGTCTATCAGCCTCCTGGAATCCCTGACGATCTCCCTGAGCATGTTCACCAGCCCGTAGTTGCGCGAGAACTTGGGGTTGTCGTAGATCAGCTGGTTGATCGATGTGAGCTTCCCTATCCTGAAATCCCTTCCGTATATTCCTCCGGGCAGGTAGTGCGTGCGCGCTATCTCGTTCTCCTGGATGTAGATGCCCGGGAGGGTGCACTTGTCGCCAAGGGTATCGTATATGGTCCCGTAGACATCGGACGAGCCCTCCGTGGCCATGAGCTGGTCCATGTTGATCATGATGATGCTGATGGAGCTGGTGGTCTCCGAGGCAAGCTTCCTCACATCCGAGAGGTATTTCTCCAGCGTTATGATGCCGTTGTAGAGGTCCGCCGTCTCCCTGCTGTAGCGGTCGTCCGTGGGGAGCACCAGGGCCGCCTTGCCCATCTCCTCGGTGTAGAACGGCCTTGTGGCCTCCGTGATTCCGGTCACCTGGTTGTAGGTGGACACGACGATGTAGTCCAGACCCGCCAGGCCCAGGTTCGGCACGGTGGACGGATTGAACACCTGGTTGTAGTACCACAGCCCCTTGGGCTTGCGGGAGAAGTTCTTCCTGATGTAGGTGGTGGTCTTCTCTATCTGCGCCGTCCTCTCGTGGGTCGGGATGAGCGACAGCACCACGTCGTGGTACGCACCGGAGAGCAGTTCCAGCTGTCCCTTGCGGCACAGGTCGTTTATCAGCATGTTGACTTCGGGATGGTTCTGCTCCATGTACTCGTACACGGATATGCCCAGGCGCAGCAGAAGCTTCATGCCGCTGTTACGGTACACCATGGTGAGGAGCGGTTTGATCTGTCGTGCCAGCAGAGTCTCGTATTCCTCACGCGGGGAACCGAACGGAAGCTGGCTGTACGCACCGAGAATGTATTCCATTTCTGTTCACATGATATAGGAATTGGGTTAAGATTTGAATATGGCTTTGCCCGCTTTTGTCTCGAATTTGTTCAACCGCCTCTTCAACCCCACCGTGAAGGTATACGCACTCGTGGGCAGGAGCGGCACGGGCAAGAGCTTCAGGGCGCAGCTGGTGGCGGACAAGTACCACATCCCGCTCATAGTCGACGACGGACTCCTGATCCGCAACGACAGGATCGTCGCGGGCAAGAGCGCCAAGCAGGAATCCAACTTCCTGACCGCCGTCAAGCGCGCCCTCTTCCAGGACCCCGAGCACCACAAGGAGGTCATGAACGCCCTCCAGACGGAGCGGTTCTCGAAAATCCTCATCATCGGTACCTCGGAGAAGATGGCGGCCAAGATCGCACGCAGGCTCAACCTCCCCGACCCGTCCCAGATAATCCGCATAGAGGACATCGCCACGAAGGACGAGATCGATACCGCGATGCGCATCCGCTATACCGAAGGCAAGCACGTCATCCCGGTATCGCCACTGCAGATAACGAGGAGCTACCCGTCCATCGTCTACGATTCCATCAAGGTCGGTCTCCAGAAGCGCCTTGCGTTCCTGCCCTTCGTCAAGGAGGCGCGGACCGTGGAGAAGACGCTGGTATGTCCCGAGTTCAGCAAGCAGTCGGAGACATCGACCATAAGCGAGGCCGCCATCACGCAGATGGTCACCCACTGCCTTACCGAATACGAGCAGACGCTCAAGGTGGCCAAGGTCTCGTACTCATACGGCGCCGACGGCTACGACCTGGAGATATCGGTCAGGACGCCGCAGGCGATTTCCGGCGTCATGGTGTCGGAACTCGAGGAATACATCGCGGATTCGCTTGAGAAATACGGCGGGATACTGATCAGGAAGGTCCGGCTGATTGTTCAGGCCTGGAGCGTCTGACTGTCCTGTGCGGATTGCCGCGCCTCCTGTGCGCCGGGGCATCGGCCTTCCTTGTACCTGACTGGGGACCTTCGGGGTTCCTGTGCCTCACGGCTCCCTTGGGGACCTTCATCCCGGACTGCGTCATGAACATGGATGCGGCCGACTCGATCTCGTAGTTGGGCGGAGTTATCGGACTCAGGAGTATCTTTATCTGCCTCAGGATGTCGTTGAAGATCTCCATGGGTGTTTCCAGAGACTTGTCCACCCTGAGGAACGGCCGGACCAGGCTCAGGTACATCTCGGCCTTGGTGACGCCTTTTCCGCCCTTGCCCTTGCTTTCGTTGACCTTGAGGTCCAGGGCCCTGAGGGATTCGAACATCTGCGGGAACGACGCGTAGACCGATATGGCCGGCAGTATGTAGACCAGCAGCTTGTACGAGTTCAGGCGCTGGAAGATCTGGCAGCTGTCGCCGCAGGCCAGGATCTTGTTGACCTCCTCGGTCATTCGCGACGAGCTGATGCCCTCCAGGTGCGGGGCGTTGGCCCTGATGGCGAGCGACAGCCTCAACGGTATCCTGAAACCGGTGGTGACCGAGTATTTCACGGCACGTACCATGCGTACGGGATCTTCCACGAACGTTTTGTTCAGCGGGATAAGCGATACGATCCGTCTGTTGCGGAAGTCCGCCATGGCGTTGTTGAAATCGATCAGGTTCTCCTTCAGGGGGTCGTAGTACAGGCTGTTGATGGTGAAGTCGCGCCTTGTGCTGTCCTCCTCGATTGTGCCGTACTCGTTGTCGCTGGAGGCCTCGTGCTCCTTGGTGCTCCTGAACGTGGAGACCTCGATTATCTCGTTGCCGAACGTGATGTGGACGATCCTGAAGCGGCGTCCGATTATCCTGGAGTTGTAGAAGAGCTTGTGGACCTGGCGCGGGGATGCCGATGTGGCGACGTCGAAATCCTTGGGCTGCCTTCCCAGCAGCAGGTCCCTGACCGCACCGCCGACAAGATAGCTCTCGTAACCTGCCGAATCGAGTTTCCTTATGACGCTGACGGCGTTCCTGCTTATCAGGCTGACGTCTATTCCGTTCTCCTGCCGGGAGTAGACATGCGCGACCGCATCCAGTCCCCCGGCGCCCTTCTTGTATCTGATCAACATATCCTGCAACCGTTGAAATAATCGCTGTTTTTGTATAGAAAGTATTACAACAGATTTCAGATAAAAAAACAACACCGGTGCCCTCCTGCGCGACTGCGGCCATGCGGTCCCGTCCTGCCGGAAACGCACCGTACGGAGCGGATATGATAGAACCCAAGGTGCTGAAGGGATTCAGGGACAGCCTTCCCCAGCAGGAACTTGTAAGACAGAAACTCATGGCCAGGGTGCAGGGCATACTGCAGTCCTTCGGCTTCGTACCCATAGACACCCCCGCGCTGGAGTACACGGAGGTCCTTCTGGGCAAGGGCGGCGGAGAGACGGACAAGCAGATGTTCCGCTTCACCGACAACGGCGGACGCGATGTCGCGCTCAGGTTCGACCTCACGGTCCCCCTCGCCCGCTTCGTCGCGGCCAACCAGAGCCAGCTGAGCTTCCCGTTCAAGCGCTACCACATGAGCAAGGTCTGGCGCGGCGAGAAACCCCAGAAAGGCCGCTACCGCGAGTTCTGGCAGTGCGATTTCGACATGGTCGGCGTCGACAACGCCCAGAGCGATTTCGAGATCCTGCTTCTGATC
>JBGUMQ010000041.1:0-9844 GCA_045116915.1 Sphaerochaetaceae bacterium | reverse complement strand
GACCTTGGAGATGTCCTGGCCGTCGATGAGCACCTGGCCGGAGACCGGGTCGTAGAACCTGGAGATCAGGTTCACGATGGTCGTCTTTCCGGCTCCCGTGGGACCGACAAGGGCTATCATCTCACCCGGCTTCACGCTGAGCGACAGGTCGTGGATGACCTCCACATCGGGCTCGTCGGGGTAGGCGAAGGTGATGTTCCTGAAGTCGACCGCACCGTCGGTGACATCAAGGTCCACCGCATCCGGCACTTCCTGGAGGATAGACTGCGTGTCCAGCAGCTCGAACACCCTCTGGGCGCTGGTGACCTGGTTGGTGAACTGGTTGAAGGTCGCCGCCAGGGACCTGATGGGCTGCCAGAAGAGGGCGATGTAGGAGGCGAACGCGATCAGCTGTCCGACGGATGTCTCGCCGAGCTTCAGCCACCTGACGGCGAACAGGTACAGCACGAAGTATCCGATACCCATGGACCAGTGGATGACGATGTTCAGCAGGTCGGCCCTTCTGACGGCCCTGACCCATGATTTCTCGACATCCTTCATGATCTTGTCGCCCTCGGCGATGGTCTCGCGCTCGGCGCTGAAGGCCTGGATGACCTTGATCCCGGCGTAGGACTCGTGCGTGTAGGCGTTCATGTTCGAGTTCTTCTGCCTGAAGTCCATCCAGTTCTTGAAGTTCTTGATCATGACGAAGTAGATGCTCACGACGAGCAGGGGCACGACGAGGAACGCCGAAAGGCTCAGTATGGCGTTGGCCCTGAGCATTATCACCACGACGGCGATTATCAGCGTCAGGTTGGGGATGAGGCTGGTGATGAGCCTTGTGAACATCTCCTTTAGCGACGACACGTCGTTGATCAGACGGCTGAGGATTTTTCCAGTGGGCCTCGAGTCGAAGTAGTAGAGCGACAGGGTCTGCAGGTGGTCGAACGCCGTGCGCCTGATGTCGTATACGATCTTGTTCGTGACGTTGGCCAGGATCTTCTTGAAACCCATGGCCAGCAGCCAGCTGGTGATCGCCAGGCCTGTTGCGATGCAGATGGTGGTGACAAGCCCGCGCACATCCCTGTTGGCGATGTCCACGTCCACGGCACGTTCGCTGAACGAGGGCAGGATCGCCACTATCAGGGTCTCCGCAAGGATCATGAGTATCGCCAGGACAGTCTGGAACTTGTATTCCTTCAGGTACGAAACCGTGCGGAGAAGGGTCTTGATGTTGCTGACATCGGAGACTTTCTCGTCTTCTTTATATGTGTTGACAGCCATCAGTCTTCCTCCTCTTCATCGGGATACTGGGTCATGTAGGTCTTGTAGTAGTTTCCCTTCAGAGCCATCAGACTCTCGTGGGTGCCTCTCTCCACGACCTTCCCGTGGTCCAGGATCATGATCTCGTCGGCATCGCGCACCGCCGATATCCTGTGTGCGATTATCATCATGGTCAGGTTCCTGTGGTGCCTGATCGCCTTCTGCACCTTCTTCTCCGTCTCCATGTCCAGTGCGGATGTGGCGTCGTCGAAGATCAGCAGCGGTCTGCCGCTTGCGAAGGCCCTTGCAATGGAGACCCTCTGCTTCTGGCCTCCGGAAAGACCCACGCCTTTTTCACCGATGACCGTCTCGTAGCCCTCACCCAGCCTGGAGATGAAGTCGTGCGCCGCGGCATCCATGGCCGCCTGCTCAAGGACTTCCTGCTGCAGGAGTCCTTTCTGACCCTTGTCCATGTTGGATGTTATGGTGTCGGAGAAGAGGAAGATGTCCTGCGTGACAATGGCCTTTCCGGCCCTGGCGCTGTCCAGATCCAGCTCCCTGAGGTCTATCCCGTCGGACCTGATGCAGCCTTCCGAGGGATCCAGGAAACGCATGGTCAGGTTGGCTATCGTGCTCTTTCCGCTGCCTGTGGCGCCCATGATACCCAGGGATTTGCCGTTTCTCAGGTGGAATGAGACATCGTCCAGTATGACGGCACCGTTGTCGGCCTTGAGCGTGACATGGTCGAACTCCAGGTCTCCGGTGGGCTTGTCCAGATGTTTCTCACCGCTCTTGATCCTGGGTTTTGAATCCAGGATCTTCGATATCTTCCTGAGCGATGCCCTTGCGGCGGCGAACTCGGTCAGCAGCCAGCCCAGCTCCATCATGGGCCAGGCCAGCTCGCTGGTGTAGGATGTGACCGCGGAAAGATCGCCGAGCGTCATCTTTCCCCTGATGACCTGGATGCCCGAGAGAAGGATCGCCAGATAGAGCATGATCCTTGCCAGCGCCTCCATCGGGGTGGTCCAGTTCGCCCACAGGTAATCCAGCCTCAGCGAGTGCCTGAAGAACGAGCGGTTGCTCTTGTCGAACCTTGCCGCCTCCTCGCGCTCGCGTCCGAAGGCCTTGACGGTCCTGATCCCGCTCAGGCTCTCCGTGGCGCTCTGGTTCATGTCGGCTATGTCGTCCGACCTCTTGTCCGAGAGCTTGTCGCCCTTGGGCTCCGAGAGGACCGCCAGCACACCTATGATGGGCATGATCACCAGAGCCGGTATCGCGCCGCTGGGGTTGATGCTGATCAGGCAGTAGGACATGTAGACCACGTGGAACACGATCTCTATGAAGAACAGTGTTATGAATCCTGTGGTGAATCCCACCGTCTCGATGTCCTGCTTGGTGCGGCTCATGAGCTCTCCGGGGTTGTTCTCCCTGAAGAAGTACTGGTCCTCGGCCAGGATGCTGCGGAAGGTCTCCTCACGCATGCATCTCTGCATGGCCGAGCTTATGCAGTCGGATGCGAACTCCTGTATGTACTTCGCGACTCCGGTGACGAGATAGACGACCAGCATGGGGATGGCAATGGAGAAGAAAAGGTCTCCGCGGCCGCCCACTATGCATGTGTCGATTATCTGTTTTATGTATTTCGGACCCATGGCGCTGAGATATACTCCTATGACGAGGAAAACGATCGACGTCAGATAGAGCTTCCACTGCTTCCGGGCGTATCTAAATAGTCTGCGCATGATGAACCTGTGTTTATTGAGTATCCAAATGTCAGAATGCGATTACCATACGGACTTTTCTGTCGTGTGGCTGCTGCGGGATGCTGTCCAGCAGCTGTGATTGCCTGCAGATTCCAACCGCGGTGAAATCCAAAGAACCGGAGTTCGAGATCAAATCGAGTAGTCTGTCATAATATCCTGCACCTCTCCCAAGTCTGGTTCCGAATTCTGTGAAGGCAAGTCCGGGTACCAGGATAATTCCTTTCGTTTTTCCAACGCCGCTCATTCTACTCTTCAAATCGTTTATGTTCAATAGAGGCGAGTCCGTCGTGCATGTATTGTTGGTGAGCCTCACCAGATGTTCCCTCCAGTCTTCGGAGACCTGTCTGAACGTGCAGACATCCTCCCCTGGGACGAACACGGTTTTCCCGTCGGCGACCGCCCGGTCGATGACCATGGAGATGTCCGGTTCGGACTTCAGGGGGATGAAGAGCACTGCCACGGCGGCGTCCCTGTATTCCCCAAGGGCGCAGATCCTGTCGGCCACGACCTCCGGGTCGGGACCGGGCGTTTGCCTGAGTTCGGACAGAATCCTTTTCCTGAGCGCCTGTTTGTCGTTCTCCACCGTGGCGATCCCCTTTCCAGAAAAGAAAAGGCAGCTATCTCTAGCTGCCTTAGTGCCGTCTCCAGGAATTGAACCAGGGACACAGGGATTTTCAGTCCCTTGCTCTACCAACTGAGCTAAAACGGCGTGCAGGATTATGTATAACCCAAAGCGCGATCGCTGTCAAGTACCGTAAAATGAAATGTCGGAAATCGGGAAAACAGTGTACAATGGGTGTCATGGAGAACTATCAGAGGGCGCTCAATTACGAGACGGTGGTGCGTGTCCTGCAGAAGGCGGACAGCCACTGCTGGGACCAGTTCCTGCAGATCTCGAACGAGTGCGACACGAGGGAGGAGCTTCCCTTCAACATAAATGTCTACTCCGATGTCATGGGTGTCCGCAAGGAGGCGGTCAACGAGGCATACTACCGTTGCCGCCAGGCCTTCGAGCTCCTGGACGACAGGACAAGGATAATCGACGAGACAAGCCCCTTCTGGCCCGACGGCGTGACGGGTGTTCCGTTCCTCTATCTCCAGGGGAATGCAGAGCTCCTCCAGTCCCGCGGCATAAGCGTGGTGGGGACCAGAAACCCGTCCAACCGCGGCATGACGCTGGCCCGCGAGGTCGTGGACTCTCTTGGTGAGAACGGTTTCACCATAGTGAGCGGACTTGCCATGGGAATAGACGGAGTGGCCCATATCGAGGCCTTGGCCAAGGATTTCAACACGATAGGCGTGATCGGGACCTCTGTTTGCGAATCATACCCGCCCAAGCACGACAGGCTTCAGGAGCTGGTCGCCCTGCACGGGCTGCTTGTATCGCAGTTCGCACCAAGCCGCAAGGTCCAGCAGTATTTCTTCATGCAGCGCAACCTCCTGATGAGCCAGATCTCCATGGGGAGCTTCGTCGTGGAGAGCAGGGACGGAGGCGGCGCAGTGAAGCAGGCCCAGTACAGCGAGAAGCAGGGCAAGAAGATCTTCATCCTGCGCGAGACATACGACAACAGGACCTTCCTTTGGCCCCGCAGGTTCAGGGACCCCGTTGTCATAAACCAGAGCCACAACGCCGGGACACAGGTGAAGAAGGCGCTGCAGGTGACACGGACAAGCGTGAGGAAGAAGGCGGAAGACCTCCAGCCGACCTTGTTCTGAACTTTGCTCCGGACAGACGCTCCGCACTGCCCGTTATTGACTGAACCACTCCTTATAGTTAATATCTAGGGCGTTATGAAACCACTTACAGCAAATGAACTCAGAAAGAAATTCATCGACTTCTTCGTATCCAAGGGCCACGTCCAGATAAGCGGCGCCTCGGTCATCCCTGAGAACGACCCGACTGTCTTGTTCACGACAGCCGGCATGCATCCTCTTGTACCCTACATCCTGGGCCAGCCCCATCCTGCAGGGAAGAGGCTCACCGACTACCAGAAGTGCATCCGCACGGGCGACATCGACAGCGTCGGCGACCCGCACCATCTCACATGCTTCGAGATGCTCGGCAACTGGTCCCTGGGAGACTACTTCAAGAAGGAGATGATCCCCTGGAGTTACGAGTTCCTGACGAAGGAACTGGGAATAGACCCGGAAAAGCTCTCCGTCACCGTCTTTGAGGGCGAGCCGGGAATCCCGCGCGACGAGGAGAGCGCGGAGATCTGGCACAAGTGCGGCATCCCATATGAGAGGATCCACTTCATGCCCCGTTCGGACAACTGGTGGGGACCGGCCGGAGAGACGGGACCCTGCGGACCCGACACCGAGATGTTCATCGACACCGGTCGCCCGGCATGCGGACCCGACTGCAAGCCCGGCTGCGGCTGCGGCAAGTATTTCGAGGTCTGGAACGACGTCCTGATGGGCTACCAGAAGACCAAGGAAGGCAAGTTCGTCGAGATGGAGCGCAAGTGCATCGACACCGGAATGGGAATCGAGCGCACCATCGCCATCCTCCAGGGCAAGAAGAGCGTCTACGAGACCGAGGTCATGCAACCCATCCTCAAAAAGATCGGCGAGCTCGCCGGCGTTACATACGGACAGGACGAGAAGACCGATGTCTCCATGCGCATCATCGCCGACCACATCAGGACCAGCACCTTCATCCTGGGCGACCAGAGGGGAGTCTCCCCGTCCAACGTCGGACAGGGCTACATCCTCAGAAGGCTGATCAGGCGTGCCGTCAGGAACGGGAAGCACCTGGGAATCGAGGGTGCGTTCCTCGCCAAGGTCGCGGAGGTCGTCATCGACCTGTACGGTGAGCCGTATCCGGAGCTGATCCAGAACAAGGACAGGGTGTACAGCGAGCTCACGGCTGAGGAGAACAAGTTCTCGGAGACCCTGGAGAAGGGCGAGAAGCAGTTCGACAAGATGACGTTCTTCCTGGAGAAGCAGGGCGTCAAGGAGATCGCCGGCGGTTCGGCCTTCAAGCTCTACGACACATACGGCTTCCCGATCGAACTCACGCAGGAGCTCGCGGCGGAGAAGGGCTTCACAGTCGACGTCAAGGGTTTCCAGGAGGCTTTCGCCAAGCACCAGGAGCTTTCGAGGACGGCCATGGCCGGAGACTTCAAGAGCGGACTGGGCGACCACAGCGAGGAGACCACCGCACTGCATACGGCTACCCACATGCTGCAGGCCGCACTCAGGCAGGTCCTGGGCAACGAGGTCGGACAGAAGGGTTCCAACATCACACCCGAAAGGCTGAGGTTCGACTTCACATACCACGAGAAGATGACCCCGGAGCAGATAAAGCAGGTCGAGGACATCGTGAACGAGCAGATCGGAAAGGACCTCAAGGTCACGGTCGAGACGATGAGCCCGGAGGAGGCCGTGAAGAACGGCGCCATCGCGTTCTTCTCCAGCAAGTACGGCGAGCAGGTCACGGTGTATTCCATCGGCGACTTCTCCAAGGAAGTCTGTGCCGGACCGCATGTCACCCACACCGGCGACATGGGACACTTCCACATCCTGAAGGAGGAGAGCTCCTCCGCAGGAGTCAGAAGAATCAAGGCAGTCCTTGAGAAATAACACAGAGGCCACATGGATCAGAAGTACATCGAATCAACGCTCGAGTTGATGGATTTCATCCAGGACAGCCCATCATGCTTCCACGTCGCGGCCAACGCCGCGACCATGCTGGAGAACGCGGGGGCCATCCGTCTGGATGAGAAGGGGACATTCGCAATCGAGGCCGGCAACTGCTATTTCGTCACGCGCAACAGCTCGTCCCTGATCGCGTTCCGCATGCCGGAAGGAAAGCCCACCGGGTATTCCATAGTCGCCGCGCACACCGACAGCCCGTCGTTCAAGCTCAAGGAGAATCCGGAGATATCCACCGGAGACGCATACACCACGCTGAACGTGGAGGCCTACGGCGGAATGCTCATGGCCCCGTGGTTCGACAGACCGCTGTCGCTTGCCGGCCGTGCATTCGTCAGAGAGAACGATGGCCGGATTTCCGAGAGACTCGTGAGTTTCGACAAGGATCTGTGCCAGATAGTCAATCTCTGCATCCATCAGAACAGGGAGGCCAACAAGGGCTTCGAATACAAGGTCCAGAAAGACATGCTCCCCGTACTGGCCATAGGGAAGCAGACAGGAGCCGTACGCTCCCTGGTCGCCGAACTCCTGGAAGTGGATGAGGAGAGCATCCTGGACACGGAGCTCTACCTGACCAACAGGATGGGAGGCTCGATCTGGGGCCTTGATGACGAGTTCTTCTCCTGCCCGAAGATTGACGACCTGCAGTGCGCGTTCAGCGCCCTGAAGGCCTTCGTGACATGCGAGGATTCGGCATCGTCGAAGATCCAGATGGTGGCCCTTTTCGACAACGAGGAGGTCGGAAGTTCTTCCAAGCAGGGAGCCGACAGCGATTTCCTCAGACAGGTCACCCACAGGATCGGATGCGCCATGGGATGGGATTTCGACTTCAGGTGCGCCCTGGAGGCCGGAAGCTTCATGCTCAGCGCCGACAACGGGCACGCCATGCATCCGAACTATCCGGAGAAGTGCGACCCGACCAACAGGCCGCTGGTCAACGGAGGAGTCCTGATCAAGTACGCGGGAAACCAGAAGTACACCACGGACGCCTACAGCGGATCGTACCTCAAAGCCATACTCAAGGATGCCGGTATCCCTTACCAGGTGTTCTTCAACAACTCCAACGTCTCCGGCGGCAGCACGCTGGGCAACATCTCGGCCACGCAGTTCTCGGTCCCCACCGTGGACATCGGAGCGGCGCAGCTCGCGATGCATTCGCCCTACGAGACCGCAGGGACCATGGACACCTTCAACCTCACGGAAGGCATGAAGGCATTCTACAGGGCATGACATGAAGATACGGGGTGCGGTCAAGGTCTTCCTGATGGCCATAGTCATCACGTACCCCGTCTTCGTCTTCCTTGCCCTGGTCGTGTTCCATCTGCCCATAAGCATCGTCTCGCTGGGCATGATGGTCATAGCCCTGGCGTATTTCGCGTTCGTCAGCGGCGACGGGAAGAAGAACTGGACCGCCATGATCCTCGGGGTGATCGCCCTGGTGGTGCTTGTCACCCGCAGCGAGCTGGTCCTGAAGTTCTATCCCGTATTCATGACACTCGTGTTCCTCGTGATGTTCGGCTTGCCCCTGCTGAAGGGCAGGCCCATCATCACGCGCTTCGCGATGATGATCGACCCCGTCATAGCCGTCCACCCGGCGCGCGGCATGCTTGAACGCTGCTGCAAGGGGCTCAACATCGCATGGTGCGTCCACATCCTGATAAGCATGGGGATCAACATCGCCATCTGCTTCGGGAGCACGCTGGAGGTCTGGACCATCTACAACACCGTGGTATCCTACGCCGTCACAGGCATCCTGGTATCCGCGCAGTTCATCGTCATCAACCTCGCCAACCGCAGGGCCGACAGGGTCATCACGTTCGACGCCATGAAGACCGATGCCAGACCGCGCGACTACATCGTCGGATATTACGGCCCAAAGTACGTATACGGAAGTCCCGACAACAGGACCTGGGGAGACCTCTTCGATGCCGTCGCATCATACAAGGCCGATGATGCATCCGGCAATCCGGCCGACCTCTGGCAGTTCACCGTCTCCCTTCTTGCTTCAGGAGATGGCGCATCCGCGTCTTCCGATGCTACAATGGAGTATACTTCGTACATCGCCTCCCTCTGGAAGGAACGGGGATACGGGGAAAGCGCGTTCACTTTCCTGCCATGTCCCGGCAAGAGGAGGGTGATCGACCTTGTGAGGGGAGCATGCGCAAGATAGCCGTCCTGATTCTCATCCTTTTTTCCGCATGCGGCCTCTGGGCTTCCGGGGAATACACCGAGGTCGACCTCACCACGGGCGACTGGTCGTTCATATCGGGAGCTTTCGAAGGCGGAAGCTTTTCCGGCTCTTTCCGCCAGACAAAGACGGTTAGCGGAAGCACCAGGACGTTCGTGTCCACTGGACGCATACAGATAGCATCGGGCTACGGGATCGTGTGGTACACGGAAAAGCCGTACGCGTCCGTGCTTGCTGTCGGAAAGGACGTGCTGATCCAGAAGATACGCGACGGACAGCCGACGCACCTGGACATGGCGCAGAATCCCGTCTACACGCAGATAGCCACCACGCTGGAATGCGTCTTCAGCGCCGATTTCTCCGTCATGGGCGAGACCTTCAGGACCTGGATTGCGGTCGACGGGACATCATGGAGCCTCAGGCTCGAGCCCAGGGACAAGGCTGTGTCGTCGTTCATCGGAAGCATGGTCCTGACCGGATCGGATACCTTCGAGAGCCTGACTCTGAACGAGACCACAGGCGACACGATCACATACGAGTTCTCCGACATGGAGAGCAGGGAGCTGACGGATGAAGAGCTTGCGGTCTGGTCGCTTTGATTCCCCGCTTGCCTTCCTGCTGCTTCTGGCGCTCCTCTTCGCCGCGGCGGCCGTGATGCTCATCGCCAGACCCGTACGTCTGAGCACAAGCTTCACATCCATGATCCCACAGGCCGACACAGACGACGGCCTTGCCCGTGCCGCGAACGAGTTCACCGAACGCCAGAACGCAGGTGTTAACCTGTTCGTCAGCGCCTCGGACTTCGACACCGCACGTTCGGCCGCATTGCTCCTGTACAGGAAACTGGAGGAGAGCGGGGCGTTCGCCGGGCTTTCGCTGGACAACACCTCGATCGATGCACAGCAGCTTTTCGCATCGGTATCCGACAACGTCTACAACCTGCTTGATGCGGACACCCGCGAGCGCATCGTCTCCGACCCGGCGGCATTCGCCG
>JBGUMQ010000040.1:0-6740 GCA_045116915.1 Sphaerochaetaceae bacterium | reverse complement strand
CTGGTTGACAGTGCCGAAAATCGCGCCCTGGAACTCCGACGGGCCCTCGATCTCCACCTTCATGATGGGCTCGAGGATGGTGGGCCTGGCCTTGGCGAAAGCCTCCTTGAAGGCTGCGATCGCGGCGGTCTGGAACGCCATGTCGGATGAATCGACCGGGTGCCAGGCTCCGTCGTTGACGCAAACGCGCACGCCGACGATCGGGAAGTCGAGCTGCGGGCCCTTCTTCATCGCGGTCTGGAAACCCTTCTCGCAGGACGGGATGTACTCGGTCGGGATCGCTCCGCCCTTGACCTCGTTGACGAACTCGAAGTCCTTGGGCTCCTCTTCGGCACCGGGATCGGCGATGATCGGCTCGATGTAGCCGGCAACACGTGCGTACTGTCCGCTTCCGCCGGTCTGCTTCTTGTGGGTGTAGTTGAACTCCGCCCTCTGGGAGATGGCCTCGCGGTATGCGACCTCGGGTGCTCCGACGGTGACCTCGCAGTTGTACTCGCGTCTCATCCTCTCCACGTAGACATCCAGATGGAGCTCTCCCATTCCCTTGATGATGGTCTGGTTGCTCTCCGGGTCGACGAAGCACTGGAAGGTCGGGTCCTCCTTCATGAAGCGGTTGACCGCCTTGCTCATGTTGTCCTGGCTCTTCTTGTCCTTGGGGTGGATGGCCAGCGAGATGACCGGCTTGGGCACGAACATGGATGTCATGGCGTACCTGAGGCCGGCGCCGCAGAACGTGTCTCCGCTGGCGCAGTCGATTCCGAACAGGGCGGCGATCTCACCGGCTCCGCACTCGGTGATGTCCTCCATCTCCGATGCGTGCATCTTGATCAGCCTTCCGATCCTGAACTTCTTGCCTGTCCTGGTGTTGACCAGCTCGTCGCCCTTGTGGAGCTTTCCCTGGTACACGCGGATGTATGTCAGCTGGCCGTAACGTCCGTCCTCGAGCTTGAACGCCAGGACCACGGGGGTCTTCTTGTCATCGGCCTCGAGCACGACCTCGGCCTCGTTGTTGTCCAGGTCCAGGGCCCTGTTCTCGACGTCCCTGGGCTCGGGCAGGTACTTGGCCACGCCGTCCAGAAGCGGCTGGATGCCCTTGTTCTTGTGTGCCGAACCGACGAAGACGGGGCACATCTTCAGCGACAGGGTGCCGCGTCTGATGGCGGCCTCGATCAGATCGATGCCCGGCTCCTCGCCTTCAAGGATCATGTTCATCAGCTCGTCGTCGAAATCGCTGGCGGCCTCGATGAGCTCCTCGCGCTTCTGCTGGGCTTCCTCGAGCATGGACTCGGGGATATCCTCCTCGCGCAGGACGGTGCCGTTGGGCTCGTCGAAGTAGATGGCCTTCATCCTGATCAGGTCGACGACGCCCTCGAGCCTGTCCTCGAGACCGATGGGCAGCTCCACGAGCACCGCGTTGAGGTGCAGCTTCTCCCTCATCTGGCCTACGACACGGTAGGGGTTTGCACCGACACGGTCGCACTTGTTGATGAATGCGATCCTGGGGACCTTGTAGCGGTCCATCTGCCTGTCGACCGTGATGCTCTGGCTCTGGACTCCTCCGACGGAGCACAGCACCAGGATGGCGCCGTCCAGGACCCTGAGGGACCTTTCGACCTCGATCGTGAAGTCGACGTGGCCCGGAGTGTCGATGACGTTGATCTCATGACCTTTCCAGTTGACGCTTGTGGCGGCGCTGGCGATGGTGATGCCTCTTTCCCTTTCGAGCTCCATGCTGTCCATGGTGGCTCCGACTCCGTCCTTGCCGTGGACTTCGTGTATCGCATGGATCCTGTTGCAGTAGAACAGTATCCTTTCGCTCAGTGTTGTCTTTCCGGAATCGATGTGTGCGCTGATTCCGATGTTCCTCATTTTTGACAGTTCTGTAGCCATATTCGTGAAACCTCGATTGTCTTGTATCTAAAATCCTTATCTCTAAAAACGTTAGTAACCTATAATATTTTTGAAAAAACTTCAATTGTTATTTTCACGAATAGTTGCGGATAGTGGGGGATGATGTGCGGATCCTGCCGGATACCGTCGACGGATGATGTTTCCGGATGGTATTGATGCCGGGCGTTTTTTCCTTTATCCTGTCAACAACACGTCCATGAAGGGCGCACCGCGGGCAGTAGTCCCGTACAATTGCATATCAGGATTAAGGGAGATGCCCCGTCGGGCATCATATGGTGCGTCTTTGATTTCAGATACAGGCAGGAAAAGGCTTTTCACAATCATCCTCTTCATCGCGGTCGTCGTGATGGCGTTCGTGTGCCTGTTCGTAGGCTCGTCACACATGTCGGTGGGCGACTGCCTCAGGGCCCTTGTACGGAAGGGCAGCGCCGCCGACAACAGGATAATATGGAACATCCGCATGCCCAGGGTTCTGGCCGCGCTGATAGCAGGGGCGGGGCTCTCCATATCCGGCCTTGTGATGCAGACCAACCTCGACAACTCCCTGGCCAGCCCGTCCACGCTGGGCGTCTCCAACGCCGCCGTGTTCGGCGCCAACCTCTCCATAATCGCTTTCGCCGGCGGATTCCTGGATACCGGGAACCACCTTGCCAACTACGACACCGGCGCGAACCCGTTCTCGACATCCATCATGGCGTTCATGTTCGCCGTGGTCTCCATACTGCTGATACTCGGGCTCTGCCGCATCAGGAGCTTCTCTCCGAACGTGGTGGTGCTGGCCGGAATAGCCATAGGCTCCGTCTGGACCGCCGCCACGACCATCCTTCAGTTCTACGCCACCGATGTCGGCCTTTCCGCCGCGGTGGTCTGGAACTTCGGCGACCTGGGCAGGGCGACCTACCGCACCGACCTGATCATGGCCGTGACAGTGGGGGCGGGGCTTGTCACGTTCCTTTTCCTATCAAGCAGGTACGATGCCCTCCTGAGCGGAGATGCCGTTGCAATATCGCTCGGCATCAACGTAAGAGGCCTCCGTTTCGTATCGCTGCTTCTGGCATCCATGATCACCGCCGTGTGCGTTTCGTTCCTCGGAGTGATAGGTTTCGTGGGCATGATCTGCCCCCATGTGGTCAAGAGGATCATCGGCCAGGAGCACTTGTGGTCCATCGGAGCCAGCGCGCTTTCCGGCAGCCTCCTGCTGCTTGTGGCGGACACGCTTTCCAGGAGCATGGGCAACGGTTCGGCCCTCCCTGTGGGGGCCATAACCGCGATGCTCGGAGCCCCGTTCTTCATCGCCATCATATTCAGGAAAGGAGGGCGCAGGTGATGCTTTCCATAGAGAACCTCTCCTTCGGATATGACAAAGGCGCTCCGGTCCTACGGGGTGTGGACATGGCCATTGACCGTGGGCAGGTCGGGATCCTGCTGGGCCGCAACGGAGCCGGCAAGACCACGCTGTTCAGGACCATCACAGGCATCCTGAAACCGGACGGCGGCAGAATCCTCTTCGACGGACGAGACCTCCTGCAGATGCCGCGCCGCGAGAGGGCCCGCATCGTCGCCTACGTGCCGCAGCAGATCGGATTCGGAGACCTCACCGTTTTCCAGACCGTACTTACAGGACGCGTGTCCTTCTACACGGTGAAACCTTCCGCGTCCGACCTTGCCGTGGTGGAGCGCATCCTTTCGGAGACAGGCCTTGAGGATGTGTCCTGCCGCAACGTGAACGAACTGTCCGGAGGAGAGCGCCAGAAGGTCGCCATAGCACGGGCCCTTGCCCAGCAGCCGCAGGTGCTGGTCTTCGACGAACCGACGGGCAACCTGGACATAGCCAACGAGCTTCTGATAATCAGGGAAGCAAAGAAAATAGCCCATGAGAAGGGCATAATAGTGATTTCATCGATACATGACCTGAACCAGGCCATGTTCTTCGGAGACCGCTTCTTCTTCCTGAAGGACGGGACCATCAGGTTCCAAGGCGGTCCGGAGGTTTTCGACGAAGCTGTGATAAAGGAAATATACGGTGTGGAGGCCATGGTGGCCGACTGCCGTGGGGAGAAGATCATACATATCTACAAGGAGTCGGAAAATGAGTAGGAAACTGTTCGCATTGTTATTGGTCGCATCAGTCGCGATTATGGCCGTCGCCGCAGCGCCGGTGGTCGAGTCCGCCGCTTCGAAGACAGGGACCGGGGCCGCCGCGCCCGTCGTGGTCACCGACATGATCGGCAGGGAAGTGGAGGTCGTCCCGGGGAGCTACACCAGGGTCGTGTGCATAGGAGCCGGGGCGCTGAGGATGTACACCTACATCAACGGGGCCGACCTGCTGTGCGGAGTGGAGGACATAGACAACCTCACGCTCCAGAGCAGGCCCAAGATGTTCGACTCGGTCGCAAGACCCTACGTCCTGGCTTACTCCGACGAGTTCTCCGAGCTCCCGTCATGCGGAGTGGGCGGACCCCAGGCACAGGTGGCCGAGGCCGAGAAGATCCTTGCCTGCAACCCGGACATCGTCATTTCCGAATACGAGGATGTCCAGAAGGAGGATGCCCTGCAGGAGCAGCTCGGGATTCCCGTCATCACCCTGCGCTCCGGTGCGAACGGCGTTTTCGACGACGCCTTCAAGGGCTCCCTCTCTCTTCTGGGGCAGATATTCGGCAGGGAGGCCAGGGCTGCGGAGCTGGTTTCCTACATAGATGCGGAGACCGCCGAGCTCACATCCAGGACCGCCGGCATCCCCGATTCCGACAAGCCGTCCGTCTACATCTGCGGCCTGGGCAACTGGGGCACGACCAACCACCTCATGACGGCCCAGAACTACGTCTCCTTCAACGTCGCCAACGTGAGGAACGTCGTCACCGACCTCGCCCGCAACGGCATCCAGGCCATCGAATCCGAGAAGTTCGTCGCCCTGGGCAAGGACATCGACATCATGTTCATCGACACCGCCGCCGTGAAGAACATCAAGCCGCTCTATGCCCAGGACAGCACGATGTTCGATTCCTGCAAGGCCTGGAACGACGGCGAGGTCTACCTCCAGATGGCCTACAACGCGTACTACACCAACTACGAGATCGCGCTTGCCAACACGTGGTTCATCGCCAAGACCGTCTATCCCGACTTGTTCGCCGACATCGACATCAAGGACAAGCTCGATGCCATATCGCGCGCCTTCCTCGGCCAGGCACTGGCCGATGAGATCTACGGTTGTGCCGCAAGCTTCGGCGGATACGGGAAGATCGACACGGCGACCTTCTTCAATTAGGCATAAGGCATGATAGACAAGAACGAGGTTATCGCATTCTTCGACGCCTGGGCTCCCGGATGGGATGCCGGCTTGGTCTGCGATGACCGTGTCATAGACACGATCCTGGACAATGCCGGCGTGCATGCGCATTCGAAAGTGCTCGATGTCGCGTGCGGCACCGGCGTCCTGATCCCATATTATCTCAACAGGGACGTATCTTCCGTCACCGGAGTGGATATCTCTCCCGGGATGATAGGCATGGCACGATCCAAATTCCGCGACCCCCGGGTGGAACTGCTCTGCGCAGACGCCGAGACCGGCAGTTTCGGCGCAGGATTCGATTCCATAGTGATCTACAACGCGTTCCCCCATTTCCAGGATCCCGGCAAGCTCCTTCGCAACCTCAGCTCCATGCTCCGGCCCGGCGGGGTCCTGACGGTGGCGCACGGCATGAGCCGCGACAAGGTCAACCGCCACCACAGCGGAAGCGCCTCCCGTATTTCCGCCGGACTGCCCGAGGCCTCCGACCTCGCCGCACTTTTCGCAAGACACCTTGATGTCTCCGTCGTCATCTCGGACGGGCGCATGTACCAGGTGTGCGGTAGGGCATCGTCCTGATTCCCTCACAATGGTTGTTTTTCGTAGGGATTCCTCGTACTGGTAGGGATTCGTAGGGATTCGTCGTACTGGTCGGGTTTGCTCGTACTGGCAGGGTTTCCTCGTACTGCCCGTGCTGCCCGTACTCCTCGTACCTACCCGTACCCGCGCCCGCGCATGCAGAAAATATAAAAATTGCGCCCCAAAGGCTTGACCCTTGCCCCCTTAGGCTTTATGGTGGGCTTTGTAAAGTGCGGGGACCAACTATATCCAAGAATCCCCACAGCCGTGGACACAAACAATGCATGTGGTGCGTACCCTAGTCAAGTAAGACAAGTCCATGGCGAACGTCATTTTACCTAGGGTTGAGCGAATGATCGAGATACGTCATTTGAGAAAGGAGTTTGATGACAACACCATCCCTCTCAAGGATGTGAACGTTACCATCAACAACGGGGATGTGATAAGCATCATCGGACCTTCTGGCACGGGCAAGTCCACATTGCTCAGATGCATCAACATGCTGACCGAGCCCACGAGCGGCGAGATCATCGTTGATGGCCAGGACATCACAGAAAGAGGTTGCAACCTCAACGAAGTGAGAAAGAAGATGGGAATGGTCTTCCAGTCCTTCAACCTCTTCGGACATCTCACGGTAATCGAGAACATCATGAATCCTCAGATCACCCTGCTGGGAAGAAGCAGACAGGAAGCCTTCGACAAGGCCATGTACCTTCTGACCCAGGTCGGTCTGGCAACCAAGGTGTTCTCATACCCGGACGAGCTCTCCGGCGGACAGCAGCAGAGAATCGCCATCGCCAGGACTCTGGCCATGGATCCCGACATCATCCTGTTCGACGAGCCCACAAGTGCACTGGATCCCAGTATGATAGGTGAGGTCCAGTCAGTCATCAAGCTCCTGGCCAAGACGGGCAGGACCATGATGATCGTCACACATGAGATGGATTTTGCCCGCAAGATCTCC
>JBGUMQ010000039.1:0-25476 GCA_045116915.1 Sphaerochaetaceae bacterium | reverse complement strand
CTGCTGCAATGTGAAAGGAATTGTCTTCTGCAAGTCTATTCTCCGTCAGAGATTCCTCAGCCCCGCCTCGAGTGCGGTCTTGGAATCGGTCTTCCCGTCGCGCTGCTTGATGATCCTTGCAGGACATCCCGCGACGACCATGTTGTCCGGAACGTCGTCGATCACGACCGCACCGGCGGCCACGACACAGTTACTGCCCACTTGGACGCCCTCTATCACGACGGCGTTGGCTCCCACAAGGGTCCCGTCGCCTATCCTCACCGGCTGTGCGCTCGCGGGCTCGATCACGCCCGCCAGGACGGCACCTGCTCCGATATGGCAGTTCTTCCCGACCGTGGCACGTCCGCCGAGCACGGCGCCCATGTCTATCATGGTGCCCTCGCCTATGACGGCTCCGATGTTGATGATCGCACCCATCATGATAACTGCCCTGTCTCCGATCTCCACCTGCTCGCGGATCACGGCACCCGGCTCGATGCGCGCGTTGATGTCCTTCTTGTCCAGCATGGGGATGGCCGAATTGCGGGCGTCGTTCTCTATGACGATGTCCTCTATGCCGTCCATGTTGGCCTCTATGATGCCCTTGAGCTCCTTCCAGTCACCGAAAACGATCTTGTCGGCGGCTCCGAAGACCTTGGCGCTTCCGTAGTCGATGCTCCTCTTCTCCTTGACGTAGAGCTTGACAGGCGTCTTCTTCTCGGAAGTCGCGATGTAGTTGATGATTTCCTGTGCGTTCATCCGATCATGTCCTTCATGTTGTAGAGTCCGGGGCCCTTGCCGCAGATGAACGCGGCTGCCCTTATGGCGCCTTCGGCGAACAGGTCGCGCGAATGGCATTCATGCTTTATGGTGATGGTCTCGCTGCCCGTCGAGACAAGGATCTCGTGGATGCCCACGACATTGCCCAGCCTCACCGAGTGGATACCTATCTCCTCCTTGGTCCTCCTGCCGTTCTCCGGTCTGCCGATGTTGTACCCGCTCTCCGGTCTTGCCTGCCTGATGGAATCGGCAAGAAGAAGGGCCGTGCCGCTGGGCACATCCACCTTGCGGTTGTGGTGCGTCTCGACGATCTCGATGTCCGCATCGGGGAACGATGATGCGACTTTGCGTGCGATGTCCGCCGTGACGGCTATCCCCACCGACATGTTGGCGCTGAAGAACACCGGGATGGACTTCGCCGCCCCGGTTATGAGGGCCTTCTCCTCATCGGTGTGCCCGGTTGTTGCGACGACCACCGGAAGCCTGCGTGATACGCAGTAATCCAGAAGGTCCTTCACAGCCCCGTGGAATGAGAAATCCACAACGACATCGCACTGCGCGGTGCAGTTTGCGAAGCTTCTGAAGAGGCCGCCCTCCTCCGTTTCCACATCAGGGCTCACTCCTCCGGCCAGAGTGGCTCCGCAGACGCCTTCCGAGGCCATGCGACCTACAATCTGCCCCATGTGTCCGGTGATTCCGTGCACAAGTACTCTCATCTTTTCTCCCGTGTCAGCCGATAAGGCCGTGATATCTCATGAGCTGGAGCAGGGTCGCTTCATGATCGCTCTCCATCTCCGTCAGAGGCAGTCTGAGGATGTTCTTTCCGAATCCCATGGCGGAAACGGCCGCCTTGGCGGGAATCGGGTTGACCTCGCAGAACAGCGCGTTGATCAGCGGTATCAGGTCCATCTGCAGCTTGGCAGCCTCCCTGACCTTGCCCTCGAAGAACATGTGGCACATGCGGCTTGTTTCATGGGGCATTATGTTGGACAGAACTGAGATGACTCCCTGGCCCCCGACGGAGAGCATGGGGACAATCTGGTCGTCGTTCCCGCTGTATATGTCCAGCCTGTCGCCGACAAGGGCCGCCGTCTCCACGATCTTGGAGATGTTGCCGTTGGCCTCCTTGATGGCGACGATCCTGTCGTGCCTTGCAAGTTCCACATATGTCCTGGGCTCGATGTTGACACCGGTCCTGGACGGGACGTTGTAGAGGATGATGGGCTTGTCCGTCTCGTCGGCGATCTGGTAGTACATCTTCACAAGGCCCTTCTGCGTGGCCTTGTTGTAGTACGGTGTGACGATCAGAAGACCGTCGGCACCGACCTTGCAGGCGTACTGGGAGAGCTCGATGGCGTACGGCGTCTCGTTGGAGCCTGTTCCGGCGATCACTGGGACCCTGTGGTCCACCTTCTCCACGGCGTACTTTATCACGGCCTTGTGCTCGGCATCGGAAAGCGTCGAGCCCTCGCCGCTTGTTCCCGCAATGACCAGTGCGTCAATGCCTTTCTCGATCTGCCAGTCGATCAGACGGCCGAAGCTTTCGTAATCCACACCCTTCTCTGTGAACGGTGTCACCAGAGCCGTTGCGGCGCCGCGGAAAATCGGTTCCTTTCCTTTCATCTTCTTCTCCCTCTACTGCAAAAAAAGACCGACACATCAAGCGACGCGTCGGCCTGTAATGATTCACAAGAAGCATTAATACATAGCTCTCCGCATCAGCGACAGTCGGCCGGATGTTCTCCGGACGACCAAGAAAGGCTCGCAGGACCTTTCTTTCGGCGGCATCCCCTTTCATTCCGGCAACGCCCCTGCTAGGGCTTGGGCACCGGAGGTACTCTTGTCAGCCGCACCTCTATCCTTTAATTGCAATGTCAATCACAAGTAACCACAAAACAACATGATGTGTCAAGTGGCGCACACCGTTTCACCGTACCGATGCATCCCTCCTCACCTCGCTGAAGATCAGATCTTCATCATCGTCGGTGTCGTACGAGAAGATGTCCGTATTCAGGATGACACCGGAGTTGAGCATGGCGGCCTCGGCATAGCCCATGCTGTCGAACGAATGGTATCCCAGATAGCTGTCCACCACGAGGCCCGGCCTGCTGTATACGACGGGAGCCGAAGTGTGCACGACCCCCGATTCATCGGTGTAGAAGCTGAAGGCTCCGGTCTGTGCCGTGTAGAGCTGGACATCCACGCCGTCGCGGACGCTGATGTCGTCGTTGTGCACCTCGTATTTCACGGTTTCGCCGGTGACGGTCACGATGTCCGAGATGTCCTGTCCGTTGACCGTGAACCTCAGTCCTCCGTTTCCGTTGGATGTGTCGGATCTCCTGACGATGATGTCCCTGTCGGAGCTGTTGCTCACGACGAAGTTCCCCGCCGGCGTGTAGACATGGTCGGAAAGGAGCGCCAGGTTCTCTCCGACAGCCTGTCCGCCGATAAGGATGTCCTGTGCATCGATGCCTGTGATCGTGATCGAACCCTGTCTTTCCGTAAGGTCTTGGAACAGCAGCGCATAGGCGGATTCGGATTGCCCGTAGGCGTCGTCCGGCTTAGCGTTCGCGGACTGGAGCTCCGCATTCAGGGCCTGCATGTCGTTGATGATCAGCTCGCGGTTGGCCGAAAGGTTGTCGTGGCTTGTCGCAAGTGCGGACATCTCTTCAGCCATGAGGTCGCGTTTCTGCTGCATCAGGTCGAGCATGTCCTTCGTCTTCTCTCCGGATCCGTATGTCGTCACGACATATTTCCTGCCGGCGTCGGCGTTGCTGTAGACGATGACGGCTCCTCCATCGTTGCCCGTTCCGACGGACGAAAGGTATGAGGATATCTCGCCCGAAGCCTTGAGGAATGTCTCCTTCTGGTCCGCATCGAGCAGTGTGTCGATGTTGTCGATATAGTAGAGGATGTCGGTCAGGATGCCGGTACCCTGCGCTTCCTCGCTCCTCACCCACGCGACGTAGTTCGAAAGCAGGTCGTTGAAGAGGTCGGCTGCTACAGGAGGATGCATCTCCTCCGATTCCAGGCTGTGGATCATGTCTTCCAGGAAGGCGGCCCGGACTGCGCTCTCGTCGACCGGAGCGTATCCGTTGTCCAGATATCCGTCGATGGTTCCGAGGACCGCGTCGATATGGTCCATGGCGGAAGAGAGCTCTTCCTGGCGCTTCTCGTTGTCGGCGATCCCCTGCTCCACTGCGGACAGGCTGCTGTCCAGCGAATCGATCCTGGCCTGGATGCCCGAAACGACCTGCTGCTTTATCTCCGCGGGTGTCGGGTCGTTGCCGTCACCGTAGGTGAAGTAATCGCCGGAATAGACTCCGGAGGATTTTTCCCTGTCCACGCTTCCGTCATCGGCGACGAAGAGGAACTTGGCGTTGGCGATGCCCGCGGCGATCTGTCCCGGGACGTCGGCCGTGTTGTTCGACGTCTGGCTCTTGTTGCTGGACGTCTCACCGTAGGTCTCGTAGCCGAATGCGGCGTAGTAGATGCAGTGGTAGTGGTTGCTGGCGTAGATATTGCCCGTCGGGTCGTTGAACTGGTAGTTGATCGAGTTACCCGCAAGCATGCGGCCTGAGGATGCCACAGTCAGTGTGTTGTTTGTCACGCCCTTGAGATCGCCCTGTTCCGTCGTGAACGGAGCCACGGCGAAGTGCTCGGAATAGGACTCCTGATGCAGGTCGTTGTTGGCATTGCCCATGAAGACGACGTTGGTGGAGTTCCCTCCTTCGACCGTTCCCTTGACCGTCATCGTGTTGTCCGTGTTCATCCTCAGATACGAATCGGTCTCGGGGTCCGATCCGCAGTCCTCGACCTGTACATGCGATGTCGTTCCGAGATATCCGGACACATCCAGAGTGAAATCCAGGTCGCCGTCCGATCTGATGACGGACTTCTCGTCGATGTCGATGTTGTTCGTGTTGTTGGAGGTCACGGTGCTCTTGACCGTCGGGTTGGCTATGAAACCGTCCGAGATGTCCTCCACCTTCTGGCTGAATCCATGGACGCTCATGAGCGCGACGGTCACATTGTCCTTTCCTGTGATCGTGGAGTTGCTGATGCTCATGTTCGTGCTCTGGTTGAGCGTATTGTCCAGCTCCAGGCCGTCACTGGTGTAGAAACCGCCGCTTTCGCCTTTGTAGAGGACATTCGCGTCGACGTCGGTGGCGTTGCCCGCCTGTGCGGATACCGTGACCGTTCCGGCGGAGATCGTGGAATCGGCGATGCTGAACTGCGAACCGGAACTGTAGGTGTTGCCGGCCTTGGAACTGGTTATGGCTATGAATCCGCCGCCTTCCGTGACGTTGCTGTCCTTGATGACGTTGTTGTTCGCCACACCGATTTCGACGGAGTTGAAGCCCTCGATGTCGGAATTCTTCACGTCGACCTTGGCCGTCGTGTCGAAGTTGTAGTCGTAATCCGACAGCTCGTAGGCGTAGAATCCGCCTTTGGAGCTGATGGACACGTCGTCATGAGTGTTTGTCGGGTTGAGTTTGATCTTGAAATCTCCGGTTCCGGAGGCTTTCAGACCGTCGAGCAGCAACTGTGCCGTTCCCGTGACATGGTTCTTGAATGTCCTGCTGTCGACGCTCACGGCCGATCCCGTATGGCTGGACGAATCGAGCTGTCCGTACGCGCCGGAATTGATGTTGAAGTCCGCATCCTTGGCAGTCAGAGTTCCCTTGAGGTCCACGGTCGTGGTCGTCTTGTTGTCCGATGTGAGTTTCAGGATTGAGACTGTGTCGAACAGCGATGCCGTGACCGACGATGCTGTGGCCGATGTGGTCGGGTTGTGGTTCGTGGTCACATTCAGCGAACCTGTCACGTTGATGTTGCCGTCGAACTCCACTTCCAGCGTGTCCGTGGCATCGGCCTCGGTATCGATGGTCTGGATTGATGAAAGAGTCGATATCGAAACTCCGCCGTCGGATGCCGAGGCTGTGGAAACCAGGTCCGCCGTGATGTTGATCTCGCCTGCGGTGAGGTTGTTCGACTTCACAAGCGTGGATGAAGTGGCATTGCTGGTGGCCTTCGCACCGGAAGCCGCATCCGAGAGACCTGCAAGGGCGATTCCGACGGTTCCGATCGTTGCCTTGGCCGTGATCTGGTTGTCCTTATAGGGCTGGGCAGTCACGATGTTGATCTTGTCGGCCTTGATGGCAAGGTCCTTGTCCATGTTGTCGATTCCCGATGTGAATGTCGGGCTGACAGTGGTTCCTCCGCTCACGAACGTGATGGAACCTCCGGAGATGGAGATCACGTTGCTGCTTCCTTCGGCGTTGAAGGTCTGATGTGAGGTGGTCAGGTTGAGGGTTCCGACATCAATGGTACCATCGGCGTCCTTTATCAGTGCGTTCGTCTTTCCGTTGACGCTCACGTTGTTCGAGATGAAGATGGCGTTTTCGCCTCCCGTGAATGCGTCGAACTGCGCATCGGACTTGACGTCGATGATGGAGTTGGCGGCCATGTCCAGTGTGCCCTTGGTGCTGATGTCGGTCGTGCCGGTGACAAGCGCATCCGTCTCATAGTCCACATTGGACTCGTAGCCGGAGACATTCACCGCAAAGCCGCCTACGGTGATGCCGCTTATCTTCGAGCTGGACTCCGTGTAGTTCTGGGCTGATATCGAGATGTTGTCGGCGGTCACCTTCGCGTCGGAGATTCCGGCCAGCGATGTGCTGGCGTTGTTGTACGAGGCGCTTCCGCCTGAAACGGCCACGCCTGCTATGTTGATCCCTGTCGATTCGACATCGACGGTGTCGGATGTATAGCTCTTGAGGGTGAGGTCCCCGCCTGTGATGTTGACGTTTCCTCCGGAGACCGTGGCCGCGGCATTGTGGTAGAGCCCTGCGCTGAGGACTCCGACACCTGCCGAAGCTCCTGCGACGGAGACATCGGTGTTGTTCAGTGTAAGACCGTTGTCGCCCGCTATTCCCGTGATCGTGCTGGTGGCCTCGACATCGATCTTGCCGTTCACGTCGACATTTCCGTTGATGTCGGCATAGGCTCCGCTTCCGTTGTCGTCGGAAATGCTCCTGCCGATGAAGTTCTTCGCCCTCTCGTCGGCTCCGGAGACCGCGGTGTCCAGATGGGCCTGCTTCTCCAGATCGGTGTAGTCCGTCTTCTCGCCAATTGTGACGAGCTTCACGGAACCTGCCAATGTTCCGATTCCGAGAGAGACTCCGACGCTGTCGTCATGGACTCCGGCTTCGAGTTCCGACTGGATCCTGATGAAGGAGGCACTGATCTTTCCCTTTCCCGAACCTGTTATGGCGGCTCTGGAGATGCCCTTGTCCTTTACGATGACCACATTCGCCGTGGCCGCACCGCCGACTGCACCGACTGCTCCGGTTCCGGTCACCTCGCTGACGTATGTGTTGTCGTTCGCACGGATGTCCATGGTGCCGGTGATGTTGAAATCACCGTCCGCGGTCGCAACCGAGGCCTCGGTATCGGACGCGATGCTGTTGTATGTGACCGATCCGCCGAGTCCTGCTCCTTCGCCGACAGCGACCATGGTGATGTTGGTGTTGTCCAGGTTCCTCAGTCCGCCGGCATCCAGTTCAAGGGAGTATGCGGTCAGCTGGCCTCCCGAGACACTCGTTTTCGAGACATCGGAGAACGAGTTCAGTATGAGGTTCGCATCCAGTGCCGCACCCTGGGCCGTCAGTCCCACGGTTCCCGTCGTGTTTCTGATCCTGTCGGAGATGAGCTGGTGGTTCCCGTCGTAGTTGGTCCTGATGTAGATGCTTCCTCCGTCGGTGTCGACCGTCGAATCCTTGATCTGCGCGGTGGTCGACTTGCTGACATCGTTGATCATGACGTTGGCGCCGATCTCCACTCCCTGTGCCGTTCCTTCGAACAGGATTGCCCAGTTGTCGGCATAGATGTAGTTTGACGCATTGAGGTCTATGACGGATGCATCGCTGACGGTGGAGCCGTTGATGAGCGCATCGTTCGTGTTGTTGTAGTTGTTCCTGATCTCTATGCCCGCTAGCGTCGCACCCTGAGCGGCCGCCGCGACTCCGATGGCGATGTCCCTGGTCTTGTGGGCCACTTCGGATGCGAGTGCGATATACGAATCATCGGAGGCCTTGACCGTGGAGCTGTCGATTGTCGCATCGACCTTCTCGTTGTAGTCGTTGACAAGAGGCTCAAGGCCCACGGCCGCATTCTCGGAGGCGGTGACCTGGACCAGGACGCGTGTGGAGTTGACATCCTCGTCGGCATCCACGGCAAGTGTCTTCACATCCAGATCGGAACCGGAGTCTATGCTCGACTGCACCTGGTCGTCGAACTCGTTGAGCATGACGTTGAGGGCGATCGAACCGCCTTCGCCCGTGAATGCTCCGGTGACGACGATGGTGTTGTTGTCCTTGATGTCGGAGGCCGAAACCTCGGTTTTATCGGAGGTCTTGACCGTGGAGCCATCCGTGACGGAGGCCTTGATCACCGGTGCGTCCTTCGTATAGAGCACCTGCACTCCGACTCCCAGGTTCTGGGTGGCGGAGATGCTTCCCGCCATGAGGTTCTTGACGATCCTGTCCTCGGATCTCACCAGCAGCTGGTCGGATGTGACCGCGCTCTTGTTCTTCAGAGAGGCATCGACATTGTTCTCCGTGAGCTTGACGACCACGGCGCCTGTGAATGCCGACTTGGCCCCGGCACCAAGGTTGTAGAACATGTTCCAGTTCAGGAACGAGTTCTCGACATCGTCCCTGTTTATGTCCGTGTACTGCTTCGTCTGGTCGTCGTAGACCAGGAGCTTCTCCTGATAGTCGGGATTGGAGATGTCGTCCCTGTCGTATGTGCCGTCATCCTTTCTTGTTCCTCCGATCGCATCGACGGAATCGGCGGTCACGCTGACATTGCCCTTGGCGTCGACCGTGGCACCGTCAAGCGAGGCATCCACAGTCTTGGAGAGCTTGTCCACATTGACGGATGCTCCCAGCACCGCTGTGGCCTGACCGCCTGCGGCCGCGAGGGTTCCTCCCCTGGTAAGGAGATAGGACTCGTCCTTGGCCTTGACGTCCACGTCGGTACCGGCCGTGATGGTGCCCTTGGCCGTGGCCTTGACATCGTTGGACACGACATCGATGACAACTGTGGAAGCCAGCATGCTTGTGGACTTGGAGATACCCACTGTGACGGGGATGTTGTCGATCCTCTCGAAGGAGTTGGCATCGACTGTGACCGTACCTGCCTGCAGGGTCTGCGTACCTGTATCGATGGTGGCGCTGACATTGTTGGCCTGGATGTCCAGGACCCAGCCACCGCCTACTCCGAGACCGCTCGTGGCTCCGCTGTATGCTCCGTCGCCTTCCGCGTTGAGGGCTTTCACCTGGTTGTCGGCTGCGACCTTCAGGTCACCGGTGGCGTTGACAAGCGAGTCCTCGAGCTCCGAATGGATATCGTTTTCAAGTATCACCAGTCCCAGCGATCCGTCGAACGGGGTCCCGTACTTGGCGTAGTTGCCAACGGCCTCAAGGGCGATTCCGATGGCGAACAGGTCGTCGTTTTCCTCTGCAAGGACCGTGACGTCCTTTATGCCGTCGTTCATGACGGTGTTCTCGACAGTTGCGCCTACATCGGAGGCCATGTAGTCCGCCGTTCCGGCCAGGGCCGCTCCCGCGGAGAACTTGGAACCGCTCTCGTCGGCAAGCGATCCCGCGAAATTCAGCGTATCCACACTCTGCTTGGCATGGACGCTTATGTCCGTTCCGTCATCGGAGTTCCCGCCGAGCTCCGCGCCGTTGACCGTGGATGCGGTCGTGGACTCGATCGCGTTGTATGTGAACGATCCGCCGATGGCGCCGTCGAAATCGGTAGGCTTGGTGCTGTCGCCCGTATAGCCTACTCCGACAGCGATGCTGACGATCTCGTTCTCTTCATTCGCATCGATTGAAGTCTTTGTACCGGAAACAATTGTCGTGGAATCATAACCATTGGGGTCTCCTCCGACAACGGAGTTCACGGATCCGTCCCTTGTGAAGAAGTTGACCGCGGCGCCTGTTCCGACGGTACCGGACTTGGCGAATCCTCCGGAAAGGATCAGGTTGGTGTTCTTCAGATAAGAGGAGATGTCCACTTCTCCGGCCGCCTTGATGCTGGAACCGTTGCGGATCTGGTTGCTCACCCTGGTGCTGTTGTTCACCACGTTGACGGAACCTGCGATGGCGAAGCTGTACTTGGATCCTCCCACGTTGGACGCCGCGTCCTTGGCGGCATCGACACCTTCCTTGATTTCCTCGACTTCCTCCTCCTCGGGGAAGGCATCGTCGATCTTGGCAAGCATGCTCTCGAAGAAGTCGTCGGATTTGTCCGTCTTGCTGGCCTTCTTCTGCCATTCGGCCACGTTCTGCGTCTGCGCGGCGGCTCCGCCTGCAAGCGAACCTGCAAGAGCGAGCTCGACGTTGCGGTTGTAGGATGCGGAACTGATTTTCACGTTCCCGCTTCCGGCATGGAGGACGGCATCGTCGATGACAGTCTCCACATCCCTGTCGACCGTATGGACATTGACTGCGGCACCGACTGCGGCCGTGACCTCCTTCTCCTTGGAGCTGTCCTGCTTTGAGAGCTCTCCCACGACGTCGACGGTGGTGACATGGTCGTTGGAAGTACGTCTGTCCGAAAGCACGAGACGGTCGTCCTCGATTACGGGAAGTCCCTTCTTGTCCTCGTCGAAATTGAGTGCCCCGAGCGAGACACGTGCCCGTCCGGACTCTATCTCGAGGTTGTCCGCGACGACGCTGCTGCCGTCCGATATCTCCACGAATGTCGTTCCCGTGTAGTCCTGGACCGATACCGCCCCGCCGAGCGCGATCGTCTTGTCTGCGGAGGTGAACATCTTGATGAAGTTGATGTAGGACTGCTCTACCGCGGCATGGAGGCCTGCATCTGCGGTAGCCGAGATCTCGGAGTCCTCCATGGTGACTTTCGCGTTGTTCTCGATCGTCTGGACCAGCACCGATGCTCCGGCTCCGTCGGAGTTCCATACATCGTAGGACTCGTCGTAGTTGATGACGGATGACGATCCGAAGAATCCGGAATCGCTACGTGTGGCGACTGATGTCACGGAGTTCACCCTGACGTTTCCGTCGTTCGTGGACCCGGCATATATCTTGGACCCGTTGATGATGTCGACATCGGTGGAATTCTTTCCGTTGTTGTAGGTTATGGAAGCGGCGACAGCCACATCCTCGCCGGTTGTGCCCGCGGCGGCCGCGTTGTTGAAGAATCCCGTCAGACCGATCTGAGGGGTCAGCGATTCCCTGTCGGAATCACCGATGTCCTTGTTGAACGTGAAGTCCCAGTCGTCCGAGGCATCGGAGTTGAATCCCAGTCCCAGGGTGAGCATGGAGCTGCTGACGCCGATGTTGCCGGCGTTGCCGGGAAGCTCGGTGACGGCATTGATGTTCACATCCCTCTCGGATTCCAGCTTGGAACCGTCGACCGTAATGTTGGTGGCGTTCTCCCTGTTGTTGACGACAAGCGCGATTCCCGCACCGACTATCGCCGTGGACTGCGATGCATCCTCGGGCTCCTTTGCGTGTGCCATGGCAAGGTTGTGGTACTTGTCGAGCAGGTGGGCGTTCAGGTCTATGTCCTGCGCGGATTTGAGTTCGGAGTTGGTGACGTTCACGCCGGTTTGCGCGCTGTTGTTGGAGAACAGGAACGATCCTCCTGCCTGGAACAGGCCGGCATCGAGCTGCTGGTCCTTCCCGACCGCTTTCTGAGCTGCATCGCTTCCGGCACCGGACCACTTCTCCGTCATCTGCTTGAAGAGGTTGAACCAGCTGTTGTAGGAGTATTCCTTGTATTTGCTGTAGGCGCTCTTTCCGACCTTTGTGAAATTGTTGAAACGTGCCTTAAGCCTGTCCTTGAACTTGGTTTCGTCAAGTATCTCCTCTTTCTTCTTTGCTCCCTCGGCGTTTGTCCTTGTCCTTATCGATACATCGATGTTCTGTACGTCCACAGCCTCCAGGGTCAGGTTCTTGCCCGCTCCGAGTGCCTCGAGGGTGCTGTTGGTGACGTTGACCTCGTTCTTGCTCTTGGAGTTGTTGACGACTCCCATGATCGCGGCACCGGATCCGCCTTCGGTTCCGTGGGCGAAATCGTTCTTCAGCACGGTGGCCGAGTTCTCGACAAAGAAGAAGTTGTCCACATTCGACAGCGTCCTTGCCGATATCTCGTCCGCAGTGACCGTGCTGTCCGAGATGTTGACCTCGGTGTCCACGGATGTGGCCAGATTGAAGTACTGGAAGCTGAAGGCATCGGTCTCCGAGAACCTGAACATTCCGTTGTCGTTGGAGATCTGCAACTGGAGGTTGTTTCCGGACAGGGCCTTGATGTCTGCTGTGCCGGATGCGGTCAGCGTGGACTGGTTCTCCACGTTGACGATGGATTCGGTCTCGGTTCCAAGCGCATGGAACAGCGACTGGAACGGGATGGCCTCCTCGGGAGCACCTGTGGTCTTGACTTCATAATAGGTATAGGAATCGGTGGTGACATCCAGGTCGCCTTCCGCCGTGATGGTCGAACCGTCGATATCCACGTAGGAATATGCCCTTGCTCCGGCGAAATCGTCGTAGTAGTCGGACGAGAAGAGCGATGCGATGTCTTCGGCAACCTGGTCGGGATCATCGATGGCCTCTATGATCCATGCGAGGATGACCTCCGGAAGCTCGATGGCGTTGATCTTGGAGATCGTGGATGCATCGGACCTGATCTTAACGTTGTCGGCGGCCAGCGACGAGCTCTTTATGCCGATGACGGCCTTGCTGTAGTCGAAGTAGACGCCCTTTCCGAAATCCACGACGGGAAGCGACATCGAACCGAGTTCGGACTTGGCGTTGATGTCGATCTCCTTGGCGACCATCGCCGTGGTGTCGAGCGTGACGGTGGATGTTATGCCGTTGTCAGGATCGGGATTGCCGCTGTCTCCGGTCTGGGTTGTATATGCGCTGAGCCTGATTATGCCCGAATCGTCCATCACCATCTGATCCGGGGAAGTCACATCTCCGGAAACGATCTTCTGGAAGAACTCCACAGCGGTCTCACGGTCGGTGAACGTCATGGCGGGGTCGTCCCAGCCGGCCACGACTCCGTTCTCGTCGGCCGTTCCGCTGAACTCGATCATCGCCGCATCGGCCTCCACGCCTCCGCGGGCGAAGATGATGCCGTTGCTGGTGATTGTGCCTTCCGCACCGCTGACAAGGGTCTTGTACCCGTCGGCACCGTACTCGTATGTGGCCAGGTCTCCGATATCGGAGCTGCCGTACGCGGTCTTCAGGTTGTCATAGCCCGATGTGTTCAGCAGGCTGAGCGATCCGACGTTCAGCACTCCGGTGGCTCCGACCACGATGCCGGACGAAGATACGAAGATCGCCCTTCCGTTGTAGAAGTTGTTGTCCTTCACCGTGTTGACGATTCCGTTGATGCTGATCTGGGAATCGACAAGGTTCAGGAACTTGTCGTAGTCGTCCTTGTAGACCAGGTTGGCGATGTCGCCGTCAGTCAGGTCGAATTTGTCGTACTGGCGGAAACCGGTGTCGCCACTGACCTTCTCGGCTTCGATGTTGTACGTATTCCCCTGCGGCGTGACTCCCGATATCTCTGAAGCCAGCAGGACTGCCGGGCAGGAATAGGCGATGTAAACGATGCAAAGTAATGTTGTCAGGCTCTTCTTGATTTTCATATCGGTACATGTTACATCGCGTGCGCACGCGATGCAACATAAAAATACACCACGATCAGACTGCCGTTTCGGTCTTGAAAGAGCGGTGTTTTGATGCGATACTTCAAAGCTATGAAAAAGCTTGTTTCCGCAGTTGTACTGCTCATGCTGGTCCTGACCTGCCTCGTGGCGGAGGAAGGCCTCATCCGCAATGTGGAGGTCTCCCCTTCCGCCATCCTCTCCGCCGAGGAGATAGATGCGATCGTCGCAGAGTGTCTTGTATCCTATTCCGGAATCGACATCCTCAGGGCCGTGGTCGACAGGATCAATGCCCTGTACCTTGAGAAAGGCTATCCCAACGCAATGGCCTACATCCCCGAACAGACGGTCGAGAACGGCACCGCAGTCGTGGAGCTCGTCGAGGGCCGCATAGGCAGCGTGACCGTCGAGGGCAACAGATACACGAAGGAACGGTTCATCCTGAAGTCCCTGGATCTGCAGAGTGGAGAGGTTCTGAATATTTCGGCTTTGGAGGACAGCCTCCTCACCTTCAACCGCTGGAATTCCGGAATACGGCTTGTCGGCACGCTCAATCCCGGCAAGGGCGAAAGCGGAACGACCGATATCGGCATAACCGTGAGCGAGAACTACCCCACCGGAGCCTACGCGACGTTCGACAACTACGCGTCCGAGACCACCGGCGGTTTCCGTGCGGGTGCCCATGCCGTTTTCAACAGTCTGACCGGCAACAGGGACATCCTCCTGACCGGAATCTACATGAACCTCCACTCGCGCACGGCCTACCTCGACTACAGTTTCCCGGCTTTCGCTTCGGGAGCATCGGATGAGACAAGATTCGGGATCAAGGGTTCATACGGCGGATCGGAGACCGAATCCGGCCCCGCAAGCGGATTCGGGATAAGCAGCGTGACCGCGAATGGAAACGTGTACATCTCCAGGATCCTCGGCCGCAGCGTGCTTTCCAATACATCCGCGGTTTTCTCCGGCGGGTTCGCGGCAACGACCACCTATGCCATGGATACCCTTCTGACGAAGGAGATCGTCGTGTCCGGCCGTGCGGGCATCGTATCGTCCAAGAGGCTGTCGGACATCGTCTCGCTGTCGTTCAGTGCTGGAATCACGACCGGAGCACCGGCCAAGGGAGCCTCGGATCTCGATGACGCCTATCTGAAGATGGATGCCACCGTACAGGCGAGGATCACCATTCCCGGCGCAGGATATCTTCTGATATCGGCTTCAGGACAGATGATGCCGTTCAACAGCAACATCCCCAACCAGGAGCAGATGTACATAGGCGGATCCAATACCGTACGCGGATATTCCGAAGGCTGCGCATGGGGAAAGGATGGCCTGGTTACGGGTATCGAGCTGCATTTCCTGCTTCCATGGTCCGATAGGTCCACCGTTTTCGGTTTCCTCGACCACGGATACGTCTATCCGTACACGGGCGACGACAACAAGGTCCTGGTCGGAACCGGCGGCGGAATCGATATCGATATCGCCGACATCTTCCACCTGAAGGCCTGCGTTTCATTCGCGCTGACGGACATACCGCAGAGCAGCAACCCGGACGGATTCAAATACAGCATAGCGGCGACGGTCAAGACGCCGAACATCTGAGATTCAGCTTGTAATCATTCCCTGTCTTCGTCACCGATCACCGAGAAGTCGTCCTCGTCCTCGAGGTTGTTCTCGGTGATCTCGTCGTATTCGGCATCGTAGTCGTCGGCCAGGTTCGGATCCCAGTCCGCCGGACGCTTGGTCAGCGTCATGTCGCCGAAAAGCACAGGTTGGTCCACCAGTATCATCTTGTCCTTGACGGACTCCAGGACGGCCAGGAAGGCGCAGATGACGTGCATGGGAGTGCGCTTGGTCACAAGGTCTGAGAACATGATCTGGTCATGTGTCTCCAGAAGCTCGTTCATAAGGGCGATCTTGTCCTTCTCCGTGACATCCTCATAGACGTTGAATACCTTCTCCTCTATGAAGTTGTAGTCCTTCATGATCTCCATGAAGGTGTCCATGAGGTCCTTGGTCGTCACATCCTCCCACAGGTCTTCGTCGGAGAACGGCAGCCGGAATTCGGTGGGCCTGCGCTCCGGGACGAGGTTCTCCCCCGATTCGTTGCCCATCAGAAGCTCGGAGTATTTCTTGAATTTTGAGTATTCCAGCAGCCTTTCGACAAGTTCCTCACGCGGGTCGGTGTATTCCTCTCCGAACTCAACCTCGACCGGGAGCATCATCTGGCTCTTGATCCAGATGAGCTCGGCGGCCATCTTGTAGAATTCCGAGAGGTCCCCCAGCCCGATCTCCTTGGCATGGTGCAGGTATTCCAGGAACTGGTCGGTGATCTCCGATATGGGTATGTCGTAGATGTTCACCTCGGCCTTCTGGATGAGTGCAAGAAGGAGATCGAGAGGACCTTCGAATTTGGCGGTCTTGAATTCAACCATGGGTTAGTCAGACCTCCGAGAGCTCGGAGACCTCGGCCGACGGCGTTCCTTCCGCGACTCCCTTGCTGAACATGGCCTCCCTGAGCCTTCCGTCGAGCTCGGCGATCACATCCGGATTCTGCTTGAGGAAGGTCAGCGTGTTGTCGCGCCCCTGCCCTATCTTCTCTCCGTTGAAGGAATACCATGAACCGGTCTTCTCTATGAAACCGTAGCGCAGCGCGCCGTCCAGGATTCCGCCGGCATATGAGATTCCCTCGTCGAACATCAGGTCCAGCTCCACCTTCCTGAACGGAGGTGCGACCTTGTTCTTGACGATCTTGACCCTGACGCGGTTTCCGACGTACTCGTCGGCTCCCTTGCTGATGGTCTCTATCTTGCGCACATCCATGCGGATGGAGCTGTAGAACTTCAGGGCGTTTCCGCCTGTGGTGGTCTCCGGGTTGCCGAACATGACGCCGATCTTCATCCTTATCTGGTTGATGAAGATGATCGTTGTCTTGCTCTTGGCCAGGATGGCGGTGAGTTTCCTAAGCGCCTGGCTCATGAGGCGTGCCTGGAGACCCATGTGGGAGTCTCCCATGTCGCCCTCTATCTCCGCCTGCGGCGTCAGCGCGGCGACGGAGTCCACGATTATGATGTCGACGGCACCGCTTCTGACCAGCGATTCGGCGACCTCAAGGGCCTGCTCACCGCTGTCCGGCTGCGAGATCCACAGTTCATCCGTGTTGACACCCAGCTTCTTGGCGTAGGACGGGTCAAGGGCATGCTCGGCATCGATGAACGCGGCTATCCCGCCGGCCTTCTGAGCCTCGGCCACCGCATGCAACGCAAGCGTCGTCTTTCCGGACGATTCGGGTCCGTAGATCTCGATTATCCTCCCGCGGGGGTATCCGCCCACTCCCAGGGCCTCGTCCAGCAGGATCGAGCCCGAAGGGATCACCTCGATGTTTGCGGCAACCGGATTGTCGCCCAGCTTCATGAGCGATCCCTTGCCGAATTCCTTGTCTATCTGCTGCCTGGCGGCCTCGAGGGCGGCCAGCTTCTGGTTCTTCACATCCATTGTCTTCGTGTCAGATGCTTTCTCCTTAGCCATATCGTCATCTCCTGAAATATCTCATCTGTGTCCGAATAGATCGTCGGAATCCGCGATTATAGTGACAGGCCCGTCATTCTCGTAGCGGACGTGCATGTGGGCACCGAATATGCCGTGCTGCACGTTGAAACCCATGCCTCGCAGCTCCTGCATGAAAAGCTCGTACATCTTCTCCGCATGCTCCGGCTTCCCCGCAGTGTCGAATGAAGGCCGGTTCCCCTTGTGGAGGTTCGCATACAGCGTGAACTGGCTCACCACGAGTATCTCCCCGCCGATGTCGGCGACGCTCAGGTTCATCTTGTCGTCCGCATTACGGAAAAGCCGCATCTTCGATATCTTGGCGGCCATCTTCGCGCACAGTTCGGGCGTATCCTCATCCACCACTCCGAGGTAGATCAGAAGGCCCTGCCTGATGCTTCCTGTGATCGTGCCGTCGACAGTGACGGATGCATCGCGCACACGCTGGACAACCGCCCTCATCTGGTCTCACCCTTGCCTATCGACATCTTCTGGACGAACGTCCTCTTGTCCCTCGAGTTGAAGAACGCCGAACCGGTGACCGCCACATCGACACCGCTTTCGTAGACCTCGGCGATGGTCGATGAGTTCACTCCACCGTCGATGGAGATGAAATAGTCCCTGCTGCCGCGGATGGCCGCCAGATGGCGCACCTTGTCCAGCGTCTCCGGGATGAGGCTCTGGCCTCCGAAGCCCGGATTCACGCTCATGATCAGCACAAGGTCGACCATGTCCAGATACGGCTCTATCTCGCTGACCGGGGTCGCCGGCCTGACGGTCAGACCGCATTCGACCCTGCAGCTTTTGATGAGCTCCAGCGTGCCCCTGATGTCCTCGCAGGCCTCCGTATGGACGGTGATGCAGTCGCAGCCCGCTTTGGCGAACTGCTCGACGTACCTGTAGGGTTCCTCTATCATGAGGTGGGCGTCGAAGAACAGGTCGGAATGGGGCCTGATGTCGCTGATGAACTTGGGCCCGAACGTTATGTTCGGGACAAAGACACCGTCCATGACATCCAGGTGTACCCATTTGGTTCCGCTCAGTCTGATATCCTCCAGTGCGGTCATTATGTCCGAGAAATCGGCCGACAGTACCGACGGGGCGATTATGATGCTTCTATCCATACCCGTACTATACCATACCGGGTGCGATATTGAAAGGGAGCGCGGCCCGTTTTAAGTGGAAAAACTTAACAAAATGCAAGTATTTTTTCTGTGTCAGCCACAAATTTTGTATGAAAACACCAAAATTTCTCAGTTCTTGAGGGTTTCGAACGCCTTCTCGTCGTCCTTGATGTCGGCGATCTTGTAGCCGATCATCTTGGACACGCCGGGCTCCTGCTGCGTGACGCCCAGGAGGCTGTCCGAGCCCATGACGGTACCCTTGTTGTGGGTGATGATTATGAACTGGCTGGTGTCTCCGAACTTCTCCAGCACACGCATGAACGCGCCGATGTTCCTGGCATCCAGTGCGGCATCGATCTCGTCCAGGATGCAGAACGGGGACGGTTTGACCATGTATGTGGCGAACAGCAGCGCGACGGCCGTCATGGAGCGTTCTCCACCGGAGAGGAGCCCCAGCTGGAGCATCTTCTTTCCGGGCGGCTGTGCCTTGATGTCTATACCGGACTCAAGGACGTTCTCCTCGTCGGTAAGCACGAGCTCGGCCTTTCCGCCTCCGAAGAGAGTCGTGAACATCTCCTGGAAGTTCTCCGATATCTGCCCGTATGTCTCCAGGAACATCTCCTCGCTGCGGCGTCGGATCTCGGCTATGACCTCCTCAAGGTCGTTCTTGGCCTTGGTCAGGTCCTCCATGTTCTTGCTGTAGAAGTCGTAGTTCTTCTTGGCTTCGTTGAACTCGTCCTCGGCCATGAAGTTGATGTATCCGAGGTCGGAGATCTTCTTCTTCACGGACTCGAGCTCGCTCTTCAGCTCCTCCACGGGGGCCGTGATCTCATGGTCGTTGAATTCCTTAAGGCTCTTTCCCGTGCTGTCGAAGAAGTCGGTGAACGCCTTCTGGATGCTCTCCATGAGGGACCTGATGTGCTCCTGCTTGGTGGCCGTCTCGACGGCCAGCTGCTGCTTGCGCTCGAACTTGGCCCTGAAATCGGAGTTGGTGCGGTTCATCTCGGCCGTACGCTGCTCGATCGTCACGTTCAGGCCTGATATCTCGTCCCTTATGTCCTGAAGGCCTGCGGCGGTCTCCGCCCTTCCGTTCTTCAGGTCGTCTATCTTCTCCAGTATCTCGTTGACCTTGCTCTCCTCGGCCTGCACCGAATGGGATGCATCGGAGAAGTCGAACTCCATCTGCTGGAGGCTGGACTTGATGTCGTTGATGGAGTTGCGAAGCGATTCCGCGTTGGCCTTGAACTGGACCTCGTCCATCTCCAGGTCGCGCAGGTCGGATTCCTTGAGGATCAGCATGTTTGACAGCCTTTCGTTCTCGGCGGTCAGGTCCTGGATCTTGGTGCGGTTGGCGCTCTCCTCCTGGTACGAGCGCTCCAGCTCGGAATCCAGGCGGGACTTGTTGGCAAGAGTTCCCTCCGGTGCAAGGAAATCGTCCAGGAATGTCGGGATTGTGCCGCTGTATTCCTGGAACAGGCCCTTGATCTCGTCAAGCTCCTCCAGGATGGACTCCTCGGCCTCCTCCACCGCGTTGCGGAACACCTCTGCATCGAAATTCACGCCCGATATGTCGCGAAGGAAGTTCACACGCTCGCCCAGTATCTTGCGGGCCTTGGATATCTCGTTCAGGAGGGCTTTCTCCGCCTGCGAGCGCTGCACGGAGCTGTACCCGCTTCCGCGGATGTTCTGCTCGAGGCTGGTGGCGATCTCGTTGGCCAGTTCGCTTATCTCGGCGGTGATCTCGGCCCTGTGCGCGGAGATGTCCTCGTTGGCCTTGACCAGGTCCTCGATGTCCATCTGATGGCGTATGCGGTCGGATTTTATCACATCTATGCCGTCCCGGGTCTTCTGCATGCTCTCCTGGGTGAGCCTGATGTTCTCCGTTATGCTCAGGTAGTCGGCCTGTCTCTCTTCCAGGCGGGCCTTGTCGCGGTCCATGCGTTCCTGGACCTGCATGACCCTGTCCTTGGCTTCCTTGGAACGCTGGGAGATCTCATGGAAACGCTCGGTGTATATCTCGATCGTGCCTGCGAACGAGTTCAGCTTCTCCTCGAAGGCCCTGGCCTTTCCGCTCAGGTCCTCCCTTCTGGCACGCAGCTGCTCGATCTCGTCCTGCTGGCGGTCGAGGCCGCTCCTGGCGTTCTCGAGGACCGCGTCGATCGACCTTTCCTCGTCCTGGAGCTTTTCCAGCTCGTCCTGACGGAATTCCTTGAGCTTTGTCAGCGACTGCACGAACGACAGCTGGAGGTCGACCTCGAGCTTCTCCCTGCGGGCGTTGAGCTCCTTGTTCTTCAGGACCTTCTCAAGCTGGATCTTCCTGGAGTTGTACAGCCTTTCGGCCTCCTTCAGCAGGATCTCCACCTGGGCCATGTTCTCGTCGGTCTTGGCCAGCTTGCGGGCAGCGTCCTCGCTCTGCTGTTTGAAACGGCTGATTCCGGAGGCTTCCTCGAAGATGTAGCGCCTGTCCTCGGGCTTCATCAGGAGGATCTGGTCGATCTTACCCTGCTCCAGGATGCTGTAGGCGGCCTTGCCCACACCGGTGTCCATGAACAGTTCCTTGATGTTCCTCAGAAGGCATTTCTCGCGGTTGAGATAGTATTCCGTATCGCCGTTGCGGAAGGCGCGGCGCTTGATCTCCACTTCCGTGGCGTTGATGTTCAGAAGTCCCGCCTCGTTGTCCATGGTGAGGATTACCTCGCACATGGGCATGGGCTTGCGCTTGTCCGTGCCGTTGAAGATGACATCGTCGCGCTTGCTGGCGCGGATTGTGCTCAGCGCCTGTGTTCCCAGAACCCATTTGACGGCATCCACGACGTTGCTCTTTCCGGACCCGTTGGGGCCCAGGAGCGACGTGATTCCGTCCGAGAATTCGAATCTTGTCCTGTCAGCGAATGATTTGAATCCGTAAAGCTCTACCGATTTGAGGAACATACCCGCAAATCATAACACAAATCGGCATCAGAATCCATAAATGACAAACAAATGGTTTTGTTTTACAATCCATGTCATGGAAATGCAGCCAGAACTGTTCGGGGAACCGGAATACGATATCGTCATAGGCGCCGATGAAGCCGGCAGAGGACCTCTCGCTGGCCCTGTCTGCGCGGCCGCGGTGGTTCTCCCAGCGGACTTCCCCTTCCATCTTCTCGCGGATTCCAAGCAGCTTTCGGAGAGGAAACGCCTCATCGCCGAGCCCGTCATCAAGGAGCAGGCCATAGCGTGGGCGGTTGCCTGGGCCAGTCCACGCGAGATTGACGAGATCAACATCCTCCAGGCCTCGATGCTTGCAATGAAACGCGCGTATCTCAAGGTCTCACAACAGATTGAGTCCCTCCCCGGCTCCCGGATCCTCCTTGTGGACGGCAACCGCAGGCCCGATGTCGACATCCCCTGCCGAGCCATAGTCAAGGGCGATGCCACGATCCATGAGATAATGGCCGCAAGCATCCTGGCAAAGAACGCCAGGGACCGCTTCATGGTGGCCGCCGCGCGCAAATGGCCGCAGTACGGCTTCGAAAAACACAAGGGCTACCCGTGCGCATCGCACAAGGCAGCCCTCAACGCGTACGGGCCATGCCCGATACACAGACTCACTTTCCACTGGTGATCAGCTTTCGGAATCCTTCTTCCTGGCGTTGATCTTCATGTAGTCGACCGACTTCTGGAACTCGCGGATGAACTCGCCCAGGTCCTCGGGATACACGATTATGCTCTGGCGGATGAAACGGCCCTCGTCCGCTGTTCCCTTGCTTTCGACGATGTTGAGGTACATGTCACCCTTGTAGTTCTCCTTCACGTTGAAGAAATATGTCCTGTCGTTGGTAACGAACCTTGTTGAGAAAACTTCACCTCTCTGACCCATGGAAGGCCTCCTTCGTCGGATATAAGAAAAGACCACGAAAGCCGTGGTCTTTAAGCGCCCGACGGGAGTCGAACCCGCGTCTTCAGCTTGGAGGGCTGAGGTAATACCGTTATACCACAAGCGCAATACGGTGTATTTATAAACAAAAACCCGCAACGCGTCAATACATTACATGCTGATTCTTGTTCCCGTCTCGCCGTTGAGGGCCTGCAGGGCCTTGTCCAGCGATGTTATCAGGGCCACACGTCCCTTCTTGCTGGCGGCGAACTCCATGCATGCGCGGACCTTCGGAAGCATCGATCCGGGGGCGAACTGGCCCTGGTCGCAATACAGCTCGGCCTCCTCCAGGTTCATGGAGGACAGCCATTTCACATCCGGCTTGCCGAAGTTGATCGCAACCTTCTCCACGGCGGTGAGGATCACCAGCATGTCGGCATCTATCAGCTCGGCAAGCTTCTCCGATGCATAGTCCTTGTCGATGACGGCGGGTGTTCCGTAGAGCATCCCGTCACGCACCACGACGGGGATTCCGCCGCCACCTACCGTGATGACGACGCAGCCGTCCTTGATCAGGTTGGCGACGGTCTTCTTCTCTATGACATCGATGGGTTTCGGAGAAGGAACGACACGCCTGTATCCGCGGCCGGCGTCCTCCACCATGGTGAAGCCCTTCTCCCTCGCTATCCTTTCGGCGGTCTCCTTGTCGTAGAAGCCTCCCACCGGCTTGGTGGGCTTCCGGAATGCAGGATCGTTCTCATCCACCACGACCTGTGTCACGACAGTGGCGACCTCCTTGTCCACACCGCGCCTTCTGAGCTCGTTGCCGATGGCGTTCTGGAGGTGGTAGCCGATATAGCCCTGGCTCATCGCGCCGCACTCGGGGAACGGCATGTCGCTCTTGATGGCGCCGTCCTTGGCCGCCGTATCAAGGCCCAGGTTGATCATTCCGACCTGCGGGCCGTTGCCGTGTGCGATGACGACCTCGTTGCCGTCCTGGATCAGGTCCACGATGGGCTTCGCCGTCTCCGTGACCAGTTCCAGCTGTTCATAAGGTGTATTTCCGAGTGCGTTCCCGCCAAGTGCTATGACTATCTTCTTCATGCTGCATCTCCGTGCAATGATTTACAAAAACATCATAATCCAACGTGCAACATAATGCAACAAAAAAGGTGGCCCTGAGGCCACCTCCTTGAACGCATGAAGCACAAGCGTTCACATCATAATCTCGCCTTCCTTCGAGACCCTGTTGAACAGGATCAGGGAGATGACGGTGAAGACGGAGACCACCGTGGCAAGGGCGCAGGCCCTTCCGTCCGTGGCGTTGGCGACCGCCTTGTAGACGGCGATGTTCAGCGTCTGCGTCCTGAACGAATACAGGAGCATGGACGACGAGAGCTCCGTGATCAGCGTGACCCAGCTCATGATGGCACCGGCGAAGATACCGTTGAACATCATCGGGATGGTGACCTTGACCAGGGTCTTGAACTTGCCGGCACCCAGCGATTCCGACGCCTCGTCTATCGACATCGGAATCTGGGACAATATCGCGACCGAAGACCTTATGGTGTAAGGGATTCTCCTGACACACATGGCGATGACCATGATCGCCGCGGTACCGACGAGCGGCAGGTACTTGTTGTTGAAGGCCAGAATCATCGAAATGCCCACGACAGCGCCCGGAATGACGTACGGGACCATGGAAAGCGTGTCGATGGTCGCGTTCAGGACATTGCGGCGTCTGACCGTGAGATACGAGATCAGGATGGCCAGGATGATGATGAACACCAGGGCCATGCCGCAGATGCGCACCGTGTTCCAGATGGTGTTGCCCATCCTGCTGAACACATGCTGGTAGCTCTGGAGCGAGAAGCCGTCCTGGAAGACCTCTCCGCTGGGGTTGGTCTTGCGGAACGACAGGTACACCAGATAGACCTGCGGGAGCAGCGCCAGTGCGACCAGTCCGTAGCCGTACAGATGGATGAAGAAGCTTCCGAGCGGCTTGGCCTTCTTCCTCTCCACGTGGTTCATGGCGCTCATGGTGAAGCTGTTCTTCTTGGTCAGGTATCTCTGGACAAGGAAGAACAACAGCGTGATGAGGATCGCCACGACGGCGATGGCGGCGGCGAAGTTGTGGTTGGTTCCCACCTCACCGACATACTCGTTGTAGATGATGACCGGGAACGTTGTGTACCCTTCTCCGATCATCAACGGCGTTCCGAAGTCCGCGATGGCCCTCATGAAGACCATCAGCGTGGCGGCCAGGATCGACGGCATGCAGAGCGGGATGACGACGGTGAAGAACCTCTTGGCACCGCTGACACCCATGTTGGCCGATGCCTCGAGCAGCGACTTGTCGACGTTCTTCATTGCACCGGAAACATACATGAACACCAGCGGGAACAGCTTGAGCGTCAGGACAAGCACGATGCCGTTGAATCCGTAGATGGGCGGTATTGTGATGCCGAACGCCGATTTGAAGAACTTGGTTATCACTCCCGCCCTACCCAGGAGGTTGACCCAGGCGTATGCGCCGATGAACGGGGCCGACATGGACGAGAGGATTATCAGCATCTGCAGGAACTTGCGGCCCCTGATCACATACATGTTGTACAGGTATGCGAGGGGCACGCCCAGGACCAGCGAGATGGCGCATGTGACCACGGCCACCTTGAAGCTGTTGGTCAGCGTCCTGAAGTAGTACGGCTGGCTGAAGAACTTTATGAAGTGCTTCAGCGTCAGCGATCCCGTCTTCTCGTCGAGCACGGACTGCCTGACGATCTTGAACAGCGGGTAGACCATGAAAAGCAGGTACAGCGCAAGCACTATGAGGCTGGCGATGACCCAGAAATCGAATTTCCTTTTCCTCAGCATGGCGACCTCACTTGACCAGTGTCCTGGAACCGTCCTCCGTGAAGACGTTGATCTTCTCCGCCTTGACCGTCATGTGGACCTCGGTTCCGTTCTCGATGATGTCGTCGATCTGGGACTCCTGGATGATCTCGGCCCTGTTGCCGTCCGGGAACTCGACAACATAGTGCGTGTTCAGTCCCAGGAACGTGCTGTAGAGCACCTTTCCGACAAGGCTTCCGCCCTCGGCCGTGGAGTTGATGACAAGCTCCTCCGGTCTGACGGAGACGACGACCTTCTCACCGTCGGTGACATCCGTCAGGTTGTCCATCACGACCCTGTAGCCGTTGTTGAAGACGATGGCCTTCTCAGAACCCTTCACGCTCGCCGTGGCCTCCATGATGTTGGAGCGGCCGATGAACGTGGCGACGAACCTGTTGGCGGGTCTCTGATAGAGGGCCTTGGGTGTTCCGATCTGCTGGATCACTCCGAGGTTCATGACGGCGATCCTGTCGGAGACGGCCATGGCCTCCTCCTGGTCATGTGTGACATAGACTGTAGTGATTCCGAGTCTGTTCTGAATCTCCTTGATGACCGTTCTCATCTCGATACGGAGCTTG
>JBGUMQ010000038.1:0-6362 GCA_045116915.1 Sphaerochaetaceae bacterium | reverse complement strand
CCGACTACCGCGAGCGGTTCAACGTGCTGGGAAGGGAGACCGACGACTCATCCCTGATCGCCGCGGGCGACACCCTGGCGGAGGCGGTCCGCGGCTTCCGTTTCTCCGACGGACTCGGAGAAACGAATCCCACCACGTTCGAGCTCTACACCGCTTTCGCATTCATCCTGTTCAGACAGACGGGCTGCAGCTGGGCGGTCCTGGAAACAGGGCTTGGAGGAAGGCTGGATGCGACGAACATCGTGACTCCGGAGGCATCCGTACTGACGCCGATAGAACTGGAACACACCGACATCCTCGGCGATACGATCGCGAAGATCGCCACGGAGAAGTCCAAGATAATCAAGAAAGGCAGGCCGTCGTTCAGCGCCTTCCAGGTCCCTGATGCCCTTGAGGTGTTCAGGGCCGAGGCACAGGCGATGGATTCGGACTTCCATTATCTGGGCGACGAGGTCACGGATGTGACCGACAGCCATGTTTCATTCAGGGATGGCTACGCCACGGACCTCGACCTTGCCATGCCCGGTCTTGTCATGGCCCAGAACTGCGCGCTGGCGATCCTCGTGCTCAGGACCCTGGGACTTTTCATCCCTGGCATCTCGGAGAAGGCCATGCAGCGCAACGCCCTTCCCGGCAGGATGGAGAAGGTGCCATGGAAGCGGCCCCTGTACCTTGACGGCGCGCATACGGGCAACAGCATGCTCTTCCTGCTTCGGACATTCAGGAACATGTACCCGGGCAAAGGCGGGATCTGCATCTTCGGTGCGGTCTCCGGAAAGAACCATGAGGCCATGTGTACCGAAATCCTGGAGGCTTTCGACCATGTTGTGGTCTGCCGTCCGGGAACGTACAAGAAAAGCGACATCGCGGCATTGTACGACCTGATGATGTCCAAAAGGCGTCCGGAGCAGACGGTTGTCCTGATAGAGGATGCCGGCAAGGCGCTGGAGTACTGTCTGGCCCACACGGCTGAGGGCGAGCCCGTTCTGGCCGCAGGGTCGTTCTATCTGGCCGGAGCGGTCAAGGAAGCATTATGTCGTTGAACTACAAGGAAATCGAACTGATATTGTCCGAGTCCCGCCTCGACGGGGCCAAGATACAGAAAGTGATACAGAGCTCATTCCACTCGGTCACATGGGACCTGTACGACCGCGAGCGCGGCAGATTCGCCTTCTACACGGAGATTGGCACCCCGCTGAGCCGGCTGCACGTGCTCTCGCCCGGAACCAAGATCGCCAAGACGAAGAAACTGCAGAGGTTCGAGCAGTTCGCCAGAAAGAACCTGGAGGGCTCGGTCATCGTCTCATGCCGTCAGATGCCGTACGACAGGGCCGTTGTCTGGGAACTGGACAACCACGGCAGGAGGATGCGCATATACTTCCGCTTCTACAGCGGTCCCGGAGCGAACATAATCGTCACCGACGGGAACGACATCATCCAGGACCTTCTTCTCAGACGCCCCGGACGGGACGAGATGAGCTCGGAAAAGCTCGTCATGGAGGAAAGGACCGCTTCAGAGCGTGTCTTCGAGGTCCGGCCGTGGAACGGGGATTCGTTCAGCGCCTTCATAGAGCGGACATGCGCACGAGAGGAGGCCGAAGACCTCCATTCCCAGCTTGTCAGACAGGTGACCGCAAGGATGGAACACGAGCTGTCACGTCTTGCGACATCCATAAGAAGCGCGGAGAAAGCAATCGAGGCGAACCGCGACTACGGGGAGCTGCGCTACCGTGCGGACCTGCTGTCCGCGAACTCCCATCTCATAAGGAGAGGTCAGGACAGCGTGACCGTCACGGACTGGAACGCCGGTGGCCGCGAGATCACAATCGAACTGGACAAGTCCCTCACCCCGGGAGCCAATGTCCAGGCCTGCTACGACAGATACCAGAAGGCCAAGGGCACCTACGACAACGCCGTTGAGGAGCGCGACAGGCTCAGGGAGGAGTACCATACCGTTGAGGAACGTTTCAACAGGGCCCTGGAGGACACCGGCGACGAGCAGGCCGACATCAGGCGCCTCAAGGCCATACTGGACAGGACCGCACCGGTCGTGCAGGTACAGGAAGGTCCCGGCATCAGGACGACCAGCGGAGGCTTCCAGATAATCGCAGGCAGGAACGCCAGAGAGAACGATGACCTCCTGCGCCATTATGTGAAGGGAAACGACATGTGGCTCCACACCAGGGACTTCCCGGGAGGCTACGTGTTCATAAAGTTCCGAAGGGACAAGACCATCCCTCTGGATGTCCTGCTTGATGCCGCTAACATAGCCGTGCTGTATTCCAAGGGAAGGAACAACTCCAGCGTGGACCTCTACTATACGCAGGTCAAATACCTCAGGCGTGCCAAGGACGGCAAGACAGGCCTGGTCCTTCCCACACAGGAGAAGAACCTCACCATCAAACCCGATCCGGCAAGGATCGCAAGGCTTCTTCCGAAGGAGGAGAGATGAGGTGCTCCGTTGAGGGAATAATGTACCCGATAGATGCCAAGGCCACACTTTTTCCGGCATATACCTCGTTTTCAGGCGATTGTTCGGATTCCTGCTATGCCGAGATCCCCCACAAGGCATGGCAGCTGTGCAGGCAGGAGCTGGACAACATCATGTTCCCTTTCAAGGGTCGAACTTTCCCCTATGTCTTCGTACTCGGACCGCTTCACAAAGGTCCTTTGGACTCCGGTCCGGAGAGGCCCGTCTACAGTCCGCAGGACGGGACCCTGAAGGGATCCGACTGGGAGATCAGGCTGGATGTTCCCGAAGGCATCGTACCCTTTGTCATGATATCGGACGACATATGTTCGGAGGAGCACAGCCTTGAGACCGTGGCCCCCTATCTGGACCTGCTGTTCCCGCAGAGCACCGTGTGCCATCTGCTGGCCTCCGGTGACGGGGAGGATGTGAAGAGAATTGTGGAGATTGTCCGCAGGGACTTTCCTTCGGCGCTGATTTTGCTTAGTAATAATAGAGAGACGTGCTGCGCGCACATGTGGAAGGAGGCGCTGGGAAAATGAAAGGGCGTCATGAGATATTCTTCGACGAGGACCGGCTCTGCATAGAGATCGCACACGGGCAGGGAGTCCTCAAGGGCTATGAGATCCCCAAGAACAAGCAGGATGCGCTGCTCTACCACGACAGGCAGCTGCTGGAGATCAACTGGCAGAGCATCCAGATGGTCGGTGACAGCTGCTCCATCGTCTTCTATCCCAACGAATACTTCACTGAACTCCCCGTGACGGCGTTCGAGCTTTCCGGGACCCTCAGACCCAGGTGCCTCACACTCCTGAACAACCTCTCGCGTGCCCTCCAGCTTGCAGGCGACCGCCTGTACTGGAACATGGACAGCGTCCCGCTGTCGAACATATGGTTCTTCTCCAACGGTGACATCCTGCTTCTCAACGGACAGATGGGAGATGTCCTGGACATGTTCGAGCTCGATGAGGACCGCTACTGGGACAAGGAGGTCTGGCTCGCACACAACTGCGTCGAGGGATTCGGCAAGGCCCAGTACATGTTCCAGCTCCTGTACTACTCGCTCACGACGGAGGTTCCGTTCGCATCTCCGGTCGTGAGGGAAAACGGCTTCCGCGCGGTTCCGATGAACCTTCTTCTTGAGGGAACGGACGGCAATGCCGCGGGGCTCGGCGAAATCGTCGACAGGGCGATATCGGACGACCGCAAGTTCCAGCTGCAGCAGCGTGACCCGATGGGTTTCTTCCGCATGACACTGGACATGTACAGGGACTCCATCCCGGGAGCGTACAGCCCCGGCTACAATCCGGACATCGAGCTCTACAGGCAGAAGAGCGAAAGAAGCGCAAGGCGCAAGGCCTTCCTCAGGACCAAGGGCTTCAGGACCGTCATGATCGTCATAGGGTCGCTCATCGTCGCATCGATCGCCGCATGGGCCATCTGGCGTGCCGTCAAACCGCCGTTGACCAGGGACCTCGACGAGGTCGGTATCATAGAGTACTACTACGACGCGCTCACAAGACTGGATGTCGCCGCCCTGGGGGAGCCCCTGAAGAGCGGTTACAGCGGACCGGACATGGTCGAGGTCTCCACCCTCTATGTCACGGGCACCATGCAGAAGTCGTACGAGGGCGAGTCCCACATCGTCGATCCGGCCAAATGGATATCGGAGGGGATGGGTTCGCTTCCCGCAAGCTCGATCGTCTACGGGGTCACCGATGTGGATGTGGAGCAGCTCTCGGACGATGTCTTCCGCGCCACGGTCATCATGTGGTCGTCGGAGAACTACGTCGATGAGAGGAACGATCTGGACACGATCGTGGGCATGGATGTCTACAAGTACAGGCAGGTCGTGGATTTCACGTTCACCACACGCGGCAGCTGGCGTGAGGTCGCCAACATCCAGATGGTGGACCAGGAGCTCATGGAGACCATCCACGTGGATTATCTCTGATCCAGGAATTCCCCTATCGTCTTCCCGAGGGCTTCCGTGTCTTCGGGATCGATCCATCTGACATCGGCGAAACTCCTGAAGAACGTCATCTGACGCTTGGCGTAGTGGATGGAGTTGCTGCAGATGGCGGTGCGGATATCATCCAATTCGGACGTCTTCAGACCGTCCAGCTGGCCGGGAGTGGAGGCCTTCTCCAGGAATTCCCGGTATCCGATTCCCTGCATGCTCTGCCACGACAGGTCCGCACCCATCTCCAGAAGTCCCCTGATCTCGCCGACGATACCCTGGTCGAACATCATGTCCACACGGCGGCGGATCCTTTCCTTCAGAACCTCCCTGTCGCGCATGAGCCCTATCGACAGCACCTGCATGCCGTTGCGGGGGACGGTGGGCAGTGCGAAATCCGAAAGCGGCCTGCCGCAGCTGCGGAAGACCTCGATGGCGCGGGAGATGCGGTAGGAGTCGTTTTTGTTTATCCTTGCCGCAGAGACCGGATCGATGACCTTGAGATACCCATATGCCTTGTCAAGGCCCTGGTCGCGTATGTACAGGTCCACGGCCTCCCTTGTTTCGGGATCCGAGGCGGGGGCTTCCGATAGCCCGTACATGAAATGCTTGAAATAGAACGCCGTACCGCCGGATACGACGGGGATGTGCCCGCGTCCGCGGATTCCGTCGCAGGCGATGTCGGCAAGACGGATGAAGTCCGCCACATTGTAGGTCTCCCAGGGATCGAGTATGTCTATGAGATGGTGGGGGATCCTGTCGGTGATGTCCCTGCCGGCCTTGGCAGACCCGATGTCCAGATGCCTGTAGACCTGCACCGAATCGGCATTGACGACCTCTCCTGTACCCTGGAAAAAATCAAACAGCAGTCGGGTCTTGCCAACTGCTGTAGGACCGAATAGGAAAATGACCTTGTCGTTCACTTCTCTGCGGGGGTGTACTCTATCTCATCGTTGAGGACAGCTGTGAGGACGGCGGAGACGACCTTCTCCTCCTCTTCCTTCCTCTCGACAGGCTCATCCTCCGAGACCACTTCCCTCTTGGCGGCCATTGCGGCGGCCACGTTCTCTGCCTTCTTGATGGCCACGCAGGTCATCTCGTATACGTTGACATCTTTGTCGATCAGTTTATCAAGTGGAATGCTCAAGGTGATACTCCTCCAAAATACAATGCAATATGAGAATATAACAGTTTTCAGGCCTTCTGTAAAGCCGACACGCCCTCGATGATCATGTCCACGATCATGTCCGGAGTCTTGCCTTCCGTATCGATGACAAGGTCCGCCTGGCTGGTGTCGTTGTTGTCTATGCCGTAGATCCTGCCGTAGCGTTCGGTGTCGTGGGAATCCCTGTCCTGTGTCTGGGCAAGACGCTCCGCCACGGTTCCTCCCTCACGCTTTGCGATCCTCCTGGCGCGCTCGGTGTCCGAGGCGAGCAGGTAGACCTTGAAGTCGGCGTCCTTGAGCATCCAGATCGCAAGCCTGGAACCAAGCACGCAGTTCTCCTGTGCCATGGCCATCTCCACCTGGCGTCTGTCGAGTTCCTTGTCTATGTTGTCGTCCCTGTTCGCAAGGGCGCAGAAATCCCAGAAGTCCATGTTGCGTTCCTTCGCCATCTGGCGGAACGTGAAGTTGATCATGGGATAGCCGAGCCTTTCGGCCAGCTTCGTGGATACCGTCGTGTTTCCGCATCCGCTCTTTCCGGACACCGCTATTCTCATATCTTACCTCCTGCAGGACTCATTCGATGTTCCTGATCTGTTCCCTTATATTCTCCAACGCATCCTTCATGTTGACAACCTCGAAATTCACCTCGACCATCTGGCTCTTGGATCCGATGGTGTTGATTTCCCTGTTCATCTCCTGGCTGAGAAAGTCCATGCGCTTTCCCACTGCCTCATCGCTGGAAAGAAGCTTGCGGAACTCCGCTATGT
>JBGUMQ010000037.1:0-4229 GCA_045116915.1 Sphaerochaetaceae bacterium | reverse complement strand
CATCGCGCTTCTGCCTGTCGGACGTGAAGTTCACCGCCGCGTCGTGTATGGCCTTCTGGATATCCTCCTCGGACATCTTGCCGTTCTCCGTTATGGTTATGGACTGGCTCCTTCCGGTGTCCAGGTCTTTGGCCGATACGGTGAGGATGCCGTTGGCATCTATGTCGAACGTGACCTCGATCTGGGGGACTCCTGCCGGAGCCGCCTTGATGCCGTTGAGCCTGAATTTGCCTATGGTCTTGTTGTCCGAGGCCATCGGGCGCTCACCCTGCAGCACGTGGATCTCGACGCTCCTCTGGTATGGGGCCGCCGTGGTGAAAACCTGCGAGTAGTGGACCGGAAGTGTCGTGTTCCTTTCAACCAGTCTGGTGGCCACTCCTCCGATGGTCTCGATGGAAAGGCTCAGCGGTGTGACATCAAGAAGCAGGATACCCTGGCCGTTGGAAATCTCAAGCGGGTTTCCGCTCAGCGTCTCACCCTGGATCGCGGCTCCCTGAGCGACACATTCATCAGGATTGATGGTCTTGGAGGGCTCTATGCCAGTAAGATCCTTGACCTTCTTCTGCACTGAGGGCATTCTTGTGGATCCTCCCACAAGCAGGACCTTCCCGAGCTCGGATGCCGCTATCCCGGCGTCCGTCAGAGCGTTCAGCACCGGTACCGCCGTTCTGTCGACCAGTGATTTCGTCAGTTCGTTGAACCTGGCCCGCGTCAGCGTGTATTCGAAATTGATTGTCTGCCCGTTCTTCTGCGCAAGGTATGGAAGCATGACGGTTGTGCTCTCGTTTGCAGACAGGTCCTTCTTTGCGTTCTCCGCAGCCTCCCTGATCCTCTGGAGGGCCGCCATGTCGTTTTTGAGGTTGACCGAATGGGTCTTCCTGATCTCATCGAGCAGGTGGTCGACTATGACCTGGTCGAAATCGTCTCCGCCCAGATGGTTGTCGCCGTTGGTCGCAAGGACCTCTATGACACCGTCGCCGATCTCGATGATGGAGACGTCGAATGTTCCTCCGCCAAGGTCGAACACCATGATCTTCTGCGGCTGGCCGTTGTTCAGGCCGTAGGCCAGGGCTGCGCTGGTGGGCTCGTTGATGATCCTCTTCACGTTCAGACCGGCGATCCTTCCCGCATCCTTCGTGGCCTGTCTCTGGATGTCGTTGAAATAGGCCGGGACGGTGATGACGGCATCGGTCACTTCCTCGCCGAGATAGCGTTCGGCATCCCCGCGCAGCTTGCGGAGTATCAGGGCGCTGATCTCCTGGGGGATGAATGTCCTTCCGTCTATGTCCATCTCCCAGTCCGTGCCCATGTGGCGTTTGATGGATGAGATGGTCCTGTCGCTGTTCACGATGGCCTGGTTCTGTGCGGCATCCCCGACAAGCACGCTGCCGTCCTTGGCGAATGCGACCACGCTCGGCGTGGTGCGCTTGCCGTTCTCATTCGGGATTATCACAGGCTTTCCGCCTTCCACAACCGCGACGCAACTGTTGGTGGTTCCGAGATCGATTCCTATTGTCTTACCCACGTGTATCCTCCGGGTGTCCTGTAGTAATAGTACTGTTCAGATGAAGTGCCGGATGAGGAGGAACTCCCCGACGATCCGCACGTCACGATCCATCCGAGGGCTATCTGGATGAACAGGAAGATGCCGACGAATCTGATCAGCCTCCTGAACGGATTGAATCCTGTGGTCCTGTATTCCTGGCTCTGCCGTGTGCTGTATGTGCGTGCGTTGTAGCGGTATTCCTGCATCAGCTGCAGATACATCCTGTTTTCCGGTTCAAGCTGGATGGCTTTTGTCAGCAGGTCCATGGCCCTGGCGTTGTTGCCCGATCCGTGGTAGGCCACGGATGCGATGTAGTACCATCTTCCGTTGCGCAGAGTGCTGACGACCCTGGCCAGGACGGAGATGGCCTCCTGGTATCTCCCGCTGTTGATGAGGTCTATGGCACTGCGTATCTCGGCGCTGTCCGATCCCTCCTGGCGCGGACGTGTGTCGTAGCGTGTGCCGGAGCCTCCGAACCCGAAGAAGTCGTAGAACCCGTATCCGAAATCGCTGGACCATCCGCCCTGGTCGGACGAGTAGGTCGATGAGTACTGGCTTGAACTGCTGCTTGTCCGGGACTGCTGCTGTTGCTGCTGGGCCCTTCTGGAAGCATACTTGTCGGGATTCGACAGCATGTCGTATGCCTCGTTGACCTCGTTCATCTTCCGTGCGGCTTCAGGGTCGTTGGGATGGAAGTCGGGATGATAGAGCTTGGCCTTCTGACGGTAGGCCTTCTTTATCTCCTGCTCCGTGGCATCTTTCGAAACTCCGAGTACGCTGTATGGATCCTGTACCATATCACTGACACTCCATGATAAGAAGGTAAGGCAAAAACCGGCAAATGGCAAATGGTCCGGGCCATTTCCACACACATTCCACACATTTGCGCAAAGACCTTGCGCCATTATGTCCGTTCAGATAAAATGGGAAAACACAGGAGGTTCCCTTGTCCCGCAAACCGGCCGTAAAAGTCCTTGTCCTCGGTATTGTGACCGTTGTGGTCGCGGTTGTGGCCCTGGGGACGGGAAGATACTGGCTCAGTCCGGTTCAGATCATCAGGGTACTGGTGCAGCAGGTGACGGGCATCGACCTGGGCATGGACCGCAACGCGGTGGCGGTGGTGATGAACATCCGGCTTCCCAGGATACTGACATCGCTTCTTCTCGGAGCGGGTCTGGCCCTCAGCGGACAGACGTTCCAGATGATCTTCCGCAATCCGCTTGTTTCGCCGGATGTCCTGGGAACAAGCACCGCGGCATCGTTCGGGGCATCGTTGTCGCTGCTTCTGGGATTGTCTTCCTTCCTTGTGAGCATGAATGCCTTCGTATCCGGCATCGCGGCGCTGGCTCTGATATATCTGATCGCGTCTAGGACCAGAAGGGAACAGACGCTGGCGCTGATCCTGGTGGGAATGATAGTGTCGTCGCTTTTCTCGTCCGCAACGAGTTTCGTCAAGCTCATAGCCGACCCGAACAATGTCCTGCCGGCCATCACATACTTCCTCATGGGTACTCTTTCCGGCACGGGGTACGGGGAGCTGGGCATGATTGTCGTCCCGGTCGGCATCTCCATCGCGATCCTCCTGCTGCTGTCCTGGAGGATAAACCTCCTTTCATTGTCGGAGGACGAGGCCAGGTCCATAGGGGTGAACACCAGGGCCGTCAGGGCTGTGGCCATAACATGCGCAACACTGATCACGGCCTGCAGCGTGGCCGTGGCCGGCAACATCGGCTGGGTGGGACTTGTCATCCCCCACATCTCCAGGATGATGGTCTCCAACGATGCCAGATACTCCTTCCCGTCCACGGTTCTTTCCGGAGCCTCCTTCCTGACGCTGGTCGACTGCGTGTCGCGTACCGCTGCGACGATAGAGATACCAATAGGCATACTGACTTCGTTCATCGGTGCCCCGTTCTTCCTGTTCCTTCTTTTCAGGGAGGTCCGCTATGACTCTTGAGATAAGGAATCTCGGATTCAGCTACAGGGACCACCTGGTCCTCAACGGAGTGGACCTCACCGTAGGGGACGGGGAGATGGTCGCGCTCCTGGGAAGGAACGGCGCTGGCAAGACAACGCTGCTGAGGCTGATTCCGGGCTTCCTGAAGCCCGGGACCGGGGACATCGTCATGGACGGGACACCGATAGGGGAGATGAAGCTCCGCGACAGGGCGCGTCTCATGGCCTACATACCTCAGATCACAAGATCCGCTTTCCCTTATTCCGTCAGGACATCCATCCTGATGGGATGCTCGAATTCGCTGGGTCTGTTGCAGTCCCCGGGAAAGAAGGAGGAGGAGAAGGTCGAGCGGATGATAGAGCTCCTGAACCTCCATGGGATAGCGGACAGGAACATGGACAACATCTCCGGAGGGGAGAGGCAGCTGGTGCTTGTCGCCAGGGCCCTTATGCAGGATGCAAGGCTCCTGATCCTTGACGAGCCCACGTCGTTCCTGGATTACTCCAACCAGCTTCTGGTCCTGGAAAGGGTCGCCGACCTTGTCGCCGGAGGCTACAGCTGCATCTTCTCCACCCACAACCCCGACCAGGCCCTCATGCATTCGACTAGGGTCGTGGCCATGGCGGACGGGACTGTCGTCCATGACGGCAAACCGGAAAGTCTGATGGGAAACGATGTCCTTTCAAAGTTGTATGGCAGGAAAATAAGCGTCATCCGCACTGAAAC
>JBGUMQ010000036.1:0-14321 GCA_045116915.1 Sphaerochaetaceae bacterium | reverse complement strand
CCGTCATAGGCGGAATCCCCATGGGCATAGGAATCTTCGCGGTCTGGCCGCTTGCCAAGAAGTTCGGAAAGCGCAATGTGACAATGGTCGGATGTGCGCTGATTGCCACAGGATCAATGATCTGCTGGATGTTCCCCACCAACATGGTGATCGTCCTGATCGGCCAGTTCATCAAGAACATGGGAGGTCTTCCCGGTTCCTACGTGTTCATGGCACTGTTCGCCGACTGTCTGGACCATATCGAATGGAAGTCGCGCGACCGTATCGACGGTACCGCGATGTCCATCTACAACATCATCGCCGTGGCCATGGTGGGAATCATGACCGGGGTCTTCAACTGGATGCTGGCCAAGGCAGGCTACATCGCTCCGTTTACCGCCAGAAGCGTCTCCGAGGCCACAGCAACGCTTGCATCGAACGGATGGACATCTCAGGTCGCGCTGGAGAGTCTGAAGCAGTCCGCGGACGGTGTGATGACGGTCGCCATCGCCCAGTCCAACAGCGTCAACTTGGTCATCTCGTTCGCTTTCGTCGGGCTTGAAGTGTTCACAAGCATAATCGCTTTCGTCCTCCTGTTCTTCCTCAGGGTCGAGAAGAACCTGTCCAAGGAGCAGGCCGAGATCAAAGCGCGCGCGGAAGCGGTGAAAAACTGAGGGGTAGGGATATGGAAGCCATCAGACTCAGAACCGAATACCTTGAGAATCCCGTCGGAATCGACATCAGACACCCGCGCTTCATGTGGAACTGCGAAGGCGGCTCAAAACAGACCGCATACCAGATCATCGCAGACAGATGGGACAGCGGGAAGATCCTTTCCGATTCCATGCATGCGGAGTATCCCGGAGAGCTTCCCGACCGGGAACGCGTAGACTGGAAGATACGCCTCTGGGATGAGAACGATGTCCCCGGAGACTGGAGCGAGGCATTTTTCGAGATGGGAATCTCGAAATGGAGCGCTCAATGGATTACCGGGAACTACAGTCCGAGAAAGAACACACGTTACCCCATAGACTGCTTCCGGAAGTCGTTCAACGTAGATGGAAAGGTTGAGAGCGCCCGCCTCTACATCACCGCCTGCGGGCTCTATGAAGCCAGGATCGGAGGAATCAGGGTCGGAGACTTCGTGATGGCTCCGGGCTATACGGACTACCGCAAGCGTGTCCAATATCAGACCTATGACGTGACGACCATGATCGGTCAGGGGGCCAATGAACTGACCGTGCAGCTCGGCGACGGCTGGTACCGCGGCTCATGCGGGGCCATGGGAAGGACCAACCAGTTCGGTACAAGGACAAAACTGCTCGCCCAGATGGAACTGTCATATGCGGACGGCCGCACGGAAACCGTTGTCACAGACGGATCCTGGCAATGGAGCAACGACGGTCCCATCCAATTCGCAGACAACAAGGACGGTGAGACCGTCGATGCAAGGATGACTCCATCCTACAGCGGCAAGGCAAAGGAGATATCGCACACCGTCGTACCCACGGCCTCCAACAATGTTCCTGTCAGGGAACACGAGACATTCAAACCTTCCTTGATTATCACACCCTCGGGCAAGACCGTGCTGGATTTCGGACAGAACATCCAGGGCTATGCATCGTTCAGACTCAACGCCCCTGAGGGCCAGCGCGTGTTCCTGCGCTTCGGAGAGCTGATCGGCAAAGACGGCGAGTTCACACAGAAAAACATCCAGCTGACAAGGAAGGACAAGACGACTCCCCTACAGCAGGTCGAGTACACCTGCAAAGAAGGTCTGAACGAATACAAGACCACATTCGCCGTATTCGGGTTCCAGTACATCCAGGTGGAAACCGATGTCCCCTTCAAATCGGAGGATTTCACATCCATCGCAGTCTATTCCGATCTTGAGCGTACCGGCTGGTTCTCATCGTCCAACAGTCTTCTGGACCGGCTTTTCGAATCCACGGTCTGGTCCGCCAAGAGCAACCATCTGGACATCCCCACCGACTGTCCCACACGTGAACGTCACGGCTGGACCGGCGATGCACAGCTGTTCTTCACAAGTGCTTCCTACCTCTTCAGCTTCGCACCTTTCGCGCGCAAGTATTTGAACGATGTATACGACTGGCAGAGGAAGAACGGCCGTCTGCCTCACATCACCCCTGACGGAGGTGCCGATTTCTACATGTGGACCATGAACGGATCCGTGGGATGGTCCGATGTCGGAGTCCTGATTCCATGGCGCTATGCGAAAATCTTCGGAGATGATGTCATTCTGCGCCATTACTACGACGGGATGGCTCGGTATGCCCGTTTCATGGAAAAGCGCATCGGCAAAAGGACACCTATCTTCTCGGAGAAGATAAAGCTTTCGAAGGCAAACAGGAAGTTCCTTGTGAACAGGGGCCAGAGCTACGGCGAATGGGCCGAGCCCACAGAGATCGGAGGAGGCTTCCGCTGGCAGGATTTCGTGAATCCCCATCCGGAAGTGTCCACGGCCTACACATCCTACATCATGACCCTGATGGCCGACATCGCGGGAAGACTCGGTCATACCGAAGATGAAGCGGAATTCCGCCACTATGCCGACGGCTGCAGAAGAGCCTACCTGGAACTGGTTTCCGGCGGCAAATACACCCTGGATACGGACCGTCAGGCCCAGCTTGTCCGCCCGCTATACATGGACCTGCTGACAGATGAGCAGAAGGAATTCGCCAAGAAGCGTCTGATCAAAGCCCTTGAGGACTATAAATGGAGACTCGGAACAGGATTCCTTTCCACTCCCCTCATCCTCTATGTGCTTGCCTCCTACGATCCCGAAGCCGCCTACAGGCTTCTGGAGAACGAGGAGATCCCGGGCTGGCTCTCCATGCCCAAGGCAGGTGCAACCACAATCTGGGAGGACTGGGACGGTCCCAACGGCACACAGGGCGGCATAGCCAGCCTCAACCACTACTCAAAGGGAGCAGTGATCGAGTGGCTGTTCACATCGATGTGCGGCATCAATGTGGCCGGTGAGAACCATTTCGTCATATCGCCGCTTCCCGGAGGACATTTCACACATGCGGAGGCACGCTACAACAGCATCTACGGCATGGTGGAGAGCAGATGGGAGATAAATGACGGAAAGACCGTATACACGATTTCGGTTCCCGCCAACTGCTCGGCGGAGATCAGACTGCCCGGCGGCCATGACCAGACGGTCGGAACGGGAACATACACATTCACGGAGGAACACGCATGAACCCGAACCTCAACGATTACGAAAAGAAGCACACCGATATGCTGCGCGGCTTAGGTGCCGAGTGCACCGTGCTGCTCAAGTCCGACGGGACATTCCCTCTGGATGCCCCCTGCTCCCTGGCCCTCTACGGAAGCGGAGCGCGCCGCACAATCAAAGGCGGTACAGGATCCGGAGAGGTCAATTCCCGCTACTTCGTGACAGCCGAGGACGGGCTTGAGGCCGCAGGTTTCGACATCCGCACAAAAAGCTGGATGGATAGCTACAGTGCCATCTACAAGGAGCAGAAAAAGCGCTTCATCAAACAGCTCAAGCGTGCGGCCATCAGGCGCGGGACCCTGGCCATCATCTCGGACATGGGTGCCGTCATGCCGGAGCCGGAATACGATCTTCCGCTGGATGCCGAAGCCGATGCCGCAATCTACGTGCTGTCCCGCATTTCCGGTGAAGGTTCGGACCGCAAGCCTGTCGCAGGCGACATCCTTCTCACGGAAACGGAGAAACGTGACATCCTTGCCCTGGAAAAGAAGTTCAGCAGGTTCATGCTGGTCCTGAACGTCGGAGGTGTCGTGGACCTCACACCTGTAATGGAAGTAAGGAACATCCTCTATCTCAGCCAGCTGGGGGTGGAAACGGGAAACATCCTTGCGGACATCGTGCTTGGAAAGAGCACCCCGTCGGGAAAGCTCACCACCACATGGAGCGCATGGAACGACTACCAGACCATCGGGGATTTCGGTGACCGGTTCGACACAAACTACAAAGAGGGAATCTACGTAGGCTACCGCTACTTTGACAGTGTGGAGAAAGAACCCCTGTTCCCGTTCGGATACGGACTGAGTTACACGACATTCGATGTGCGTGCAGGCGAAGCCGTACAGGATGATGGAAATGTCAGTGTAAAGGCATGTGTGGAGAACACAGGCAAGACATCCGGAAAGGAAGTCGTACAGCTGTACGTTTCCGCTCCTTCCGGCAAGTTGGACAAGCCCTACCAGGCACTGGCGGCGTTTGCGAAGACAAAAGAACTCAAGGCGGGTGAAGAACAGACCCTTACGCTTTCGTTCGATATCAGGGATCTTGCATCCTATGATGAAAGCCGTGCGGCATGGATCCTTGAACCCGGTGACTATGTACTCAGGCTGGGCAACTCGAGCCGCAGCACACAGCCTGTGGCAGTGGTGCGTCTGGATGACGAAGTCATCGTGAGGAAAGTGAGGAATGCCCTCGGTAAACCGACATTCGAAGACTGGAAACCCCAGACCCTTCCGAAGGAGGAACTGCCCTCCGACATTCCTGTGCTTGAACTCGATTCTTCTTCATTCATAACGGAGACGGTCGATTACGAGCTCAGGCACGAGGTCGATCCGATTATCGAGGGTCTTTCAGACTCAGAACTGTGTCTCATGAACATCGGAGCCTTCAGGGACAACGGATCCAGAAGCGTCGTCGGAGAAGCGGCCCAGTCCGTCGTCGGCGGTGCCGGAGAAACAGCACGTGCATTCATAGACCGTGGAATCCCTGCCATAGTCATGGCCGACGGCCCTGCCGGATTGCGCATCTGCCGCCAGTACACCCGCGACGAGGACGGCGTGCATCCCGTAGGACAAACCATGCCCGAAAGCGTGATGGAGCTCATGCCCGCTCCTGCAGCCTTCTTCTTGAAGCTCTTCGAGAAGAAAGGCCCCGCCACAGGAGAAATCCACGAACAGAACTGCACCGCCATTCCCATCGGCACGGCGCTGGCACAGAGTTGGAACGTTGAACTTGCGGAGAAATGCGGTGATATTGTCGGAGACGAGATGGAACGCTTCGGTGTCCACCTCTGGCTGGCACCTGCGCTGAACATCCACCGCGATATCCGCTGTGGCCGCAATTACGAGTATTTTTCAGAAGATCCTCTGATATCAGGCTATTTCTCTGCTGCAATCACACGCGGTGTGCAGAAGCACCCCGGACGCGGAACCACCATCAAGCACTTCGCTGCGAACAACCAGGAGACGAACCGCTACGGCAACAACAGCGTCGTCAGTGAAAGAGCCATGAGGGAGATCTACCTGAAAGGTTTTGAGATCGCTGTCAGGGACAGCCAGCCGCACGCGCTGATGACAAGCTACAACCTCATCAACGGAGTCCATACATCCGAGTGTCGTGACCTTGCGGAGGACATCCTTCGCGCCGAGTTCGGTTTCAAGGGAATCGTGATGACCGACTGGATCATCGGGGCGCTGAACTTCGGCAAGAAGAAATACCCTGCTCCCGATTCCGCAAGGATCGCGGCGGCAGGGAACGACCTTGTCATGCCGGGCGGACCGGCGGATCACAAGGCCATGCTCAAAGGTCTGAAGGAAGGCAGGCTTACCAGAGCGCAGCTTCTGGCCAACGCCACACGGGTCTACCGCATGGCCTTGATGCTAGCCGAATCGAAAAACTGAGAAAACCTAATTACAGAACCTTGACAATATCACTATATCGTGATATCATTGTATCGTGATATAGCGCTTTAATAAGGAGGTGTATGCGATGCCTGAGTTGTCGAGGTTCTATGGTATTACAATAAGAATGTATTTCGATGAAAAGGAGCATAATCCTCCTCATATTCACGCGAAATATGGCTCGAAGGCTGCTACGTTCAAAATCTCCGATGGAGATGTTCTGTCTGGAGATTTGCCTCATAATGCAAAATGTCTTGTAAAAGAATGGGTATTGCTCCATTCTTCTGAAATAGAAGAAGTCTGGGAAACGCAGAAATTCAAGAAGATTAAACCTTTGGAGTGAGAAATGGACGGCTTTGTTTTTCATCTGATCAGAAGTTTGAGTACGACATCAAATCTGGAACTGATTGCGCAGTTCGATGATGGGACAGTCAAGAAATATGATGTGTCTCGTTTATTTTATAAACATGAAGTATTCAAAACCTTCAAGACCAACCCCGGTCTTTTTTCAAAGGCTAAGATCGATGCCGGCGGTTATGGGGTTGTCTGGAATGACGACATTGATCTCTCTGCAAACGAAATCTGGGCCAACGGAAAGACCCTGGATAATTCATTCAATGGGCTTATGGCCTTCAGTGATGCATCAACTATATGGAATCTCAACGAAAGCACTCTCAGAAAAGCCCTTTCCTATGGAAAGCTTAAAGCAGGTGTTGATTGCTGCAAATATGGAAAGCAGTGGGTAATATCCACGGAAGCAATGTATAGAGAATACGGTAAGCCAAGGAACAGAAAACCCGAAACTACTGATACCGATGATTTCAGCTGGGACAATCTTATGGCTGCCGAGAAAGAACCACCATATTCAAAGTAAAATAAAAGACCGAGGAAATATCCATCGGCCTTCTGCTTATTGTTGATTGTCTCTTATCGGTTCATCTGCCAGAACTCAACTGCATGGTCGAACCAGACTTCCGCATCCGTTCCCTTCGCAAGACCCACTCCATGGCCGATACCTTCATATTCCTCGGCCCTATGAACGATACCTGCATGCTTCAGAGCAGCCGCAAGCAATCTGCTGTTGGCCGGGTCTACGTCCTTGTCTGCCGTACCGTTCCATATAAATGTAGGCGGAAAACCCGCTATAACATTCTTTTCCGCCGAAAGCCTTTCAATCATGGAGCAATCCGGCTTCTCTCCCAGAAGATTCCTTCGTGTATCCGGATGCGTCTTTTCTCCCATGGAAACGACAGGGTAGCTGAGTATCAGTACAGCAGGCTTGGGTTGGCACCATTCTTCCGCGCAATAGCTTGCAGCCAGATGACCGCCTGCGGAACTGCCCCAGAGAGACCACCCTTTTAAATCGATGTTCCACTTGTCCGCGTTCTCAATGATCTCGCAGACTGCGCGCTTGAGATCTTCCTGGGGATTGGGAAAACCCGCCTTCTTTCTTGTCCGATAATAGACGACAAATGCATGGAACCCTTTCCTGTTCAGCGCTTCCGCTATGGGCTTCCCTTCCACGAAAGAGCATACCATGCTGTATCCGCCGCCAGGACAGATCACTGCAAACGGATGTTTTTCTCCGTCATTGAGAAGATAGGGTTTCAGCTCATATCTGTTAGGGCGCCAGAAGTCAGACGCCGCCTGCATTATCTCTGAAAATCTCATTGAACAACTCCGTTATCCAGAAAACATAAGGCCTGTACGGTGATACAGGCCTCTGTGTGATGATCAGTACTGGATCCAGATGATTCCGTCCTGCAGATACTCCACAGGAAGGTAGCTGCCGTACTTGGCGGCGACAGCCTCGATGTTGGAAGGGGCGACGTAGCCCTCGACAATCTGGTAGTCTCCCTTGTTGATCCAGCCGAGCGGCATTCCGTCGAGCTCCGGGACACGGGCGATCATGACATCCGTCTTCTCACCGTCGACGGTCACGTCCGCGATGCTGTCGGAGACTCCGGCCGTGGCGACGGGAGTATACATCAGGATCTGCAGGGCATAGAACACATCGATCTGTCCGCAGGCCGCTCCGACATTCAGGCTACCCTTTTCGGGATCCAGCTGACAATCGGTGGTGATGTCTGCCTTGAGGGTGTTGTCGCTTGAAGTCAGATAGCGCTGGGCACCGGAAAGTGCACCGACGTTCACGCTTGAAGCTCCGACAGGCTTGGATACGGCAACAGTGATGATTGAATCGGAACCGGAGTACATCGTCACGGTGCTGGCTCCGGAAAGAGCTCCGGTCAGGACCTTGAGAGAGGCATCATCCGCGCTTTCGCAGAGATCGTTGACGGTCGTGCAGATCTCGGCTGACGAATAGCAGGCGACCATCGTGGAATAGCACTCACCGACCAGACCGCCGACGTAGTACTCACCGCCGTGTGAACGGACCGTATCCGAATAGATGCTCACTGCTCCGCCGACGACATTGCAGTATGTCAGGGTGTCGTTCCATCCGCCGGCAATCATGCCTGACAGAGATGCAAAGACGCTTGAAAGATTGGAAATACCGTCATCATAGCACTCGACGACAACGCTCGGATTGATGACAGTCACGTTGAGGATCGAGGAGTTCATGTCGAAAGCGGCAAGAGGAGCGGCATAGATGTAATCGCCATGCGAAGCGTTGTCTCCCGTGACATCGATATAGGGACTCTCGAGTGTCAGATTGCTGATGGATGCCGAACTGATGGCTCCGAACATGGCTGCACATCCGTCCGCACGGTTTCCGTCATTGTGCCATACGGCATCAGAAGCCTGATATTTGCCCACATCAACCGATGACCCTCCAACATAGAGGCCGCTGATGGAGTGTCCGTTTCCGTCGAAGCTTCCGCGGAAGGCATAAGTCCACCATTCGGGGGCATAGAGCTCGTAATTGCTGAAATAGAGACCCACGGGCGTCCATTCCTCTGAAAGCTGGATGTCGGCGACCAGACGGTATGCTCCGTACAGGTCATCCGCGATGGCGAAAAGCTCCTCTTCCGTAGCGATGTCCTTGACCTCGACCCAACGGGCGTACAGAGTGCCCACACCGTTCCCGTCCAGGGATTCCATTCCGCTGATCGGCATCACGACCGACTCGTCGCCATAGCTTGACTGGGTTCCGAAAAGCCAGAGGTACGGAGAGACTCCGTTGACCAGATCGTCTTCCGTCACAACAGGGCGTGTCTGCCATCCGGCGAAGACATAGCCCTCACGTGCAGGCGGTACGATCGATGAGGAGATATAGGCATTCTCGCTGTACGGGACGGTAAGAACAGACTTCCTCATCTCCGTGACAGGCTGCCAATATTCGTCGTAGCCCGATACCTCATACTCGAAAAGCTCGTCATCCGTCGTGTCGAACGGAGTCGTGTTGAGATCGAAACGGATGGTGTACTCCGTGATGACCGCAGGTTCCGAAGCCGAAACCTCCTTGATCGACTGCGCGGCCACAGGTGCGACCACAGCGGCCAGCATACACAGAACCAGTGCGACTCTGATTGATTTCCTCATGCGTGTTCTCCTGTTGTTCAGTTTCTGTCTATCTGTATCTTCAGATTACCGATTGCGGTTGCCTCAATGGGCAGGGCCACGACCTTCTTTCCCGTGGCCTCTTCCGTAAGGCGGTTGAGGAAGGCGTTCTTCGCTCCGCCTCCCACGATGTAGAGTTCGGAATACTGTTTCCCTGTGTTCTCCTCCAGTTCCCTGATGGCCTTGGCATAGGACAGGGCCAGGGACCTGTAGGCGCAACGGAAATAATCGTACCTGCTCTCCGGCACATGACCGAGAAGCGAATCGAATGCCTCTTTCATGCTCTTTGGTGAAAGAAGTGAGGCATCATCGGCATCCAGGACATCGTCGAATGCACTCTGCTGCGCCTTGGAGACGATGTCCCCGAAGTCTTCCGAAGGACAGAGCTCCGTCCGTAGCCGGTTGACCAGCCACATGCCCATGATGTTCTTCTGGTAGCGGTTGTAACCGACCCCGCCCTCATTGGACCAGTTGGCCTTCATGCTGTTCACGTCAGTCAGGGGACGTCCGGTCTTCACTCCAAGCAGGCTCCATGTCCCGCTTGAGAGGTAGAGCTGATTGCCGACCATGGGGATGCCCTCCACGGCACTTGCGGTATCATGGGTGGCGCAGAGAATGACATCGATACCCTTGTATGTGCCCACAACCTCTCCGGGTCTGTGGAGCCTGGGGAAAAGACAAGCCGGAAGACCGAGCCTTCCGATGACCTCCATGTCGAACTCCAGTGTCTCGTGGTTGACAAGGCCTGTGGTCGTCGCGTTGGTGAACTCCTTCACCTTGTTACCCGTGAGCCTGTACATCAGGTACTCCGGGATCATCAGGAAGTCCGTCACCCCGTCGAGCCTGCCGTTTGCAAGATCGTCGTAGAGCTGGTAGATGGTGTTGAAGCTCTGGAACTGGCAGCCGGTGCGGCTGTAGAGCTCGGCGAACGGGACAATCCCATGTGCCTTCTCTATTGCGGATGCAGTCCTTCCGTCCCTGTAGGCGTACACCGGACGCAGCTCTTCGGAACCTCTCAGAAGAACGTAGTCCACACCCCAGGTGTCGATCGAAAGGCTCTTCACATCCGCAAGTCCAAGGGCGGTATCTATGCCTTTGTGCACTTCGTACACAAGGCTGTCGATGTCCCAGACCAAATGTCCGTCGAGGTTTTTAACACCGTTGCCGAACCTGTAGACCTCTTCGGTGCATAGTTTCCCGTTTTCCATCCATCCCAGGATGTGACGTCCGGAAGAGGCTCCGATGTCTATGGCAAGGGCACAGTCACTTCTTCTCATAGAGATACTTCTCATCGAGCTTCACGCCGAACGGCCCGCCCAGTGCACGGAAATTCTCCGGTGTGATCGTGTTGAGCTTCCTGTCCGACATGCTCATGACCTTCACGAGGATCTCGGCGGCCTTCTCCACGGTGTGCATCAGGCCGAACGCCTCGTCGAAGTCCTTTCCGCAGACGAACATGCCGTGGTGCGCCCATACTGCGACGTTGCGGGTCTTCATTATCTCGGACGTCTTCTCTCCGATCTCGCGCTTGCCCGGGACCATCCAGGGGACGACTCCGATTCCCTGCGGGAACACCACGGGACATTCGGTCTCCATCTCCCAGATCTCGCGTGTGAACACGACGTCGTCCAGTGGAAGGACGAATGTCAGCGCGACTGTATTCGCGGGATGGGCGTGGTATACTACGCGGATGTCGGCATCACGCTTCTTGAGGACCTCGAGGTTCATCAGATGGGACGGAAGCTCGCTGGTGGGCCTTCCCCCGTTCACAAGGCCGTAGACTACCTGATACTTCGTTCCCGTTTCGTCCACGCGCAGGATGCATACGTTGGCCTCGAAATCCAGCTCGACATTGCGGAAGTACTTTCCCGAACCGGTGACCATGAAGTACTCTCCCGCAAGGCCGGGAACGCAGGCATCGATGTCCTTCCACTCCCCGTCGAAATGCATCAGCGCCTTCACTTCCTCGATTTCCTGTCCTTTCATGCGGTATGACAGGTTGCCTCCGTTGCGCTCATGCCAGCCCTGGAGCCAGCCGTCCGTACATGTCTTCGTGAAATCCCTGCTGAGTCTTGTATCCATGTTCAACCTCTCTTCGAGAGCACTTCCCTCTCGTACTTCTCAATCTCAGCAAACCATACACCGTCCGCGGGTTTGCCGCAACGCCTGAGGTACTCGTCCCACACGTCTCCGAACGGAAGGACCTTGAGCTCCTCCTGGACGGCCATGAGTTTCGTGAAATCCTGCCCGTCCTGAAGCCGTTTCAGTTCCTCTTCCGGCTGAAGCAGGGCGAAAAGCAAAGCCTTCTGCACATTGCGGTATCCGGTGACCCATGCCGAAATGCGGTTGATGGAGGCATCGAAATAATCGAGTGCGATGTCCATCTTGTTTATTCCGCAGCGTACGATCTCACGCGCGATCTCCCTTGTCTCGTCGTCGAACAGGACCACATGGTCGCTGTCCCAGCGTATGGGGCGCGTCACATGGAGGGCGATCTCGTCGAAGAACGCCAGCATCGCCGGGATCTTGTCGGAGACGACCTCCGTGGGATGGTAGTGGCCGTTGTCCATCAAGGGGATGCACTTGTCCCTGTTGAATGCGGCATAGCTCAGTGCGAACTCCGCGCTGCCCACTGTGTATGCCTCGACACCGATTCCGAATACCTTCGACTCGATACAGGGCTTCACCTTGCTGAAATCGTAGGGCTCGCTCAGGATTTCGTCGATGCTCTCCCTGTAGCGCCTCCTGGGTCCGATCCTGTCGCCGGGGATGTCCTTGAAACCGTCTCCCGTCCAGATGTTCATCACGCACTTCTGGCCAAGCTCATCGGCAAGATACTGAGAAATGCGGATGCATGCCTTTCCGTGGTTTATCCAGAAACGTCTGGTTTCCTCATCCGCTGACGATAGCGTGAGCGGATCGCATTTCTCATGGCTGAAGAACGTCGGGTTGAAGTCACAGCCCAGGCCGCGAGCCTTGCAGAAATCCACCCACTTGCTGAAATGCTTCGGCTCCAGTTTGTCCCTGTCGGCCCAATGTCCGTCATCGAATATGGCATAGGAGGCATGGAGGTTCATCTTGGGTCTGCCGGGAATCAGCTTCAGGACCTCGTCGATGTCCTGCATCAGTTCCCCGGGCGTGCGTGCCCTGCCGGGATAGTTGCCCGTGGTCTGGATTCCGCCCGTGAGCGGCTTGTCCGGATCGGTGTCGAATCCTCTGACGTCATCTCCCTGCCAGCAGTGGAGGCTGACCGGCACATCCTTCAGAATCCCGATTGCCCTTTCGGTATCCACACCCAGGCGTGAGTACCTTTCCATGGCGTATGCATATCTTTCGCTGTCTTTCATTGCCAGACTCCTTTTTTCCATGTCCAATCGTAAAGTATGGATAAGCCCTTTGAAATGTCCGAAAGAAAATAAAAAACTGTCCTTTCTTGCATCATCACCATCCAAAGGATAGAATGGGCACATGAACGCGGAACTGCTCGGAAAGCTAGGAAGGATCACGGAAGAGGAAAAGGCCATACTTGAACAGGGTTCCGGAATCAACCGGGAACTCTACTACTCGCACGAAAGCAGCACGGAGATCGACTCTTCCAGGGTGCTGGACAACGGAAAGCAGATTGACATCCGTCCCCACACGCGTTTCGTCCACTTCCCGAAGCATACCCACAACTATGTGGAGCTCATATACATGGCGCAGGGAAGCACGACGCACTTAATCGACGGCGAGAAGCTGGTGCTCGGCCAGGGAGACCTCCTTTTCCTGAACCAGCACGCCACGCAGGAGATCATGCCCGCCGGAGAGTCCGATCTTGCAGTGAACTTCATGATACTCCCGAGCTTCTTCGACGAGTCCTTCCGCATGATCTATGCCGAGGAGAATCCGCTCAAGGATTTCATCGTCGGCTGTCTCACCAGGCAGGGATCGTCATCCAACTACCTCTACTTCAATGCCGGGGGAATCGTACCAGTCCAGAACCTTATTGAAAACCTCATCTGGAACCTGCTCACGGACGAGCCCAACAAGCGCAGCCTGGACCGCCTGACCATGAGCCTTCTGTTCCTGTCGCTGGTCAACCATTCGGACAGGATCAAGGTGGCGCAGAATTCATACGAACAGGGCGTGACCCTCGAGGTCCTCAGGTACATAGACCAGTTCTATCCCAAGGCCACGCTTCAGGAAACGGCAGAGAGGAACCGCACCGATGTCTGCACCCTGTCGCGCATAATAAAAAGACAGACAGGCAGTACATTCAAAAGCCTTCTGGAGAAAAAGCGGATGAACCAGGCCTGTTTCATGCTGGCGAACACGAACCTGACGATCGACGACATCGCGCTCAACATAGGTTACGAGAACATAAGCTTCTTCTACAGGCTTTTCCGGCGCATGTTCTCCATGACGCCCAGGGAATACAGGATCGGACAGAGAGGCTAGACGATCCAGTCGAGGAACACGGAGGTCTCCTTCTTACCCTCGACCATGTTGCGGATCTTGTGGGCGGCTATGACGCCCAGCTCCTCCTTCCTGTGTCCGAGCGACTCGAACGGGACTGCGGAGTTCCTGCACAGGTAGCTGTCGTCGAAACTCATCAGCTTCGGAAGCGGGTAACCGTTTCGGGTGAAATCCCTGACCACCATGGATGCGACCTGGTCGTTGTAGCATACGATTCCGTCGGTCCCCGAGTTCAGGATGACCTCTATCATGTTGCGGTCCAGCTCCATCCCGCGGTCGGCCATGTCCTCCGTGGTGTACCATCTGACTTCCGAAGTGCCCAGACCCATGCCGGACTCCAGAAGGCCTTCGGTGAATCCCGCATAACGCAGAAGACCTTGGCGGTCGTCGGACTTGAAGATGCCCATGATCTTCCGGCATCCCTGGTCCACCAGGCGCCTGGCCGCGATCCTTCCGCCCGCCTTGTCGTCCATTCCGACGACCACGGCATCCGGGAATTCCTGATAGGCGCAGTGCAGGAACAGCACGGGGATCCCCATCTCCTGAAGCTTGGTGTACAGGCCGATGTTCGGATTCGGGAATCCTGTCTTGGAACCCTCGACGATGATTCCGTCGCATTCCTTCATCTTCAGGACATCGCTCAGGATCTTCCTCTCAAGATCCACCTTGTTCCCGGTGGCGCCCAGGTTGAACCTGTAGTTCGT
>JBGUMQ010000035.1:0-67690 GCA_045116915.1 Sphaerochaetaceae bacterium | reverse complement strand
AGATTTCGGCCTCCTCCGCGGTCACGGCCTTTCCTGACCTGGCCTTGAGGAAGACCTCGTTGACCTTGGCATCGGTCGCAGGTGCATACGGCGGAACGATGATCGCATGGTCGGATGCCAGGCATCCGTTGGCAGTGAACCAGTCCAGCCTCCTGGACAGCGCGCTCATGACATCGGCGGCCGATGAGATCCCCACACCGGACGCGGCAGCAAGTCTGTCGATGTAGTCGTTGAAACCGGCGGCATCGATGTTCATTGCCTTGTCGGGTCTGAACGACGGTATGACCTTGGTGTCCGTCTTGCCCGCCTTCCTGATGGCCTGATGGTATTCAAGCGAGTCCACAGGGTCGTCCGTGGTTCCCACAGCGTACACGTTGAACTTGCGGAATATCCCGTAGGCATCCAGGGTCGGGTCGGATGCGAGCTTCGCGTTGGCCTCGTCGTAGATCTGCCGTGCCGTCGCGGGCGAAAGCGGGGTCTTTATCCCGAAGAACCTCTGGAGCTCCAGATGGGACCAGTGATACAGGGGATTCCCGATCGCATGGGCGACGGTGTCGGCGTAGTTCAGAAAGCGCTGGAAATCATCCCCTTCCTTCTCGTCGTAGCCGTTGGTGCGCATCTGGCGCCACTTGTAGTGGTCGCCGTAGAGCCAGGCGCTGGTGATGCTCGGTTCGCGCTTGTTCTCCGCTATCTCCTTGGGGATGAGATGGCAGTGGTAGTCGAAAATCGGCATCTGCTTCGCATATTCATGGTACAGCCTTTCGGCGCACGTGTTGCCCAGAAGGAAGTTGTCGTCAAGGAACGCTTTCATGCAGGTCTCCTCAGGAATTGAATTTCTCTCTGTTGATCCAAAGACCCAGAGCAGGATTCGGGATGTAGAATATCTCCTCGCCGTCGACGGTGTTGTATCCGTAGCTGAGCTTCGAGGGATCGTACTTTTTCACCATATCATCATAGGAAGCGGCCCTGAAGCCGGCATCCTCGATCTCTTTCTGCGATATGTCGCGCACGGCATAGGTGATGGAGAAACGTCCGTCGCTGGAGCCGTGGATCAGATGCGCCGCCACACCCATGTTGGCCTGGAGGTCTTCGTTCGCGTTCAGCAGCTCCAGAGTGTGGAGACGGCCCTTGTATCCGTATTTGCGGATCAGCGCGTCGTTTGTCCTGTCCTCGCCGAACTTGTCCACAGCCGGAGCCAGGACTATCAGCTCACCCCCGTCCGCGATGGCCATGCGGGTGCGGTAGATGGCCTTGTTGCCCAGCCATGTGCTGTGGAACTCGTTCTCATTGAGGTAGACCACGCACTTTTTGATTCCGGTATCGACGTAATCGATGTTCTTCTCCTGCGCCAGGGCGACGGCATCCTCAAGGGGCTTGCGTCCCTCTCCGATGAACAGGCCGTGTGTCTGTATCACATCGTCCGGTGCGGTGCACACCGTCAGCATCCAGAGGATGTCGGCCCTCTTGGAGAGGAAATGCTCATAGGCATAGTCGAATATCCTCCTGACAGGCGTGAAGTCGCGTCCCATCATCCTCTCCATGCCGTAGACGGCACCGATGATGTGGCTCTGGTTGATCATGTCCGACCCGCCGGCTCCGACGAAGAGGTTCTTGGCCTGGTTGGCCATGCCTATCACCTCATGGGGGACGACCTGTCCGATGGAAAGGACAAGGTCATAAGCCGGGTCCAGGACCATCCTGTTGACCTCGACGGCGACGCCCTTCTTCCAGAGGCCCTCTGTGACCTCCTCCACGAATGATGCGGGCACCTCCCCTATGTTCTCCACGTCGTTGCGCCAGTCGTGGCCGTGGAACTTGTCCAGGGGGATGTCGCCGTACATGGCCCTGATCTCCCTTTCCGTCATGGGCACATGTGTTCCCAGGGCTTCCAGGAGCTCGACCCCCACATTGTTCTCCACGCACCAGTGGTAGGCGATGTTCGCGATCAGGCCGGCGTTGGAGAAGCACCTCGTGTAGTCGGGAACGACCATGAGCACGTTCTTGGGCTTGCGCTGTTCCAGCGCCGCCACGACCATGTCCCTTATCTCTTTTTCAGTCAGCATTGCCTTTCCCCATCAGGCGTTGTAGGTGGAAGCCGAGGTGGAACCACCCTCACCCGTCCAGTTGGTATGGAAGAACTGTCCGCGAGGTGCGTCTGTCCTTTCATATGTGTGGGCTCCGAAGTAGTCCCTCTGCGCCTGCAGGAGATTGGCCGGCAGCCTGTCGGTGGTGTAGCCGTCGAAATAGCTCAGTGCGCTGGAGAACGCCGGCGTCGGGATTCCGCAGAGCGCGGCGTTGGCGACGACCTTCCTCCATGACGGTACAAGGCTTTCGATCAGGGACTTGAAGTACGGGTCCAGAAGCAGGTTGGAAAGCTCGGGGTTCCTGTCATAGGCTTCCTTGATCTTTCCCAGGAAAGTGGACCTGATGATGCATCCGCCTCTCCACATCAGGGCGATTCCGCCGTAATTGAGCTGCCAGCCGTAGTTCTTCGCGGCGGCCCTCATCAGCACGTAACCCTGGGCATAGGAGATGATCTTGGATGCCAGAAGCGCCTTGCGGATATCCTCTATCATCTGTGCCTTGTCGCCGTCGTATTTCCCGCGGACGACCTTGTATGCTCCGGAGGCCTCCACACGCTCGGCCTTCATGGCGGAGAGACAGCGGGCGAACACAGCTTCCCCGATCAGCGTGAGGGGGACACCCTCGTCAAGGGCGGCGATTCCCGTCCACTTGCCTGTTCCCTTCTGGCCTGCGGTGTCCAGGATCCTGTCGACCAGGGGCTGTCCGTCCTCGTCCTTCTTGGCGAGGATCTCGCTTGTGATCTGGATCAGATAGCTGTCCAGCTCAGTGCTGTTCCACTGCGTGAACACCTCGTGCATCTCGTCGGGCGTCATTCCCAGGAGGTCCTTCATGAGCTGGTAGGCCTCGCAGATGAGCTGCATGTCGCCGTACTCGATCCCGTTGTGGACCATCTTGACGAAATGTCCGGCACCGCCGTTGCCGACCCAGTCGCAGCAGGGGCTTCCGTCCTCGACCTTGGCGCAGACGGCCTGGAAGATCGGCTTGACCAGGGGCCAGGCCTCAGGCGATCCGCCGGGCATCATGGAAGGACCCTTCAGGGCGCCCTCCTCACCGCCGGAGATTCCGGTTCCGATGTAGAGGAGGCCCTTGGACTCGACATATGCGCATCTTCTGATGGTGTCGGGAAAATGGCTGTTCCCGCTGTCGATGATGACATCGCCCGGCTCAAGAACCGTGAGAAGCTTTTCGATGAAGTCGTCGACGGGCTGGCCGGCCTTGACCAGGAGGAGGACCTTCCTGGGTCTCTCCAGATTGTCGGCAAGCTCCTGTATGCTGTGGCATCCTATGATGTTCTTGCCTTTGGCGCGGCCGCCGACGAAGTCGTCGACCTTGGAGACCGTCCGGTTGTAGACTGCGACCGTGAAGCCCTTGGACTCCATGTTCATGACGAGGTTCTCGCCCATGACGGCAAGTCCGATCAATCCAATATCCGCTTTCTTTGCCATGATAAACTCCTTTTATATCAGCGCTTGACTCTCGCGTTGCCCTTGTAGATGGACATCAGCTGGTCCTCGTCGGCCGGCGTACCGTAGTCAGAAAGGACTGTTGCGGCCAGAACTCCCGCCGCCCAGCCGTACCTGATCCATTCCTCCTCGGCCTTGCCGGAGAGGATGGCATAGAGCAGACCGCTGACGAATCCGTCGCCGCCGCCGATCCTGTCCATGACCTGGATCGGTCTGGGAAGCTCCTCGTACCATGAGTCGCCCACGCTGACCAGGGCGCCCCAGTTGTGCTCGTTGGCGCTCACGACCTCCCTGAGTGTCGTGGCGTAGACCTGTGCGTTCGGATAGGCCTTCTTGACCTCGCCGATCATTCCCTTGAACTGGCCGATCTTGTTGGAAAGGTCCTTTCCGCCGGCCTCCGGGCCCTTCATGCCGAGGCAGAGCTGGAAATCCTCCTCGTTTCCGACAAGGATGTCCGCGACCGAGGCGATTTCGCCGAATGCGGCGGAAAGCTCGGCCTCACGGCCCTTCCAGAACGATGCGCGGTAGTTGAGGTCGAACGAGATCAGGGTTCCGTTCTTCTTGGCCGCTCTTGCGACGTCCAGGCAGAACATGGTGGTCTCATGGCTGAGGGCCGCGATCAGACCTGAAAGGTGGAGGATCCTCACACCGTCTTCCTCGAATATCTTCTTAAGATCGAAGTCCTCTGCCTTGAGCGTTCTTCCGACCTCTCCGCTCCTGTCGTTCCAGACCCTGGGTCCGCGGCTTCCGAAACCGCTGTCGGCGATGTTGAACTGGTGCCTGTAGCCCCAGGCTCCGCCCTGCTCCACTTCAGGTCCGCAGTACTCTATGTTCCTGAACCTGAGCTCTGCCTTGATGAACTGGGCGATCGGGCTGTCCTTGACGAACGATGTCAGGACCATTGTCCTGAGTCCGAGCGACGCGCTGACGTTCAGGACGTTGCTCTCGGCGCTGGTGGCCTGGAGCTCGAACAGACGGCTGGTATGCACGGGCAGTCTGTTGACCGGCGTTATCCTCACACCCATGCTGGTGGGGCAGACAAGATCGTATTTGCTGTTTTCTCTGAGTTTGAGCATCATGAACTCCTTGTATTCCGATGATTCAACTTACTGTCGCATGCAGTGTCCTGCGCACCGCACCGCAACCTGTGTTCATGCTTTCGAACGCCCTGACGACCGCATCCTTGAGCGGTGACTGAAGGACATTGTAGCCCCATATGTCCTCCCTGGAGAGGATCCTGTCGAGCTCGCCTCCCCTCAGGGGCTTTCCGAACTCCAGGTCCTCGATATCGGCATGTGCGGACTGTGCAAGCGGATCCGGGCTGAGTTCGAAGGGCTGTCCGTTGTCGTCCACGGCAAGAAGGTAGCGGATCCATGATGCCAGCACGACGGGGATGACCTTCAGTGACGAGAGGTCCAGACCGGTCCTGATGTATTCCTTGACGGTCTCGCCGAAGCGGATGGCGAGCTTCTGGCTTGTGTCCGTGGCGATCCTCTGCGGTGTGTCGGGCATGAACGGGTTGGGAAGCCTCTTGTACACGACATCGTCGATGAAAGACCTGGGTGAGAGGATCCCGGGGTCCGTGACGACCGGAAGTCCCTCGACATAGCCGAGTCTCTTTATGTAGGCCACGATGTCCTCGTCCTTCATCTCGTCGCAGATCCTGGTGTAGCCCAGAAGGCATCCCATGACGCTCATGGCGGTGTGCAGCGGGTTCAGACACGTGCAGACCTTCATGCGCTCGACTTTGGTCACGGTGTCGCGGTCGGTGAAGTAGACGCCGGCCTTGTCCAAAGCGGGCCTTCCGTTGGGGAACTTGTCCTCGACGACCAGGTATTCGCACTCCTCGGAGTTGACGAAGGCCGCCACATAGGACCTTCTGGCGGTGACGATGACATCCATGTCCTCCACTCCGTCGCCGGCGATGACCTTGGCGACCGTCGGATCGGGCCTGGGTGTGATCTTGTCGATCATCGACCACGGGAAGCTGACTTTGCTCTCATCGCAGAGCCAGTCCACGAATTCCTGCGATACCATGCCCATCTGGGCCCATCTTCCGGCGATGGTGGAGACTCCGGTGAAGAGCTTGAGTCCGTTCTGCGAGCAGTTGTCCATGCTGACGACCGCCACGGGGAAGGCTCCGGCCTTGAAACGCTCGTTCAGGAGCGATACGACCATGCAGCATATGGTTGTGCACTTCTCCGGACCTCTGAGGATGTCCTCCTGCACGTAGGACGGAGATGTGGCATAGCCCTTCTCCGTGATCGTGAAGCTGACCATCTGGAGCGAGGGGTTGGTGAATATGTCCACGAACCTCTTCCAGTCGTCGGGTCTCTGCGTGCTGCAGACGATGGCATCAGCCACGGAGGCGCAGACTTCCTTGTCCATGGTACCGTCAGCCTTGAGCGTGACGTTGATGTTCAGGTTGTCGTACGGGGCATAGCCCTTCTCCACGACCTCGGGGTCGAATCCCTCTCCGACAATGATCCCGCTGTCGGCCAGGCCCTTGTCCAGAAGATCCTGCATCCTGGCCGCAAGGAAGATGCGGAAGATGTTGCCGCCGCCGAAATGGACCCATTTCGGAGCCTTGAGGGTGTTCTCCCTCATCATTTCGATATCGTACCCGGGAAGCCTGTAGCCCGCGTCGAGCCACTGCTGCCGGGAAGAGGCATCCGCGATGCCCTTCAGATCCAGCCTCATCTTGATTCCTCCATCAGGATCGCGCTTGCGTGATGTCCTATGTGCTTGAACAGGAGCTCTGAATAATCGTCCCTGTACTTCCTCCAAAGACCGTAGAGCCTGTCACGGAACCTGAGGCTTCCGTCCGGATTCTTCTCGTTCAGGATCAGACCGTAGGTTATGTGGATCAGCTGCCTGGAGTCGTTGTTGCCGAACAGGAGCGGAAGGTCCTCATCCCTGACCGTATCCACATCCGGGATGCGTGTGAGGTCGGTGGTCACGTGGTAGTAGGCGGTAGCGGCCTTGAAAGCCGTCAGTGCGAACTTGTGGACCTCCCTGTACAGACCGGGGTCCTTCATGGCCACGAGCTTCATGGCTTCCAGCCAGTTGGTTCCGGCTGTCTTGAGGTGGAACTTGCCCCTGGTCTCCTTTCCCGCCGCCGGGAAGATGGAGAACTTGTCCGAACCGCTGTGGATGGAGATCTTGTAGCCGAAATGCCTTGAGATGGCCGCATGGATCTTCATCTCCGCGGCGAACTGGTCCAGATTCCCTATGTAGTCGATTCCCTTCTGGAACTCGCCGCAGAATCTCGGTGCGACGGTCGAGACACGGACTCCCCTTCTTGTCAGCTCGTTGGCGACGAAGAAGTGCTGCGCCGGCAGGGTCGGCGTCATGGTCTCGTCGATGGAGACCTCGAAATCGGCGACCTGCCTGCCGTCCTTTGCGACAAGGTTGAAGAAGATGTCTGTCGCATGTTCGATGGCCTCGCAGTAGATGAGGACGGTTCTTTTGTACAGTTCCTCGTCGAATGAGATCGTCACTCCCTCTCCGACATCGAAGCTCTTGTTGAGGTAGATAGCCTCGAGCTCATCGTTCTTGACATATTTGGCATCGACCTCGGCCTTTGAAAGACCGTCGATGGTGTTGTCGATCTGCTCGCTACAGTCGAGTGTGATCATGGTGCATCCGCTCTCAATGGCATAGCTGACTTCCGACGCCGTCTTGACGTGGTCACCGTCGGCACCCCAGCCACCGGTGTAGCCGCAGCGGAAGACAGCGAACGATGCGCTGTCGATGACATCGGCGAATGTCCTGTTGGTCAGGTTCAGCTCGCGGATTGACTGTTGGGAGAGGATCGGAGTGATCTGGCTGTACTCCTTGAAGACCCTGAGGTGACCGTCGGTCGCGATTCCGAGCCTGTCCCCGACTCCCATGGTCTTGTCGCGGTCCAGGACCCTCGACGGAGCTGTGAACGGATAGAGGGCACGCATCTTCTCCGCATTCGCGTGTGTGAGCGGAGCCAGGACCCATTTCCTCAGTTTGCAGACCTCACATCCTGCCTCGATCTCCTCACCTTCGAATCCCAGGGCGGGATCCGCAACGAAATAATCACGGTCTTCGGCGGCGACCATGAAGAGGTCGTCATGGACCGAATCCTTGTAGACGTCGAAAACACGTCCGTCTGTCGTCTTGAACATACTGGAAGTTCCTCCTGTCCCAATGTTAGTACGATAACCGTCAAAATGCAACTGATATATTAGTTGGAAAAAGAAAAAAAATTCTTCACTATCTCAATTTATCGCGTTCGTCGCATGTTCTGTCGGTTGTGATATATCAGTTTTCCTTATTCTCCGACCGTTGCCCGGCGGGTCTTACCCGATCTCCTCGGTCTTTATCCAGTCCTGATCGTCGTAGGCCCTGTTCTCACCGCACATGGCCCAGATGAACGTATAGTTGCTTGTTCCGCATCCGGCATGGACCGACCACGAGGGGTTGATCACGGCCTCGTAGTTGTGCATGACGATGTGGCGGGTCTGGTCAGGCTCGCCCATGAAGTGGAACACCACGTTGTCCTCGGGGATGTCGAAATAGAAATAGACCTCCATCCTTCTCTCATGTGTGTGCATCGGCATCGTGTTCCAGACCGATCCGTCCTCAAGATGGGTCAGTCCCATGGAGAGCTGGCATGTATCCAGGACATCCGGATGCAGGTACTGGTTGATCGTCCTCTCGTTGCTGGTCGCCTGTGAGCCCAGATGCTTGTGGATGGCCTTCTCATACGGGACATGGGTGGCGGGCTTGGGTGTATGGGCGGGCGTGGTGCAGATGAAGAACCTCGCGGGATTCTCCGGATCATCCGAAGCGAACTTCACATCCTTGGTTCCCATCGGAAGATAGAGTCCGTCCCAGTGGTTCATCCTGTACTCTGTTCCGTCGGCGACCACGCGTCCGGGTCCGCCGATGTTGATGGTTCCCAGCTCACGTCTCTCAAGAACGTAGGTGACTCCGAAGTTCTTCCACGGATCGATGTTCCTGTCCAGGGCGACCTCCTCCCTCACCGGCATCGCGCCCATGGTCACGATCCTGTCCACATGCGAATAGACGGCACTGATGTCGTCGGCCCTGAACATGTCCGTGATCAGGAACTCCTGTCTGAGTTCCTCCGTTGTCATCCTCTTGAAAGGCTCCTTGCCTGTCGAATATCTGATATCCATATCCATACTCCTATTATTCCGTTATGCCTCAAACTTACCACGCGCCCCGCGCGCGCTCAATGTCCAAAACCGCACAATTTGTTTGCAATAACGACCATTTGCGGGATATTCTGAACCCATGTTGGACCTTGGATTCAGAACACACGACTTCGGACGGAAATTCGGATGCGCGCGGGAAATCGCCGAACTGGCTTCTTCCTTCCGCGAAAACGCCTGCCTGCATTTCGCCCCCTACAAGGCTCTGGACGATGCCCCCAGACCGCTCACACAGGAATGGGCCTCATCCGTCCGGCACGACCTGGCCGGACACGGCATCCGGGTCGCCATCCTCGGATGCTACATCAATCCCGTACATCCGGACCCCGATGTCCTGGAGTCCGAGCTCTCCAAATTCGAGAACGGCATCGAGGTGGCCAACAGCCTGGGAGCTGGCCTGGTGGCCACGGAAACCGGTTCCCTCGATCCCCGGAACATCCGCTGCGAGGAGACCTGGACGGAGAAGAACTGGGCCCGATTCCTGAAAATAGTGGAACGGCTGTTGAACAAGGCCGTGAAAAACAACGTCGTCATGGCGATCGAGGCCGTCGCCGACAAGAACACCGTCGACACACCCGAGCGCATGTTCCGTGTCATGGAGACCTTCAGGTCGCCCAACCTGCGCTGCCTATTCGATGCTGTCAACATCATGCCCATCAAGGGGGTAGACGACTTCCACAGCTGGTATGACGAGGCCGTCGCCATGCTGGCACCGTATATCCGCGCCATGCACCTGAAGGATTTCGTCTGGGCCGATTCCATGCCCAACTACCCCTACGCAACCGGCCCCGTCAAAAAAGGCAACATCGCCATCGGCGAAGGCCTCATGCCGTGGAAGACGATCTTCGGCATCTATAAGAAATACAAGGTCGACAACGTACCCATGACGCTGGAGAATTTCAATACGGAAACCCTCCGTGAAAGTCTTGGATACATAGAACGGGCCTACTCCGGAGAATGATCCGGGAGCAGGCCCACGATGTTCCCCCGACCTTCAGGCTCAGGGCTGCCTGCCGATGTAGGCAAGGATTCCTCCGTCCACATACAGTATCTGACCGTTGACGAAATCGCTCGCATCCGAGGCCAGGAACAGCGCCGGTCCCTGGAGGTCCTCCGTCGTTCCCCATCTCTCGGCGGGCGTCTTGGCGACAATGAAGCTGTCGAACGGATGCCTTGACCCGTCGGGCTGCCTCTCCCTCAGGGGTGCGGTCTGCGGCGTGGCGATGTATCCGGGCCCCAGTCCGTTGCACTGGATGTTGTATTTCCCGTACTCCGAGCAGATGTTGCGTGTCAGCATCTTCAGGCCACCCTTGGCCGCGGCGTATGCGCTGACGGTCTCGCGTCCCAGCTCGCTCATCATGGAGCAGATGTTTATGATCTTGCCCTTCCTCTTCTCCATCATCGCGGGGAGCACGGCCTTGGAGACGATGAACGCGGCGGTGAGGTCGATGTCAATGACCTGCCTGAAATCCTCGGCCGACATTTCAGTCATGGGGATCCTCTTGATGATTCCGGCGTTGTTGACCAGGATGTCGACGCTCTGTCCGAAATCCTTCTCGATCTCCTTCAGCGTCGAGGCGACCTGAGCCTCGTCGGTGACATCGCAGATATAGCCGCGCACTCCGGGTGCCCCGTCGGCGGCGTAGTTCGCCAGGGCCTTGTCCAGACCCTCCTGATGTCTGCAGTTGAATGCGACCTTGGCACCTGCCTTCGCATAGCAGAGCGCGATCGCATATCCGATTCCGTATGAAGCTCCGGTGACCCAGGCGAGCTTTCCCTCAAGACTGAATTTATCCGTCATTCCCATATCCATACTCCTTTCAGCGCTTCATGGCCTTGACGGCCTCGGCACACTTGGCTGTTATCTCATCCCATTTGCCGGCATCGATGGCATCGGCCTTGGCCATCCACGATCCACCGACGGCCACGACGTGCTTGCATGAGGCATACCGGTCGATGTTGGCCATGCTGATCCCTCCCGTGGTCATGAACCTGACGTTCGGGAACGGGCCGCAGAGGTTCTTTATCATGTCGACTCCGCCGGCGGCCTCGGCCGGGAAGAACTTCAGCGTGGAGAGACCCAGGCATACCGCCTTCTGAACCTCGGTTGCCGTGCAGACGCCGGGGAAGACCGCGATATCGCGTTCCTGACACCATCTGACGATGTTCTCGTCAAGGCCCGGGGAGACGATGAATCTTGCGCCGGCGGCGATGGCTTTCTCGGCCTGGGCAATTGTAATTACAGTTCCGGCACCGAGATACATCTCCGGGACCTGCTCGTGGATAGCCTTGATGGCATCCTCGGCGGCAGTCGTCCTGAAGGTGACTTCGATGCACGGTATCCCACCGGCAAGAAGGGCCTTGGCAAGCGGAACGGCGTTCTTCACATCGTTGAGCGCGATGACCGGAACGACTCCGACACCCTCTATGACCTTGTTGAGTTTCTCATTATATTCGGACATCCTTTCCTCCCGTCATCTCTGTACGCGGCCGGAGCCGTCACCCTTGCAGAGCGATTCGACCTCGCTCTTCCTGGTCAGGTTGAAGTCTCCAGGAATGGTATGCTTCAACGCCGATGCGGCGACCGCGAAGTTCAGTGCGTATTCCTCGCTCTCACACTGCGAAAGACCGTATATGATGCCTGCGGAGAAGCTGTCGCCTCCGCCCACGCGGTCGACGATGTCCGTGATCTCGTAGTGGCGCGAAAGATAGAAGCCTGTCTTTCCGTTCAGGGCCGCGGACCACCCGTTGTGGTCGGCGCTCCTGGACTCGCGCAGCGTCACGGCGACCTGCTTCACGTTCGGGAACTGCTGCTTGACCTTGTCAGTGAGGATCCTGTAGGCCTCCTTGTCGAGCTTTCCCGACGTGACATCCTGGTCGAACGCGATCCCGAGGCACTTCTGGATGTCCTCCTCGTTGGCGATGACGACATCCGCGTGTTTTGTGAGCTCCCTCATGACTTCGGGGGCGCTCTTGCCGTACTTCCACAGCTTCTTCCTGTAGTTCAGGTCGATGGAAACCGTGGCACCGGCGGCCTTGGCGGCTTTCATGGCATCCAGGGCGCAGTCGGCACAGCTCTGGCTGACCGCAGGGGTGATTCCGGTGATGTGGAACCATGAGGCGCCTTCCATCACAGCCTTGAAGTCATAGTCGGAAGGCTTGGACAATGCAACGGCACTGGCCTCCCTGTCGTACACGACAAGGCTGGGCCTTTGGTTCGCACCGGTCTCCAGATAATAGATACCTACTCTTCCGTTTCCGGTCATATTGATGTATTTAGTATCGACACCATGCTTCCTGAGCTCTGCAAGAGCGGCCTCGCCGATGGCGTTGTTCGGTAGAGAGGTGACAAAGACCGCGTCCTCCCCGAATGTAGCCAGGGAGACAGCCACATTGGCCTCTCCGCCACCGAAGGTGGCCTCCAGGACCGGAGACTGGAAGAACCTCTCGTTCCCGGGTGATTTGAGCCTGAGCATGATCTCACCGAAAGTCACATATTTCATTGGCATTGAAATCCTCCTTTGCCGTTTTTCCCAACCATGTGTTCAATCCTTCACCCACCGGGAGAACGAATACTCCCCGCGGTAGTTCGAACCGTTGTAATGCGGGTACTTCACAGGTCTGTACTCGCCTCTTCCATCGGCAGGCGCCTCTCCGTCCTGCGTGTATATGGACAGCCTGTGCCTGTCCCATACCACTATCTCGTCACGCGCATCCCCTGTCAGGTCGATGATCTCGCTGCACATTTCGGGATGTCCGTCATCCGGAAGGACCAGGACCCTGTTGCCGTCCCCGTCGAAGGCTCCCTCACGGGCACTCATCCAGATCAGCTCCGTACCGTCGCCGTCCCAGTTGAGGGGCGCGATCATGTTGCCGTTGGAGAGCATCTCGCGGTGCCATATCTCCTTCCCGTTGCAGTCGTGCAGATACACGATGCCGTTGTTGCCCCAGTATGTCGTCGTGGCTATCTCATAGCCGTCACGTCCGGGGCAGTAGTTCGCGCTGCTTATCCTCTGTCCGTGTCCGTTTATGTCCCTGACGATGATCCTCCCGTCGGTGGAGACGATCATGAAGCCTTCCCAGCCGGAAACCATGGCGATCCTCTCCTCCTGGCCGGGGCCGAAGGTCCCCACGATTATCTCATCGGTATGGTCGGTATCGATCGGGAGCGACCACATCAGCTTCCCATTGCTGTCCACCATGTTGTAGCAGGAGAATATCTCGTCCCGGCCGTCCCCGTTGAAGTCGTATGCGAACGGGAAATGGCCGGTATTGTACTTGGAGAACTCCCACTCGAGGTTCAGGTCACTGTCGTATATCCATAGTCTGGAATAGCGGTCCTTGATCAGAATCTCCGACGGCCTATCCTTTCCCGACACGTTGACGATGCGGATTGCATCCACGTTCAGCCTGTTGAAGGCGTATTTACCGAACTCCAGTCCGGTCACGGTCTCTTCCGGAGCCTCATTGAGAGGAGTCGGGATACTCTTTCTGACCTTTCCCGTACGTCCGTCCAGTATCAGCAGACGGAAATCCCAGGATGTGATGACCTCGTCAAACCCGTCGCCGTCAATGTCGTATATCTGGAACGGAAGGTCTGTGGTGAGTTTCTCCACTTCCGCGCTGTCGCAGGCCTCACCGATCTGCCACAGGATTTCCCCTGTGTCCACGCTCACCGCCGTCATGCAGGAGATGACCGGATAGCGGTCCTTGTAGACCTTGCGCTGGTTCTGGCACATGACGAAGAACCATTCGTCCGTCCCTGTCAGATGTCCGAAACGGATCTGCCTCGCAGCACCGAAATCCCTGAGATCAAATGATTTCCACAGTTTTGCAGGACAATGGCGGGAACGGGCTTCCGCTTCCTGCTTCTCCATCTGCGCGCTCTTGCGGGAATGCAAAGCAGCCTGCTCCTCCGTCATCTCCACGACCACATCCCTGTAACGCGCGGGCCTGCAGGCGCACAGCGCAATGCAACCTGAGGAATACCGTTCATCACGGCACTCAAGGACCTGCTCACCGTTCAGGAAACACCTGATGAGGTCCCCCTCGACACTGACGGACAATGTGCAGTATCCATCGGGATCCCAGGAGACATCCGCATGCGCCAGCACAGTCCTTTCCAGCTTGTCCACCCTGTGCAGCTCCACGCCGCCGGGCACGAGGAAGAATCCGTAATGCATCATGCTGGTCTGGTATCTGAACAGGATGCCTGAGAAACAGGCACTGATCATGACCCTTGCACGGACAGTTACGGTATAATCCTCCCAGTTGATGTCACCTGCACGAAGACAGGGAACCGCCTTGCGCGGGGCCGGATCGGTGAGGCGCATCTGCTCCATGCAGCGTCCTCCGTCCATGTCGGCGCACGACACAAGCCAGGAAGGTCCCCTGAAAGACCAGTCGGCTATCGGGTCGAACCACTGTCCGCAGTATCCCGGGTTCGGGGAATAATGGTATTCCCCCATGGCGCTGTGCTCAGCGTCAAAGGGGAAGGCCCCGAGCGGGAATGATGTAAAATCCTCTTCGAATACTCTCATATCGTTTTCCGGCCCCTACCAGCGGATCAGACTGTCAATCTGTACCGGCATTCCGGAAGCAATGCTCTTGTTCGCGGCAATTCCTGTGAGGATCGACTTCACTCCGTCATGGAAGTCAGCGGCCCTGTGGAACTCGTCGTAGGGCGGGTTCTCAAGGAAGATGTCGTCAAGCATTACCGGGTCTCCGCCGCCGTGGCCGCCCTCGCCCGTCTTCACCGGAACCTCATAGGGTTCGGCGAACATCGGACAAACGCGGATTCTGCTGAACTTGGTGGCACCCTCGTCCTTTTTCTCTCCGCCGGCGTTGATGTAGGGTTTCTCCACACTCTGGTACTCGATTCTTCCGGCAGTACCGTTGAACGAGACGTTGAAGCCCTCCCAAGGCATGTAGGACGTGAGCGAATACGACATCTGGGCACCGTTCTTGTAACGCACGACCAGGTTCATCGTGTCCTCGATGCTTATGTCATCCGAGAATACGCTTCTGTCGCGGATGTATCCGCTGTCAGCCTCGGCATCGAGATAGAGCGCCTTGAGGGTCGGATTGGACTCGAGGTCGATCGCGAACGGGTCGCCCTTCGCTTCCTCGCTTCCATGGCAGCGGTAGTAGAACTTCTCCACCCCACGCCGCTCGGCAGCCGCCCTTCCGTAGAAGTCCAGGGCTCCGAATCCGAAGACCGTCTCGGGCTCCGTTCCGAGCCAGAAATTCACCAGGTCGAAATGGTGCGTCGCCTTGTGGACCAGAAGGCCTCCGCTGTTGTACTTGTTGCGGTGCCAGCGCCTGTAGTAGTCGGCACCGTGCTGCGTGTTCAGAAGCCACTCGAAATGTACGGAGGTGGGAGTCCCGATCGCTCCGTCGCGGATCAGCTCGCGGACCTTCGTGTGGTACGGGGCATAGCGGTAGTTGAACGTCACACGTATGTGGCGGCCCGTCTTCTTCTGAGTATCGATTATGCGCTGGGCTTTCCTCTCGTCGATCGTCAGGGGCTTTTCCGTTATGACATCGCATCCGGCCTCCATGGCACGGCAGATGTAGTCGTCGTGCGTGCGGTCCACGGATGTGACGATCACGATGTCCGGATGGGTCTCTGCGATCATCTTCTCGAACTCATGGGGAAGATAGGTCGGGACCTTGCCGGCTCCGAGCTCTTCCAGCCTGCCGTTCGCGTAGTCCATCCTTGTCCGGCTCTGGTCGCAGAAACCGACCATCTGTGCGATGTCACGGTATCTGGAAGCCACAGCCTCATAATACATGCGGGCCCTTCCGCCCGTGCCTACCTGCGCGTATCTTCTGATTCCCATATGTCCCTCCAAGTAAGAATCACGTGATCGGTGCCGGATTGAAGACTATGAAGTCGTTGTAGAGCCCGTACTTCTCCGCACAGGTCTTCTCGCCTTCAAGAACATCGAGGATCCTTCCGTAGAGCTCATGACCGAGTTCCGCGATCGTTTTCTCTCCTGTGACGACCGGACCTGCATCGAGATCGAACAGGTCGGGCCACTTCTGTTTCATCGAATGCTGGGTGCAGATCTTGAACACCGGGATTTCCTGGAGCCCGTAGGGCGTTCCGCGTCCGGTGCTGAAAAGCTGAAGCACGATTCCCGATGCCAGCTGGCTCGGTCCGCAGACGATGTCCGATGCCGGTGTGGCCGCAAAGACCATCCCGTTGCAAGTCGGAATCTCTCCGGGGCCGATGACCCCGTTGATGGGTGAATGGCCGCTCTTGGCGATCGAGCCCATGGCCTTCTCCACTATGTTGCTCAGGCCGCCCTTCTTGTTGCCGGGGGCCGGATTGGCGCTTCTGTCCACGTGGCTCCTCTCCAGATACCTGTCGTACCAGGATATCTCCTTCTTGAGCCTTTCCACTGTCCCGCTGTCGGAACACCGTTCGGCCAGGAGGTGCACTCCGTCGCGGACCTCTGTGACCTCTGAGAACAGAACGGTGGCCCCAAGAGCCGCGAACATATCGAAAGCGTAGCCTATGGTCGGGTTTGCGGACACTCCACTGAATGCATCGGATCCTCCGCACTGGGCACCGATCCTGAGTCGGGAGACCGGAAGAAGGACCCTTCTGCGCCTGTTCAGGACCTCGAGTTTCCTCCTTGCGGCCGAACAGATGGCATCGATCATGGCTTCGTAGCCCTGGCATTCCTGGAGCATGATGACGTTTTCCGGAGTGATCTCCTCCGGCTCCAGTATCATGTCCATGGTCAGTTTCTCGCACCCCAGCCCGACTGCCAGTATCTGGCCGCCGAAATTCGGATGGTGGGCGATGTTGCGTACGCTTCTGATCGGTATATCCGCATCGTCGGCCTTGATGGCCACACCGCATCCGTACGGATGGACCACGGCGGCGACGCCGTCCACGTTCGGATACTGGGGAAGTATCTCACACCTGATCCTGTCGACGGCGTTCCTGACCACACCCGCCACGCACTGTACTGATGTGATTATCCCCAGTATGTTGCGGCTTCCCGGAGGAAGATCCGGACCGTTGTCGTATCCCATCCACGTCCGGCGCTCGGGGAGGTCAGTCATGACCGTGCCCTTTCCGCCGGGAATGAGGTCCTCGACCGCCGGTGACGGCGGCAATGTCAGATTGAACTCGTTGATCCAGCCTCCGGCCTCGACGGTCTCCGTCATATAGCCAAGGACAACGCCGTAGCGGATGACAGGTTCACCCTTCTCGATCCTCCTCAGGGCGATCTTGTGTCCCTGGGGGATGTCGCAGAGCGCGCTGATCCCGAAGCCCTCGGCAGGTTCTCCCTTCGCCGCGGGTGCCGTCACAACGGCAACGTTGTCCAGTTCCGAAATCCTGACGACTTTCATTGTGTCTCTCTCATTTCTGTATGGTCACGTTCGATATCTTCTCGTAGAACTTCGCAAGGGCGCTGTGGTCGTCCTTGCCGCAACCGTCGGCCTTCAGGGCCTGCATCATCTCCATGACCTGGCCCGTGAGGGGGACATAGCCGTTGACGGCGTGGGCGGCGTTCAGCGCATTGGTCAGGTCCTTGATGTGGAGCTCGATCCTGAAGCCCGGCTTGAAGTTCCTTGAAAGGACCATCGGCGCCTTGGCATCCAGAACCGTCGAACCTGCCAGTCCTCCCCTGATGGCCTGATAGATCAGCGACGGGTCCGCACCCATCTTCTTCGAGAAAGCCAAAGCCTCGCTCATTGCAGCGATGTTGCATGCAACGACAATCTGGTTCGCGAGCTTGGCCACATTTCCTGCGCCAAGATCGCCGCAACGGACCACCGATGCCGCCATTGTGCTGAGAAGCGGTCTGTACTTCTCGATCAGCTCTTCCTTGCCGCCGGCCATAACGGAAAGGGTTCCGTCGATTGCCTTCGGCTCACCGCCGGAAACGGGAGCATCTATCATCTCGATCCCGTGCTTTGCAAGCTCTGCGCCGATGCTCTGTGTCTCGACCGGGTCGATCGAGCTCATGTCTATGACTACAAGGCCCTTCTTCGCACCCTCGGTGATTCCGCCCTTTCCGAGCGCGACCTCGCGTACCTGCGGGCTGTTCGGGACCATGGTGATGACGACTTCGCTGTCTGCAGCGACTTCGGCGGCGCTTGCCTTGCCCTTTGCTCCCAGAGCCTCGAGTTCAGCCGTGACATCGGAATGTCTCGAGTAGAACGAGACCTCGTGTCCGGCCTTTATGATGTTCTTGCACATGGGCTTTCCCATGATGCCCAGTCCGATGAAACCTACCTTCATATGATCACCTCTCAAATGAAAATCAATACAATCAGAGCAGACCCGCTTTTACGAGCTGCTCCCTAAGACCTTCAAGCTGTTCCGGAGTCGAGTTCTTCGTGGGAAGATACGGGGCTCCGAGCTCCAGACCAAGAAGATTCGCGTAGTCCTTCGTGGCCACCGGGAAACTGGACCTGTCCATCTGAAGCCTGATCGGATTCAGGGCGAACTGTCCCTCCAGGGAGCCCTTCATGTCCCCTGCGACGAATCTGTCGTATATCGAGCACACCATCTTCGGGACGAAGTTCGCCATGCAGCACACGGCTCCCACGGCTCCCACGCAGAGTCCGGCGTAGATCAGCGTGTCCTTCCCGCACATGACCTTGAAACCCACGTCGGCATTGCGCCTGATGAACTCCTCCGTCTGCGTGATGTCGCCGCTGCTGTCCTTCATCCCGACAAGGTTGTCCACCTCGTGGGCAAGTCTCTCCACAACGGTCTGGGGAATGCCGTAGCCGGTCCTTCCGGGATTGTTGTAGAGAAGGACGGGAACATCGGACACGCTTTCGGCAATTGTCCTGAAATGGGTGTACAGCTCATCCTCCGTGGGCTTGAGGAACATGGGCTGGAGGATCGAGACGGCCTTTGCCCCGTGCTCCACTCCCATCCGCGCAAGCCTGACGCATTTCGATGTCCTGATTGCGCCGATTCCCATGAAAACGGGAACACGACCGGCAACCTGGTCCATCATCACGTCGAGGATATCCTTCATCTCATCCTCTTCCTGCATGTAGAACTCGCCGTTGGAGCCGAAGGCCAGTATGGCGCTCACACCTCCGTCGATGACGAAGTCCACGTGACGGCGGAGTCTTTCCTCATCGAATCTCTCGTCGTCCCTGAGCGGAACCGCGATCGGCGGGATTATACCTTTGATGAATGAAGTGTCCATGAACCCTCCTCAAACCTTCTCGAACAGAACGGGAGGCTCGACGTTGACTTCAACGTTCTCGAAGACCGCCTCCGAGTTGATGACCCTGATTCCCCTGTAGTCGGATTCGGGAAGACCGCTGCACATCTCGACCTCGAGACCCGGCTCGACCTTGTCCGAGACGTTGAAGCTGCTGTCCCTGATCACGATGTTCTTCAGAGGAGCCTCCGGAAGACCTGCAAGGAAAGCCGCCATGCTCCTGCATCCCACGGCCTTTATCCTCTCTATCTTCACATTGGCGATCCTCGGTGTGTCCTCAGTGACAGGCTGCTTCTCGAGCGAGTAGAGACCCGGCTCGTCGCTTCCGCAGTGGTAGAACATGTTGATTGAAACGGGGCAGATCACATTCTCCATGTAGATGTCCGTGGCCTCGATGTCGCACATCACGCCGCCGCGCTTCCTCCTGGTCTTGATCCTGATGCCCCTGTCGGTTCCGATGAAGCGGCAGTTGCGCACGACCGCCCACTTGACACCGCTGGCGGTCTCGCTGCCTATGACGAATCCGCCGTGGGCACCTCTGACGGTGCAGTCCTCCACAACGATGTCCTCGGAGCGCTGGAAGTCCATCATTTCCTTACCGCTTCCGCATTTCACGGCTATTCCGTCATCACCGACGTTCACATCGCAACCTCTGACCTCGACGTTCACGCAGGACTCGATGTCTATGCCGTCCGTGTTGGGAGAATCATACGGGTTGTCTATGACGATGTTCCTGAGTGCCAGGTTCGTAGTGCAGATGGGATGGACCGTCCAGAACGGGCTTCTGACCAGCTTGAGGCCCTGGACCCTTACATTGTCCGAATTGAGTATCTGGAGCAACGCGGGTCTGAGGAACTGGCAGGGCCTTCCGCCACCACCCTCCGGCTCGGACCTGAAGCCTTTGTTGAGTTCCGCAAGCCTCTTCTCGCAGTCCAGCACCGGACCGACAGGCCTTCCTCCCGTCTTCCACTCCATGATGTGGTTCCACCACTTCTCACCGTGGCCGTCGAGGACTCCCGGTCCTTCGATCACGACATCTGTGGCGTCCTTGATCAGGAAACACGGATGCATTGCCCAGCAGTACACGCCTTCCCAGCGTGTCCAGACCGGGGGATAGGCGTCGAAATCGTCGGTGAAATCCAGAACGGCGCCTTCCTCGAATATCAGATGCGTATGTGCCGGGATGCTTACAGGTCCGCAGCGGTACGATCCCTTCGGAATGACGACGGCATCCTTGTATGCATGCTCTTCAAGAGCCTTTCCGATATCCTCACCTTTTCCGAGTACATATCTTCCCCTGTTCATCTGTGCGGGGAACTCGAGCTCTATCGCCGCGTGGATGAACGGAGCCACCCCGTGGAGATTGTCGGTGATGCGCTTCTCGGTCTCGGTGTAGTACTTGAAATCACCGGGTCTGTAGGGGTTTGTATCCTCCGCCCTTCCAAGACCGGCGCTCCTGCAGACGTTGTGGAGGTACACCTCGCCGTAGTCGTCGACCGTCACGAAACGGTCGCACATCCCGTCGAATGCGCGCCTGGCGGCCTCGAGATACGATCCGTCCAGGAAGCCCAGGCGGTGCATCTTCGCGAAGAAGTAGACGAACATGGAGGTCGATGAGGTCTCCAGGTAGTTCCTGCCCTGCCCTCCCTTGTCCATCACCTGATACCACATCCCGCTTTCCGCATCCTGGTACTTCAGAAGGACCGGAGCTATCTTCCTGCCGAGGGCAAGCAGCCTTGCGCGGAAAGGTTCGAATGCAGCGGTGGCCGGGATGTCCTCGAGCAGGTCCGCTATGGCCCAGACATACCACCCCATGGCCCTGGACCAGACTTCAGCAGACTGTCCCGTCACCGGGTCGCACCACGGCATCTTCCGGGACTCGTCCCAGGCATGCCTCAGCAGTCCGGTGGCGGGGTCGTATGTCTTCGCATAGACCAGCTCGAACTGCGAGACCACATCCTCCAGGGTCTTTTCAGGATCCCCGAATGCCATGCTGTATGCGACATTGAACGGACCCTGCATGAAAAGGCCGTCCAGCCACATCTGGTTCTCGTAGCGCTTCTTGTGCCAGTATCCGCCGGACGGTGTCCTGGGCTGGCCCTGAAGCTGGCGGAAGAACATATCCGTGGCTTTTTTATATTTATCCTGACCGGTGAGGGAAAGGAATGTGAGCATTATGTTGCCCATCCTCACCTGGTCCATGCTGTATTCTTCGAGTTCATATGTCCTTACGGACCCGTCTTCCGAGACATAGTAGTCAAGGAAGCCCTTCACGAAATCAAGCATGCCCTGGTCATCAAGCACGCGCGAGGTCTTGTAGACAGCCTCCAGCATGATGGCGGACTTGTAGCTGTATTTCGTGTTATGCGTGTTGTATTTGAGCATGGCCGAACGGGCCATACGCTCTGTCATTGTCTTTCTTTCGTCAATCATGTGATGATTTCAAAAAAAGGGCTGCGGCATGCAACCGCAGCCCCGTATAGTCAGTTCAGACTCCTGTATCGTTTTCTTTCGCAAGATTACAGAAGATATCCGTTCTCCTTGGCATACTGGTAACCGGCCTGCTCCCATGCGAGACCGCCGATCTTGTCGAACTGCTCGACGAATGCCTTCCAGTTGGCCTCCGTGAGAGGAGTCTTTCCGTTCAGGAATTCGGCAATACCCTGCATGTAGAATGTGTAGACATCGGTGCTCTCAGGAGCCGGCATGCTGTTCTGTCCGGGTGTCCTGGTCCATGTCTTGCCCTGCATCTCGATGAGGACATCACCGGCGCTCATGTACTTCTGTGAGACCTTCGTGATGTATCCGGGATAGCGCAGTGCCGTCTCGGTGGCGTTGTTATAGTTGAAGGAACTGTTCCTGAGCTGGATGTATCTCTGTCCGCCGGACTTGTTGTATCCGAGGTCGCCGAGGCTCTCATCCGACTGCGGAAGTCCATTCTCGTCCAGGATGTAGTTGACACCTTCCATACCGTAACCGCAGAGCATGTAGCCCTCGCCATAGGACATCCACTCGAACATCTCGATGATCTTGTCATGGACTTCCTGGCTTACGTCGGCGTTGATGGCGAAGATCCTGAAGCCCTCTACGAGAGGACCGACGGAGTTCTTGCCGTTGGGTCCGACAGGAGCGTCGACGACGATGAAACTGCCGTTGGGGAAGTTGGCATCGAACGGGCTGTAGTTGTTCTCAGAAGCATAAGCGGAGTTCTGCTCTCTGAAGACACCGAACTTACCCTGCTTCCATGCAGCTCTGAAGTCGTCCTTCTTGTAGGACTGCCAGTTGGGATCGATCAGACCGTTGTCGATGATCTTCTTGAAGAACACCATCCAGTCGTAGTAAGCGGGGTCGTGGATCTTGAGACCGAAGTTGTCGGCGCTCATGTTCCATGTTCCCTCGACTCCGAATGCACCCATCAGAGGCTCGAACCTTCTTCCGGGATATGCTTCGTAAGCGACATACTCCTCGACGAATGCGCCGTAGCCGTATGTATCGTTCTTGCCGTTTCCGTCGGGATCGTTGTAGGTGAATGCATAGAGGACATCGTAGAGCTCATCCAGTGTGGTGGGAGCTGCGAGGCCGAGATTGTCCAGCCAGTCCTTCCTGACCAGGAGACCTTCGTTTCCTGCATATGCGGACGGGGTTGCGAAACCGTAGATTCTGCCGTTATATGTGGTGAAAGCCTTCGATGAATCGCCGAACATGACCTTGCTTCTCTCGGGCATCTTGGCGAAGTCGTCAGTGACATCATAGAAGAATCCCTGCTTCACGAGGTCTGCCCAGACTGTTCTGGAGACTGTGATGAAATCGGGAAGCTCGTCTACAGCGGCCATGGCTCTGACTGTCAGGTCCTGGTCGGATGAAGCTGACGGAAGCATCTGGAGCTGGAGGTCGATACCCAACTTGTCCCTGAGGATCTGGTATCCTGCCCAGTCATCGGGAAGTCCGCCGACCTCTGTCTGTGTTGCGGCATAGAGCATCGTGATGGTCACGGGACCCTTGCTCTCTGTCTTTGCCTCTGTTGTGCCCTGAGCGAAGACTGCCGTGCAGGCAACCAGAGCAACAAGAAGAACAATAAGTGCTTTCTTCATTTAATTTCCTCCGTTAAATGATTTTCCATATATATCAAAGCGGGTCGCCCCCGCTCTGAAACCCTATCGTCAACCCTTGACAGAACCTGCCTGGGTACCCTTTGTGAAGTATCTCTGGATGAACGGATACGCGATGATCATCGGAATTGCGCTGATGAAGACCGATGCCGCCTTGATGGCCTCGATCGGTGCCGTACCGAATGCGTTGGCCTCCAGGTTGTCGTTCATGCTCGTTCCGATGAGGATGTCCCTCAGAAGGAGCGGGAGCGGCTTGAGGGCGCTCTTCTGCAGATAGAGCAGTGACCTCATGTAGTCGTTCCAGAACGAGACCGCGTAGTACAGTGCGACCGTCATGATGATTGCCTTGGACAGCGGGAGGATGATCTTGAACATGATCTGAAGGTCGTTGCAGCCGTCGATGAACGCACTTTCACGCAGGTCGTTGGGAATACCCTCGAAGAACTGGCGCATGATGATCATGTTGTAGGTGCTTATCGCGACCGGCAGGAAGACAGACGGCAGATGGTTCGTCAGACCCAGGCTGGAGATAAGCAGGTATGTGGGAACGACTCCGACGTTGAACACGTACGGGATCATGATGAAGATCGTGATCCATTTCTTTCCCGGAACACCCTTTACTGAAAGGGCGTATGCCATCGGGACCGTCAGGAACAAAGCCGTGGCGACTCCCATGGCCATGATCTTGATGCTGTTCCAGAATGCCTTCAGGAAGCCCTGGTTCCCAAGAAGTGCGGCGTATGCGCCGGTGGACCATTTCCACGGAGCGAGGAACATGCCTTCCAGATAACTTCCGATGTAGTTGGCCGGTCTGAAAGAGAGGGCGATCGTGCTCCAGATCGGGACTATCAGTATCAGAAGCAGCAGGACCATGAAGATGGTCACGCAGATGTTGAATACCTTGTCGGCTGCGGTTGCCCTAACGGCGACGCTGTTATAGGTGTTTTTCTTTGCCATGTGCGCCTCCTCAGAACAGCGAGCTTTCGGTGAACTTCCTCGAAGCCCAGTTCGATACGAACAGCAGTGTCATTCCGATGACACCCTTGAAGATTCCGGCTGCGGTCGCAAGGCTGAACCTTCCCTCGATGGTTCCCCTGTAGACCCATGTGTCGATGATGTCGCCGACGCTGTAGACAGCGGGACTGTACAGCATGTACAACTGGTTGAAACCTGCATCCAGGATTGTTCCTATCTTCATCAGAAGGACTATGACGATGACCGGCTTGATCGACGGCAGCGTGATGTAGCGTACCCTCTGCCAGCTGTTGGCGCCCTCGACGATGGCGGCCTCGAACAGGGAACCGTCGATTCCCATGAGGGCCGCGATGAAGATGATGGCGCTCCAACCTATCTCCTTCCATGCATCCGAGAGGATGACGATGAACGGGAAGGCCGTTGTATCGGTCAGGAATCCCCTGGGCGTTCCGCCGAACAGTTTGATGATGTCGTTGAAGATTCCCTCGCTCGGTGAAAGCAGAGCGAGGAGGATTCCATACATGATGACCCATGAAAGGAAGTGCGGCAGATAGGAAAGGGTCTGGACGACTTTCCTGAGAGCCTTGTGCGTGCACTCATAGATCGCGATGGCCAGCAGGATGGAAAGCGGTAGGCTCACCAGGAGCTTGCCGAAACTGTACATCAGCGTGTTGCGGATCAGAGACCAGAAGTAGTACGAGTTGATGAACGTCTTGAAGTTCTGGAGCCCTACCCAGGTTCCTCCGGTGATTCCGGTCCTCTTTAGCGAAATGAAATCCCTGAAGGCGATCTGTGCGTTCCACAGCGGGATGTACTTGAAGATGAAGTAGTACACGACCGGGATGAAAAGCATGAAATAGATGTATTTGTGCCTGTTCATCTCGGCAAAAAGGAATCTGTTCTCGGCCTTGCGCAGCTGGGTCTTCTTTTCCTTGAGCTGCTTGGAGAGCGCATCCCTGCTCTCCGGCGGACAATCCTTCAGTCTTTTCTTGAGGTCGTCGACCTCAGCATACAGCAGATAGTTCTTTCCTGTCCTCATTGAAACACATGTCATCCCCGCACAAACCGCGGGGCATTGCCCTCCCTATGTTTGTGCTTTCAGTCTGACGGACGAGACCTTAGAATTATGCTACTGCATTTTGGACATTTCCGACTTTTTCATGCTGCGCAGACGGCTGGGTCTGTAACCGCGTATCTTCTTGAACACCCTGCAGAAATAGGCCTGGTCCTGGAAACCCGTCGCCTCGGCGACTTCGTTGACGGACATGCCCGTGTTCTTCAGCAGGATGCAGGCCAGCCAGATCCTGTACCGGTTCAGATAATCCCAGGGCGAAAGCCCGAGCTCCTTCTTGAAGACCCTTGTCAGATAATCCTCCGACACATGGACCTCGTCGGCGATCTGCCATCTGCTGACGGGAAGGGTCGCATGCGAGCATATGAATCCCTGGGCCCTCTTGACGATGGCTCCGGTATTCGTGGCCAGGATCCCGGCTCCTCCCAGGATCGCCCTCACCCTCATGGCGAATTCCTCGCTCTCCAGCATGCATGTGTTCACCACGATGACGCCGGGGATGCCCGAGACCGCCTCGATCAGAGGCTCGTCCAGATAATCGGAACACAGGATCAGCGGGGTCTGGGCCACCTTTTTCATGCTTCTCAGGGCACCTGTGAGTTCAAGGATCCCGGGAATCCTCTTGCCGGCCTCCTCCAGGGAGACGATCACCAGCTCCGGTTCATGGCGTCTGGACATCATGACGGCGTTCCCCATGTCGCACGGAACAACCTCCGGATCCTGGATCCACCTGTACAGGTCCTCCGACGCGGATCCGACCTGGAGGATGACCTTTCCCTTCTCCTCCACCGAAGTCCAAAGCGCATCCTCGAGCGATCTGGAGCCTGGGATTCCCCTGCACAGGACCGGCAGGTCCCTGTATGTCCCGTTCGTAACCAGCCTGTTCAGGCCGCGCAGGGCATCATAGCCCTTGAAACCGCTGTCCCAGTATACGGCTCCGGCATCCGGGGAAAGACGTTTCGTCTCGGAGAACCTCTGTCCGCTGTCCTCATCCAGGGCGGCATCGGAAACAGCGAACGGAGGTTTCCTGCCGATCCACGCCAGGGTCTTCCCCTCTTCCCATGCCGAGGGGGCCTTGCCGGAAAGGGTCGGGAACGGAAGGACCGCGGAGAACATCCCCTTGCCGACAGAGCATGTCCCGTTGTGGAGTATCACTATCTTCTGGGCAAGCGATATGCCCGCATCGTCCTTGGGAGCCGTCCAGCTCCCGCCTTCATCGGAAATCGAGATGCAGACACCCTTGCGCTGTATCCCCGCTCTGATCCTGGCCCCGGATCCGATCGACGACACGATGTTCCCCAGCGCCTGCCTGATGCGGCCCCCATCCAGCAGAAGCGACGGAAGTGCCGTGGTCTTCTCGTAGCAGTCGAAAGAGGACAGTATCTCTCCGGGATCCTCCATGTACCGGTCCAGTTCGAGCTCGTTCGTGGCCCCCAGGGCCAGGTCGATCATGTTGTTGGCGCCCTTGATCCTGTCGATTATGGCCTTCCTGACATCCGGATCCATGTCGGAATCCGAAACGATCCCCTCTATTTCCGAAAGGGGATCGCGCAGGTTCTCTCCCACGTTGGCGAAGAATGTGGTCCTTGCCTGCTCGGCGTTCTCTGCCGCCTGCTGGGCCCTCCGCGTGACCTCGAAAAGCATGGCGCTCCTCAGTGCGCTGGAAACAGCGCTCCTGATGTCCTCGCATACCTGTCCGTTCATGGAGGAAGGCTTCATCAGCAGATAGCCCATGCTTTCGGTCTCGGTGCACAACGGGGCCACAACCCAGGTCCCGCTGTCGAGGATCCCGCTCTTGCCTTCCGGGACAAGGGCCGCATCCGAGAACTCCAGGCCCTCTCCGACAAGACAGGACCGGTCCTCGTAGTCCACCACGAGGTGTATCTGCTCGAAACCCAGGGAGGAACTGTTGCGCTTCAGGACCTCGGCGATCTCCGTTATCCTGTTGGCTTCCAGAAGCTGGTTGTTGAAGACTCCGAAAGCCCTTCTCCTTGTCCTTTCCTCATATCTGCGGATGGAATTGCTCCTGTCCAGGACGGACGGGAGCAGGAACGAGGCGATATCCCTCAGCTTCTCGTGCTTGTCGTCACCTTCCGGATTCATGCCGTCCAGGTAGCGCAGCAACTCGAATATCTCGAAGACATCGGCACCCGACCTGCACAGGCTTTCAAGGATGCGCCTCAGATTCTCCTCGGATGGGGAATCCAGGACATCCTCCACCATGGAAAGAGCAAGGTCGTTCGGAATCGGGAATATCTCCGACATCAGACCCGCGATTTCGGACGGGCTCGAGGGCAGATGCCTATTCGCTCCTGCCGCGCATCCGCAGCTGCATCTGATGATCGGCCTTGTCGGAAGGACCGTATCCACGCATCTGCGCCCATCCGCGACGGATCTGAACGCCATGACAGAGCATACGCCCAGCCCGGCATAGGGAAGGCGCACCGTCGAGACCGGCACGTTCAGGAGCCTGGAGTCCAGGGAATCGTTGAAACCGCAGGCGAACACGTCGCGCCCCACCTCGTAACCGTGTGCCGAAAGCTCCAGCGATGCCCTGTACAGCATCAGGTCGCTGGCGCAGATGATGAAATCGAAATCCCTTCCGGGCAGCTTCCCCCTCTTGTCCAGAAGCTGTCCAATAGCCTGGTCTCCTGCTTCCCACGGCATGGGATCGGAGATCAGCGACTTGTCCACGGGGATTCCGTGTCCTTCCAGTGCATCCAGATAGGCGTGGAATCTCTCCTGAGCCGAGTTGTGGTTCTCGGGGCCGCGGATATAGGCGATCCGCCTTGCCCCGTGCGTGCGGATGCAGTGTTCGGTGATGAGCCTGGCACCCTCGTATGCATCGAACCGGACATCCGGGATGCCGGGATAGTCGGCGGTCTTTCCGTCGATCGTGACGATTGGTTTGGAGAGCATGCATCTGAATGTCTCCAGTACATCGGTGGTCCTGGCGTTTCCGGTCAGCGAGGAACTCCAGATGATCGCACCGTCCAGATTCTCCGGAGTCACGAACCTGTAGATCGAGTTCCTCGTCCTCTCAAGGGGATCCGTGCTGTTGAGCCGTCCTCCGGAGAACACGACGAAAGTATCGTCCCCTTCGGACGGGTACATCGACGCCACGGATGGCCACAGGGAATTGGCGGCTCCCGTTGCCAGCTCTGCCAAAACAAAACCTATCCTCATATCGGATAATATATAACGCCTTTCCTTCGAACGCAAGTTTTTGCACTATACCGACTTTTTCCCCGGACCTACCCTTCATCTTGAACAAAAGACCCCGTTTCATTAATATATGAAGCACTGCGCGTATGCGCGGAATCTCCGCTGGTCCGCGGGCCCGCCGGAAGGCAAAGGCCGGGATGCAGTGAGAAAAAGTGCTGGGGACGGATGGAAAGCATCCGTCGAAATGTCAGGAGTCAGAAATGGCAGTAGTAACAATGAAGAGTCTGCTGGAGGCAGGCGTTCATTTCGGTCATCAGACAAAGAGGTGGAACCCCAAGATGGCCAGTTTCATTTTCTCTGAGAGAAATGGAATCCACATCATCGACCTGCAGAAGACATCTGCCTGTATCGTCGAGGCTTACGAGGCAGTACGTGCCGTCGTCAAGCAGGACAAGCCGGTCCTTTTCGTAGGAACCAAGAAGCAGGCACAGCAGGCTATCGAAACAGAGGCAAAGCGTTGCGGCATGCCTTACGTGAACAACCGTTGGCTCGGTGGAATGCTCACGAACTTCGCAACAATCAAGAAGTCGATCGCAACACTCAAGAAGATCGAGAAGATGTCCGTTGACGGAACATTCGACTCGCTCACCAAGAAGGAAGTCGCGATCCTCACCAAGCAGAAGACAAAGCTCGACAAGAACCTTGGCGGAATCAAGGACATGACAGAGCTTCCCGGAATCATCTTCATCATCGACACACGCAAGGAAGCCCTTGCCGTCGCAGAGGCGAAGAGACTCGGAATCCCCGTCGTAGCAGTCGTCGACACGAACTGCGACCCCACCGACATCACCTACCCGATCCCGGGCAACGATGATGCAATCAGGGCCATCAGCCTGTTCGTCGAGATCATCGCCAACGCAGTCTGCGATGCCGATACCGAGACGGGAATCCAGATCATCGAGTCCCTCCCCGCAACAGAGGAAGAGACCGCAGCCCTCGAGACACAGGCTGTAGAGGACAAGGATGCCGAGGCCGAGGAAGAAGCTGAGGCCGAGGCCGCCGAGGACAAGGAGTGAGATATGGCAACAGTAACAATGGATATGATCAAAGCCCTGCGTGAGATCACACACGCCGGCATCATGGATTGCAAGAAGGCCCTCCAGGAGTCCGACGGCGATTTCGACAAGGCCGAGGAGTACCTCAAGAAGGTCGGTCTGGCCGCAGTAGAGAAGAGAGTCGACCGCGCTACCGACAACGGAAGGGTCACCTTCGTCGTCGCCGAGAAGAAGGCCGTCATGATCGAGGTCACATGTGAGACCGACTTCGTCGCCAAGAACGAGCAGTTCAAGGAGATGTGCACAAAGCTCTGCGTCATGGCCATCGAGAAAGGCTACACCGAGCCCAACGATGAGATGCAGGAAGTCGTCAACGGCCTGATCGCAACCATCAACGAGAACATGAAGGTCAAGAGACTCGTTGTCATGGACATCGCCGCCAACGAGTTCGTCATGGGCTACAACCACGCCGACGGAAACATCGGTGTCCTGGTCAAGTTCGCCGCTTCCAAGGCCGATGCCTTCGCCACAGAGGCATTCAAGGAATTCGCATTCAACACGGCAATGCATGTCTGCGCCGCATCCCCGATGTACCTCAAGGACGCCGATGTCCCCAAGGATTACGAGGACAAGCAGCTTGAGATCTTCCGCGCACAGGTCGCATCCGACGAGAAGCTCAAGAGCAAGCCGGAGAAGGTCCTGGAGGGAATCGTCACAGGAAAGCTCAAGAAGCACTATGCCGAGATCTGCCTGATGGACCAGGTCTTCCAGATCAACAACGACGACGGCCTTTCCGTCGCACAGATGCTCGCCAAGTTCAACAAGGACAACGGCACGGACGTCTGCATCGCATCCTACGAGAGATTCCTCGCAGGAGCATGAACCTGAACATGGAAGCCGTCCTGAAACCCAGGGCGGCTTTCTGATTCATCAGGGATTCATAAGTCAATCATCAAGCCAGGAGGCAAAGATATGCAGCAGGTACTGGACAATTGTGAAGACAGAATGGGAAAGAGCGTAAGCGCCCTTGAGACAGACTATCTCGCTCTCAGGACCGGAAGAGCTTCCGCAGCCGTTTTCGACAAGATCCGCGTGGATTACTACGGACAGGAGACGCCGCTCAACCAGGTGGCATCGGTTTCCGTTCCCGAGGCAAGGCTTGTCGTCATCCAGCCGTGGGACAAGAACCTTCTCAGCGTGATAGAGAAAGCAATCCAGAAGAGCGACCTGGGCTTCAATCCTTCCAATGACGGAAAACTGCTCAGGATCAACTTCCCTCCCCTCACACAGGACAGGAGGAAGGAGCTGGCCAAGCAGTCCAAGACACTGGCCGAGGCAAGCAGGGTCGCCATCCGCAACATCAGACGTGACGGAATGGAGGAGATCAAGAAGCTCCAGAAGGCCGGCACCATCTCCGAGGATGAGCAGAAGGAAGGCGAGACAAGACTTCAGAAGATGACCGACTCCCACATTGCCAGGATCAACGATCTCCAGGCAACAAAGGAGAAGGAAATCATGGAGATCTGATGCACCTCGGACTCATCATGGACGGAAACGGCCGCTGGGCCAAACAGCGGTCGCTTCCCCGTGCCGCGGGACACCTCGAGGGCCTGAAGGCCGTCAAGCGCGTCATCCTCGCGGCCATAAAACTCAACATAGACTACGTGACACTCTACGTGTTCTCCACGGAGAACTGGAAGCGCCCGCCCCAGGAGGTGAACTACCTCATGAACGTGCTGGCCAAGAAGCTTCCGGGAGAGATGTCGTTCTACAAGGACAACGGGATCAGGCTCCTCTTCAGGGGCAACACCGACGCCCTCCCCGAGGACTGCAGACAGGCGGTCCGCAGGACCATGGAGGAGACGGCCGGCTGCGACAGGATCACGGTCGTCCTTGCGATAAACTACGGCGGGCAGGACGAAATCGCCCGCGCCTGCACCAGATTCATAGAGAAGAATCCGGGGAAACCCATAACCATAGAAGACATACAGGCCAATCTGGACCTGCCGGATGTGCCGGCGCCGGACATGATCGCAAGAAGCGCGGGGGAACTCAGGCTCAGCAACTTCATGCTGTGGGACAGCGCCTATGCCGAGTTCCTCGCCCTCGACGACCTGTGGCCCGACTGGGGGGAGAAGCAGCTGCAGATCTGCCTCGACGCCCTGTCGCAGAGGGTCCGCAAATTCGGCGGACTGGTGAAGTGAAGGAGTCCGCATGGAGAAGAACCTGAGGGACAGGATCATCACAGTCGTCATAGGCATACCGGCTGTCCTTGCGATGATATTCTTCGTCCCGCAATACAACTACATACTGTTCAGCCTGCTGGTCATCTTCATGGCCGTCATCGGCAGCCTGGAGATGAGCCGCATGCTCTTCGGAAGGATCGTGCCCGTCGCACTGGCCGCCCCGCTTGTACCGGTGGTCCAGTACCTCAAGGGAGTGCTTTCGCTCAACGCACAGCTTCCGGACCTGGCCTTCGTGCTGATCCTCCTTCTCTCCATGGCCATGGAGATCCACAACGGCGAGAAGGATGATTTCAAGGGCTCCATCGACAGGATGGCAAGAGGCGCCGTCCTGGTGGTGTATCCCTCCTATTTCCTGACGTTCTTCCTCAGGCTCATCGAGCTGGACAACGTCACAAGCTACACGATCATCACGTATTTCATACTCGTGTTCGGAAACGACACGTTCGCCTACATATGGGGAAGACTGTTCGGCAGGAACAACAAGGGTATAGTCAAGGTAAGTCCCAAGAAGAGCGTTGCCGGCTATGTCGGCAGCCTGGTTTCCACCATAGGCCTGTCTTTCGCATGCTATGCCCTCTTCAGGGAACATCTTCCGTACATCAGCGTCGCATTCAGAATCCTCCTGGGACTCGGCGTGAGCATCACGGCGAATGTAGGAGACCTCATCGAGAGCGTCTTCAAGAGATCTGCCGGGGTCAAGGACTCTGGCAACGTCTTCCCGGGACGCGGAGGAGCCCTGGACTGCCTGGACTCGGAGATCGCCAGCGCACCGGTGTTCTTCATCGTGTTCAGCATGATCCTGGAGGCAATGTGAGAACCGTATCCATACTCGGGATAACCGGAAGCATAGGGACAACCGCACTGCGCGGGATATCGCAGTTCACCGACAGGATCAGCATCGTCAGCGCCTCCTGCAACAGCAGGATCCGCGAGGCCCTGGATCTCTGCATGCGGAACAACATCCCCAACCTCTGCATCACATCCTCCGTCCCCGTAACGGAGATCCCCCAGGACAGCACAGTACGCATCTGGACATCGCTGAAGGACATGCTTCAGGCCGTGAAGGCGGACATGGTCCTGAACGGGATCGCAGGTTCCCCGGGACTGGAGGCCTCGTTCACCGTGATGGAGGCCGGAAGCGACCTTGCCCTGGCCAACAAGGAATCCGTCGTCATGGGCGGGAACCTTCTTTTCGACAAGGCCCGCAGGTGCGGCGTGCGGATCATCCCCGTGGACAGCGAGCACAGCGCCATAGACGAACTGATCCTCGACTGCGGGAAAGACAATGTTGACAAACTGGTCATAACCGCAAGCGGCGGTCCGTTCCGCAACAGGCCGATCGAAGAGCTCGATTCCATAACGCCCGAGGTCGCGGCCAACCACCCCACGTGGAACATGGGACCCAAGATATCCATCGACTCGTCCACGTTGGCCAACAAGGGCCTCGAGGTCATAGAGGCGCACTACCTGTTCGGATTCGATGCGGACCACATCGAGGTCGTCATCCATCCGCAGAGCGTGGTGCACTCCATGGTCAGGACAAGAAGCGGCCAGGTCTACGCCCAGATGTCTCCGCCGGACATGGTTTTCCCGATAATGAGGGCCCTTCTCTGGCCCACCGTCGACAGACAGGTCGGCAAGGCGCTGGATTTCACGAATCTGGACCTCACGTTCCGTTCACTGGACCCCGTCAGGTTCCCGTTCGTGCCCGATGCGTTCGAATGCGTCAGGCTCGAGGGCTCCTACCCCATAGTCTACAACACCGCCAACGAGGTTGCCGTGGACCGCTTCCGCAAGGGGCTGGTCCCCTACACCCGCATACACGGTCTTGTCAGGGAAATGCTGGACAGAGACTGGAGTTTCACCCCGTCATGCCTGCAGGACATCCTTGACGTTCAGGCCGACGTCATCCTCAGGATGGAAAGGAACTGAGATGGCGGGCTTCCAGCTTACCTGGTCCTGGATATTCTCCATCCTCATAGGATTCCTGGGCATCAGCGTCATGATCCTGGTCCATGAGCTCGGACACATGTCCGCCGCCAGGGCCTGCGGCATAGACGTCGAGGCCCTGAACTTCGGATTCGGCCCCGCGCTCTTCAAATGGTACGGCAGGACAGGCACAAGATACGTCATCAGGGCAATCCCCTTCGGCGGTTCCTGCAAGATGAGCGGAGGCGACGACCTCCAGAACGCCATAGCGCAGAAGAAGAAGCACATCGAAAGCTGCGAGGACGGCTCCATCTGGTCCGTCGGACCCCTGAAACGCATCATCGCGTACCTTGCCGGCCCGCTGGCCAACATCATCTTCGCATTCCTCTGCTATGCAATCCTCATGACCATACCGACCATAGTGTCGACCTACCCGCCCAGGATCGCCGTCTCAAGCGATTACCCCGCCCTCTACGGCGTGCAGTCCAACGCGGCCTCGGAAGCCGGGCTCGTCACAGGAGACACGATAATCTCGGTCGCCGGAACCGCAGTGTCAAACTACTCCGAGATCCAGGCCCTCCTCTCCGCGCACAAGGACGATGCTTCTGTCACCGTCGTCACGGACAGGGGGACATTCACTGTCACACCCCATGACGGTGTGTTCGGAGTGCTGCCGTATCTGGACCCTGTTGTCGGACATGTGGATTCAGACACCCCGGAGAAGAAGGCAGGGCTAAGGTCGGGCGATGTCATCACATCCGTCAACGGCAAGAACGTCACAAACATGATGGACCTCATCGAGGCCGCCGTTCTCCACGACGAGATCACGATGACGGTCGTGCGCGGCAGGGACACGGTCGTCCTGTCGTTCGAAAACACCGGCACAAGCCTGAACTTCACGCTGGAGCAGCCGACGATCACGATAGCCGGCATCAACTTCTTCAGGGCGCTCTTCATGTCCGTCAGGGAATGCTTCTCCAACTTCAGGCAGTCGGTTGTGTCCCTTTTCAATGTCATAAGAGGGAGAGAAGATGCCTCCGAGACCCTAGGAGGTGCGTTCGCGGCCTCACAGAGCATAGGCATGCTGACGACAAGCGGCTTCGCGCACGGCTTCAACAGCGGCATAAGGATAGTCCTCTTCCTGATGGCCAGCGTGAGCATCTCGCTTGCCGTGGCCAACCTCCTGCCGGTACCGGCGCTGGACGGAGGCCTGATACTGGTCAGCCTGGCCGAGCTTGTCACCGGAAGGACGTTCCATCCCAGGATGTACCTCATCCTTCAGATAGTGGGGACGATAATGATTTTCGGAGCCCTCATCCTGCTGTCGTTCGCGGGATGATCAGAACTTCTCGATTTCCTTGAAACACGCGTAATCGGAAATGAAATTGAGGTTGAACGCGCCTGTGCTTCCGTTCCTCTGCTTGGCGATGATGACCTTCAGCGGGCGTGCCCTGACGCCGGAGAAATCGGCGTTCTCCGCGTTCTCCTCGTCGTAATTGGCCTTTCCGCTCTCATCCAGACGCTTGGACGGGTCGTCCAGCAGAATCACAAGGTCTGCATCCTGCTCGATCGAACCGGAGTCCCTCAGGTCCGCGAGGATGGGTCCGCGGTCCTTTCCGCCCTCTCTGTTGACCTGACAGAGACAGATGACCGGGACGTTCAGCTCCCTGGCCAGCTGCTTCAGGGCCCTGGAGATGCGGGACACCTGCTCGTGTCTCGGAAGCTCGCGTGTGTTGCTGCTGTACTCGACAAGACCGATGTAGTCTATGAAGATGGCCTTGACGTTGTTGTCGCGCACCATCCTCCTGGCCTGCGAGCAGATCTCAAGCAGCTTGAGGTTCGGCGTATCCTGGATCAGAAGGTTCGATGCGTTCTCGTACAGGTTCTCGGCCGTGGTCATCATGCGCGCGTTCGTCTCGGCATCGATCTTGCCGTTGCGCAGGCTCATGAGGTTGATCTGGCCCTTGTTTGCGATGATACGCTCGATCAGCGTGGCGCCGCTCATCTCCAGGGAGAAGAACCCCACCGGCACAGGCTTGCGGCCGAACGCCATGTTGACGGCGATCGACAGCGCCAGGGCCGTCTTTCCGACCGACGGACGTGCGGCGATTATGACCAGGTCGCTGGGCTTGAAGCCGCCGATGTACTTGTCCAGAATTTTGAAACCGGAGGATACTCCGATCTCCATCTTGCCTTCCATGATGTCATGGACATTGTCCACGACCTCGCCGATGAGGCGTTCGGCATCCTCGTACGTCCCTGTCCCGACGCCGGTTCCCAGATAGGAGAGGGCGCTGTCCAGCTCGTCTATCGACTCCTGGATGTCGGACGACTCGTCGAACGCCTTGTCGCCTATCCTGATCGAAAGCTCGAACAGCTGGCGCTTCATGGATGCGGTGCGGATGATCTCCGCGTAGTAGACGGCGTTCGTTGATGTCGGGACCCTGTTGGTCAGGTCCGCGATGTACGCCGCGCCGCCTGCACCGCTGAGTGTCCCCTTCTGGTTCATGTACTGCGTCAGGGACACGTAGTCGATGACGACGCCCGGCCTGTCGTTGCGCAGGCCGTTGATCGCCTCCCAGATCAGTTTATGGGCGGGCTGATAGAAATCATCGCTGGAAAGCATGCTCTGCACCTCGTCCAGGGCCTTCTTCCTGAGAAGGACCGATCCGAGCAGGGCCACTTCCGCATCGTCGTTGTGCGGCGGCAATCTTCCTATCTGCTTGTCGGCTGTAAGCCTAGCGTTGTCCGGCATAAACGTCTCCTTGGAAAAAACAGCCCGCCCCGTGTGGAGCGGACCGGTTGGAAAAGAAACCTTCCTCAGTTCTCTTCTGCTGCAGGAGCCTCTTCCTCAGCGGGAGCTGCCTCTGCTGCGGCTGCCGCCTCAGCGGCTGCGGCGGCCTCTGCGGCCTCCTTGGCTGCCTTGGCTGCTGCTTCCTCGGCTTCCTTCGCGGCCTTGGCTGCTGCCCTCTCGGCGGCCTTCTGCTCGGCCTCGCTGACAACCTCGAGCTTGATCACGGAAGAAGCGTTCTCATAGAGGTGGATCCTTGCGGTGTAGTTGCCGACCTGCTTGATCGTGTGCGATGCGACCTCGATTCTCTTGCGCTCGATGTTGTATCCGAGCTTTGCAAGCTCTTCCTGGATCATCAGGGAGGTGACGGAACCGAACAGGCGGCCCGTGTCGCTTGCCGACACGATGAGCTTGAGCGTGACCTGGTCGAGCTGGCCCTTGAGGGAAGCCGACGCCTCGCGCTTGGCTATCTTTCTCTTTTCAATGGCAGCTGCCCTGCTCTTGAAAACGGACAGATTCTCGTTGTTGTACAGTACCGCCGCACCAGTTGGCAACAGATAGTTACGAGCATAGCCATCCTTGACCACACAGACATCTCCCTCTTCTCCGAGGTTAGGTACGTCCTGATTCAAAATGATCTTCATATGAATACTCCTTTAAAAGTATAGTCGAAAACTGATTACCTGAACCGGAACCATGTCTCCAGCACGCCCAGAAGGACGAGGCCGGCGAGCACGACCATGTTCAGGAACGGAATGAAGCAGACCAGGACCAGCAGTACCACGATCCTTCCCACCGTAAGGGCGGCCGTCCTGCGCCGGGCGAAAGCCACGACTATCGACAGACCCACGATCCCGTACAGCACGGAGACCGTCAGGGCGACGTTCCAGCACACCGCCAGTGCCCACGAGGGGACCGACTTGACGGCAAAGCTCAGAAGAGCCGCCGCCCAGGATGCGAAGAACACCCATACGTACGGATCCGGAAGCTTCATGTTGGCGAAGTCGTACTGCCACTGCTCGTCGTACCTGTTGACGTTTATGTCAGCGGTCACGACCGGCAATGCCAGGAGGACGATCCCCAGCGGAGCGAAGAACAGCATCATCATGTCCATCACCGTGTTTATCAGCGATGTGATGTCCACATTCAGGTATTCCGCAGGGAAATAATAGAGCATTCCCTCCGCCAAGGCCATCCTCACCGTCTGCGACGAGTCCGATGCGAAGTACAGCGACATCGCCAGACCCATTGCGAAAACGGGGATGCAGGCCCAGAAGAACTTCCTGATGGATGAACTGCTGTAGTCGGCTCCCACCGCCCATACGGCGGAACCGGTTATGCTGCCCACCGGAAGGTATAGGCTCACCAGGAGAACAGGCCAGTATTCCGTTCCCAGGATCTTCCTGTTCTCTATGACGGTCCAGACCACCACGGCGAGCAACATGGCGGCGAACGCCAGCGCCCTGGTCGATGCCCTTCTTGCCTTCGGGCATGCCAGGAGCACGGGAACCGTCATGAAGACCGAGCCCAGCGAGAATCTCGAGAGAATCACGCCGAGCAGGACTCCGAGTATCAGGTTCCTTATCGCCGTCCTGTCCTCAGTCTGCTCCACCTGTCGGACCCTTACTGCTTGTCGAACGGCAGGTAGGCAAGGACTCTGGCCCTCTTGATCTCCTGGGTCAGTGCCCTCTGGTGCTTGGCGCATGTTCCGGTGATGCGGGCAGGAAGGATCTTGCCGCGCTCGGTCGTGCAGCGTCTGAGCATATCGGGGTTCTTGTAATCCGGCTCGATCTTCTGAGCACAGAACTTACAGACCTTCTTCTTGAAAGTGGTGCGCTTTCCGCCCATCTTCTTGTCCCTGAAGCTTCCAGCCTCAGCGTTCATTGTTTCTTTCTCGTCATGCATCGGCATAATCAAATCTCCTAAATCAATCAAAACGGGATGTCGTCGCCGTCATCGAATGCCTCCGGACCTGTGGGACCGGGATTCGGTGCGCTCTGATCAACCCTGGAATCAGGACGTGAGCCCGGACCCGGAGTCGGGGCACCCTGATTTCCACCACCCAGAAGCTGGACGTTGTTGGCCACGACCTCAACCTTGGAATTGGTCTTGCCGTCCTGTTCCCAGCGGTTCTGCCTCAGCTCTCCCTCGACGGAGACCTGGCGTCCTTTCTGGAGATACGGTGTGAGAGTCTCCGCCGACCTTCCCCAGAGAACGACATCGAAGTAGCTCACCTCGTCCTCCCACCTGTCACCAGTCCTCTTCCTTCTGTTGACGGCGATGGAGAAGCGGCATACCGAAGTCCCCTGCGGAGTCGATTTCAGCTCACAGTCCCTTGTGAGACGACCTACCAACACTACGACATTGATGTCTACTGCCATTGTTCACTCCCCTTCTGTTTGCGTGTGGTCTTACTTGGCTACGAACAGGTGCTTGAGGATTTCTCCCTGCAGCAGCAGCTCTGCTGCGACGGCATTAATGCTCTGAGGATCGGCCTCGATCTCAAAGTAGTAATAATGGCCTTTGTCCTGTTTCTTGATCATGTAGGCGAGATTCCTTACGCCCATGTCTTCCTGCTTGGCGATTGTTGCGCCGGCACCGGCTAATGCTTTGGACACGAATTCCATGCCCTTTGCTGTCTTCTCTTCGTTTGCGTCGAAGATGACAGTGAACTCATAATTTCTCATGGGTTCCTCCTTGCGGACTTGTATAGATCCATCAACGATGGATAAAGAGGCTCTAATAAGTTATCACCAAGCGGCAATCAAGTCAATTGAGAGACAGCCTTTACTTTCATCCGAACCCATTATTTTCGAAAAACCCTTCCACAGCTATTGACCTTCTGCGTTCAAACGAATGATAATGGACGCCGTAATTACAAATCTCCCTTGCTTTCGAGGGACAATAAGGAGTTCTGCAGTGCCTTGTGGAAGAAAAAGAAAGAAGCATAAGATTGCTACACATAAGAGAAAGAAAAAGCTCAGAATGATGAGACACAAGAAGAAGTAATCCTTCTTCGGGCAATCTTGGAACCGCTGGTCGCTCCAGCGGTTTTTTGTTTTCCCACCCTATTCTTCTGCGCTTTTGTCGCCCTTGTCGCCCTTCCTGCACATCCCCAAGCCCCCGCCAAAGCCCATACTGTTCACTGAAACGAAAATATGCTATTAATTCACCGGAATGGCCGAGCAGCGCGTAATATATTATACAGATGAGCTCAAGGATGAGTTCTCCACATTCACAACCACCCCTCCGGTCATAGACGGCAACTACGACTATGACGACAGCACCTTCCTGAAAAAACTCAGGCGCTTTTTCGTATACCGCATAATGATCATCCCAATCGCCTGGCTCCATTCGCAGATCGCCTTCCACCGCAGGACCGTGGGGCGCGGGAAACTAAGACCCTACAGGAAACAGGGCATCTTCCTCTACGGCAACCACACCCAGCCTGTGGGCGATGCCTTCCTCCAGGCCTGCCTGACCTACCCCCGGACCAACTATGTCGTCGTCCATCCGAACAACCTCATGGTCCCGTTCTTCGGCAGACTCATCCCTGCCCTGGGGGCCCTCCCCCTGCCCGACACCATCCCGGCCTTCAAGAACTTCAAGAACATCATCGCGAAGAAGATACAGGAAGGCCATCCCGTCGTGATCTATCCCGAGGCCCACATCTGGCCCTGGTACACGGGAATCAGGCCCTTCGTCGATACATCGTTCGCCTATCCCGTGCAGCTGAACGCACCCGTGTTCTGCTTCACCAACACATACCAGAAGCGCCGCTTCGGCAAAAAGCCCCGCATGGTCACCTACATCGAAGGCCCCTTCTTCCCCGACCCGGAGCTCAGTCCCAGGGAGCAGAAGAAACAACTGCGAGACACAGTGTATGAACATATGGTACAATCTTCATGCCATTCGAATGTGGAGATGATAAAGTACATCAGGAAAGAAGAATCGAAAGAAGAAGAGAAAGAGGAAGAAGATGGTTGACATCCTGTTCTGCGGAAACATAGGGGTATTCGACGGAATGCTCACCACAGCGCTCTCACTTGTCAAGAGAACGGCTTCGAAGGAGCCTTTCCTCTTCCATCTGTTCACAATGGACGTGTCGCACCTCAAGGACAACTACCTGCCCATCACACAGGAGCAGGCATCGTTCCTCGAGAAGACGGTGAAGGCATACAACCCGGAGAACAGCGTCAGGCTCGTTGATGTGACCGACCTCTACATGGAGCATTTCTCCGGCTGCCCGAACGAAGGTGCGTACTGCTCTCCCTACACGCTCATCAGGCTGTTCGCCGACCTCGTCGACGGAATGCCCGACAAGCTGCTGTATCTGGACATCGACCTTCTCTTCCAGCGCGATGTCCACCTTCTCTACGACATCGACATCGAAGGCTACGAGTATGCGGCCGCCCGTGACCATTACGGCAAGTACATACTCAATCCCAACTACATCAATGCAGGCGTGATACTCTTCAACATGAAGGAATGCCGCAGGACAGGACTGTTCGACAAGGCCCGCGCGTGGATAAAGCGCAAGAAGCTGACCTTCGCCGACCAGAGCGCCCTCATCAGGTCCACCACAAGGAAGAAGATGCTTCCCCAGAGGTTCAACGACCAGAAGTTCCTGCATCCGCACACGGTCGTGCGCCATTTCTCCAAGCGCCTGTTCTACCTTCCCTATCCGCATACCGACAACATCAAGCAGTGGCACGTGGACAGGGTGCACAAGGTATTCGGCTACCACCAGTTCGACGACATACTGGACGAGTACCTTGAGCTCAAAGACAAATTCCTGAAGGAGTCCAGCACATGACCCGCCAGATAATCCCGATATTCTATGCCCTCGACGAGCGTTTCCTCAAATACGGAATAGTATCGCTCTATTCACTCAGGGAGAACGCCAAGAGCGACTGCACATACAGGATCTATTTCCTCCACACCGACGTGACCGACGAGAGCAAGACCCAGGTCAGGACAATGCTGGAGCGTCCGGGATTCGAGATCGAGTTCCAGAACGTCACGCCCTATCTGGAGACCATCGCGCACAAGTTCCCGCTCAGGGACTACTATTCCAAGACCACATACTTCAGGCTCTTCATAGCCGACATGCATCCGGAATACGACAAGGCCATCTACATCGACAGCGACACCATCGTCCGCGGCGATGTGGCAGAGCTCTTCAACACCGATGTCACGGGCTTCATCCTGGGCGCCTGCCACGAGCAGGCCATGGTCCAGGTGGACGAGTACGGCACATACGTGGAGAAGTGCCTGGGCCTCGACCGCAACCTCTACTTCAACGCCGGAGTGTTGCTACTGAACTGCGACGAATTCCGCAAGCGCAACGTCCTGGACAGGTTCATCCAGACCCTGCAGGTCTACGACTGCGTCGTCACGCAGGACGAGGACTACCTCAACCTGCTCTGCAAGGACCATGTGCTCTTTTTGGACCAGAGATGGAACACCGAGATCTTCGGTGACATCCCCTATCCCATAGAGGAAGCCAAGGTCCTTCACTACATCATGTTCAACAAGCCCTGGCACTACGAGACCTGCCCCCATGCCGACATCTTCTATTCCTACGCCAAGATGACATGGGTCTACGACGACATCCTGGATGACCTCCACAGCTATACCGACGAGCAGAAGGCCAGGGACAAGGAAGGCTACGCCAACCTGCTGAACCTTGCCGTCAGGGAGACCAACAAGGAAGACAACTATGTCAGCATAATGAACAGGCGCCACTCCGCCGACAGGATCGCCATCCTGCAGAAGATCAAGGAGTACGAGCGCGCAGGCCGTTTCGACGAGGATGTCGAGGACGACCCGCCCGCACCCGTGCTCATGCCGGATGACATCGACTACCTCAACAGGGGCATCAGGGAGAAGGCAAAGACGAAAGTCGCCTTCAAGCTCGCCCACAAGCTGGTCGACAACCTCATCAGGGACAGGAAACTCATCATCAAGGAGATCCGCGGCATAGAGAACTTCAGGAACCTGAACAGCGGCGCCCTGATCACCTGCAACCATTTCAATGCATTCGACAGCTTCGCCATCCAGCTGGCATACGAGGCCGCCGACCAGCCCAAGAGGACCTTCTACCGCGTCATCAGGGAAGGCAACTACACCAACTTCCCCGGCTTCTACGGCTTTCTGATGAGACACTGCAACACGCTGCCCCTCTCATCCAACCTCGAGACCATGAAGAAGTTCTTCGACGCCACCACGACGCTCCTCAGGGAAGGCAACTTCGTCCTGGTATACCCCGAGCAGAGCATGTGGTGGAACTACCGCAAGCCCAAGCCCCTCAAGCGCGGCGCCTACGTGTTCGCCTGCAAGGCCGATGTCCCCGTCCTCCCCTGCTTCATCACCATGAAGGACTCCGAGCAGCTCGACGAGACCGGCTTCCCCATCCAGGAGTACACCATCCACATCCCCGAGCCCATCTATCCCGACCACAGCCTAGGCTACCGCGACCGGATAGAAAACCTCATGCAGCGCAACAGCGACATCTGGCGCGGCATCTACGAGCGCGAATACCAGACCAAACTCAGCTACATCGGCATGCCCGAAATCGACTGACCCCTGCCCCATAGCCCGATGCACAAGGGCTCTTCGTTCATTCTCTGTAAAACAACAGTCTGTAATATGGACTGTAGCGCATGGTATTTGAATTCTGATGCGGCAACATCTGGATAAAACCGCTTTCCGAAACAATAACCATGAGATTAATGATAGTAACTGTTTAGCAAAGTGGTAAAAGAATCGAAATTTGTATTACTGGCTCTCTTATCAAAAGGTATTCGAATGGACACGCTCTGTTGATTCTTTTCTTGAAGGTTTCTTAGATAGGATTCATCAACCACTGATTGCAAATCAATATAGTAAAATGACTCGACATCAGGATTGGCGTATATTAGTATGCGCGTTGAGGATTTGCCATTGAGAACAGAGTCAAAGATACAACCGGTGCGCTTGTCCTGAATAATATCGTAATAATAGCTGTATTATATCGAACAAATTGCGTAATAATAGTTGTTCAATATTTGTATAATATCAAAACAATATATCTCTATCTGTCCGCCCCGATTTCTGCCACAAGGAAATTCCCATCCCGGAAGTCTTTCAACATTTGACAAAACCCGTGTTTGATGTATCATATGAGTGAGCTTGACCGATATACGGTTGATGCCTCAAGATTGGTTTTCATTATAAAATGAAAGACCGCACCTGGTGGTATCAGGTGCGGTTTTTTTGCACCTTATATCTTTACTTTTTTACCGTCATTGTTATCATAAAGTAAAGATAAATGTTTCGGAGCATGCGGATGATTTCATATGAAGGCCTTGAAAAAGTACTGATGGACAGAGGAATGGGAAAAACCGAACTCGTAACAGGATTGGGATTATCTAGTCGTACTGTCGCAAAGATCGCAAAAGGAGAACACCTTTCTTCTGCAACCATCCAGAAGATAGCTGACTATCTCGGAGAATCCCCGGACAGGCTTGTTCGGAAAGTATCCGGAAACATAATCCTGCAGCAACTCAGAGACGAGAAGAACCACGGAATCTCAGGCGGTCTGTATCATGAACTGCAGATCCGTATGACATACAACTCGAATCATATAGAGGGAAGCATGCTCACAGAGGATCAGACACGGATGATATTCGAAACCAGAACCATCGGTTCCGGCGAAGGTATTCCCGTTGATGACATCATGGAGACCGTACATCATTTCCGTGCAATCGATTATGTGATAGATGTTGCAGAAGATGAGCTGACAGAGAAAATCATCAAGGAAATCCATTTCATCCTGAAGCACGATACAAAGGATTCCACTCTTCCCTGGTTCGCTGTCGGTGACTATAAGAAACGTCCGAACGTTGTCGGTGGCAGGGAGACATCCAAGCCGTCGGAGGTCCATGCCCACATGGAAGAGTTGCTTTCCGATTACAATTCAAAGGAAAACATCACTGTGGACGACATCATCGCCTTCCACGCGGAATTCGAACTGATCCACCCGTTTCAGGATGGAAACGGCAGGGTCGGACGGCTGATTGTATTGAAAGAATGCCTCAGACACAACATAATCCCCTTCCTCATCGAGGACGGCAAGAAGTCTTTCTACTACAAAGGCCTCTCCGAATGGCGGAACGAGAAGAACTGGCTCAGGGACACATGCCTCGACGGTCAGGATACATTTGCAACAATGCTGAGGAAGTTCGACATCCCGGTCTAAGTAGCAACCTTCCCTTCTCTTCTGACTCTTGAGTCTCAGGCAGACAAACTATTATTCAGAAATCGAGACAAAGTTTGGAAAATCCAAACTTTTCTTCAGAAATAGAAAAAAAGTTTATGTCTCAAAGCTCAGGAAAGCCTGGTAATCCTTGATTCGGCATCGGATACGATTTTCTCCAGTAGAGGATGCATGTGATTGTCCAGTTCGTTTCCGACAGCCTCTATGGCAGACGGGAATGCAGAGATAAGATGGTCCAAGGCCTCATCCGCTAGTCTTCTGGATGCAATGCCTTCGAAATCGGATACGGAAATGCGGTCTAGATCCCTATGACTGCCCACTTTCATAGCCAGGGACCTGTCAAACTGTTCATAGATTGAAGAGCACACGACATCATAAAAGGGTGCAAGATGCTTTCTCTTCAGATCCCTGTCATACAGCATTGAGAAGTTCTTGGCATGGGCATCACAGTTGCCGATCATGTAGTTGAAAACCGCCATTTCAAGGAATCTGACGGAATCCGTTACGGGGTCGTCACTGTAGTTCCGTATCAACTGCATGGATGCCTGGAGTCCTGGCCCTCCGTTCTCCTCGTATTTGTTCCCTGACATGAAACCCAGGGCCTGGCAGAAGTCCTCCTGATGCAGCCTGCAGACATTTCCATCACTGTCCATCGTCCTGTCGAATCTCCTGATCAGCAGGGCTTGTTTTCCTTCGAACAACGAAATCTCCATTTCCGGAACACTGAGTCCGGAATGGAAAGCAAGCCTGTTGCAGATATACTCATTCTCCACGAACTCATCTGTTGCCTTGATGATGTGGCTGGAGGCGGCCTTCCCGAACGGAAGCAGGAACTCCCCGTCCCTGTAGAGGACAGGAATCTTGTTCTCCGCTCCGGCAAGGGACAAACGGATCCTCTCTCCCGAGACTATCATGGGAATCCTTGATTTCTGCGATATCCTGCGGCTTATCTCACCGGTCGAAATGGGTTCATATCCTGATGAGTCATCGGAATCGGTTTCTTCTTCCGCTATGACGAGAGCACCGGCGATATCCGCACCGTAGCGTTCCAGAAGCTTCATCACACTCGTCGCCGGAACATGTGCGAATTCCGCAATCTGCCTCCGTATCTCGCCTTCCGGCAACAATCCTTCGAAAAACGGAAGACATTCCTTTTCGGAATAAACGCGGTTCAGATCCGTCATGCTGATGGAGATGGGAGAAACAGCATCAGAAGTGTATGAGAACTCTATTCCCTTCCGGGCTGTCGTATCGAGATTGCCGATATGAATTCCTTCATGGAAAACCTTGAGTCTCATCACCGCTCCTCCACATAGATATCCAAAGCCAGCATCGAAAGGACAGTGATGACCTTCGACACCTGCATGGTGGGCTTCCCGTTTTCCAAGTCCGATATGAACCTGATTCCGGTGTTGCAGTACATCGCAAGTTCAGACTGTGTCAAACCCCTCTCCTTGCGGCGGGATCTGATCAACTTGCCAAGTTCCTTCGTATCGGTGATTCTGCTCATGTGGAAAGCTTATAATACCGAGCGGGAATAATCAACACAAAACACCATCTTTTTTACCGAACGGGAATGTAATAGCAACTCTAGTCGAAAATTTCCCGTTCGGTAATACAGATGCGCATATAAAACCCCTGACAGTGAACACTTTCAAGTATCCATCCTCAGGGGTTCAATTCAAACAAACCGCTAGCCGCGTCAGACAGTCCTGATGTCAAAGCTCCTGGCGACAGGCTCGATGATCTTGCGGACCTGGTCCTCCGTGCAGTTGTCCAGCTTGAATGTAAGGACCCTGAGCGATGCATCCGGACCTTCCAGGGTTCCCAGTGAGATGATGTTGATGCCTGCGGACGTGAACTTGTCGGAAAGGCCTGCAACAACGCCCACCTTATCCTCCACAAGAGCCTCGACGCGGACACCGGTGTGCTTGTCGCCCAGCATCTCAAGAAGGATCTTGAACAGGTCGCTCTTGGAGACGATGCCGGAAAGGAAGCCGTTGTCCATGACAGGCAGGCAGGAAAGGTCGTTCTCGACCATCAGCTTGACGGCTTCCTCGATCGTCGTGTCGCTGGAGATCGTCACGGGATTGCGGCTCATGATGTTCTTCACCTTGAGCCTGGAGAGCAGATAGTTGATCTCGTATGTGCTGAGCGTCGATGCCGGCGACGGGGCCGCGAGCATGATGTCCTTCTCGGAAATCACGCCGACAAGGTTCTTCTCGTCGTCAAGGACGGGAAGCCTGTGGACCTTTTCCGCCTTCATCTTGGCCGATGCCTCCGAAATGCTCATGTCGGGTGTGGCGGTCACCGGATTCTTCTTCATTCTGTCTGCGATAATCATATATCTGTCCTCCGATTGTCTTCTTCAATAATCAAATGATACTACGGTTCTCAGGCTCCGAGATACGCTTTTTTGATATCCGGGTCCGAAATCAGCTCCGAGCCCAGGCCCGTCTTGATGATCCTGCCCGTCTCAAGCACATAGGCCCTGTCTGCGATCGACAGCGCGGCCTGTGCGTTCTGCTCGACCAGAAGGATCGTCGAACCGGCCTTGTGAAGGTCGGCGATGATCTCGAAGATCAGGTCGACCAGAAGCGGGGCAAGACCCATGGAAGGCTCGTCCAGCATGATGAGCTTGGGCTTGGCCATCAGTGCGCGTCCCATGGCGAGCATCTGCTGCTCTCCTCCGGACAGGGTTCCGCCGATCTGCGTGCGTCTCTCCCTGAGCCTGGGAAAAAGCTCGTAGACCTCTTCCATGCTCGACTTTATTTCCGACTTCGGCCGTGTATATGCACCCATCTCCAGGTTTTCCTCTACCGTGAGGCCCAGGAAGATCCTCCTCCCCTCAGGAACCATGACAAGACCGTGCTCAACGACCTTGTTGGGAGCCATCTTGGCGATGGAGGAGCCCATGAACTCTATGTCGCCCGTCTTCGTGCGAAGAAGGCCCGATATCGTGTTCAGAGTCGTGGACTTGCCTGCGCCGTTGGCACCGATGAGAGTGACGATCTCGCCCTCGTCGACAGTGAAGGAGATGTCCTTGATGGCATGGATGGCACCGTAGTAGACATTGATGTTGTTCACGTTGAGAATGTTGCCCATTAGTCCCTCTTCTTTCCGAGATATGCCTCGATAACCACCGGGTTCTTCTGAATCTCCTCCGGTGTCCCCTGTGCAATGACCTCACCGAAGTTCAGGACGGTGATCTTCTCGCAGATTCCCATGACAAGGCTCATGTCGTGCTCGATCAGGAGGATCGAGATGTGGAACTGGTCCCTGATCTTGCCGATCGTCTCCATGAGGTTGTCCGTCTCGGCAGGGTTCATTCCGGCCGCGGGCTCGTCCAGAAGCAGGAGCTTGGGGTTCGTGGCCAGGGCCCTGATGATCTCAAGACGCCTCTGCGATCCGTAAGGCAGGTTGCCCGCCTTCTCCTGTGCAAGGTCCTCCATGTTGAACACATGCAGGAGCTTCATGGCACGCTTTCGTGCCTCCTTCTCCTCCTTCCAGTATCTGGGAAGGCGCAGGAAAGCCTCGAACATGGAGTACTTCATCCTGGGATTGAAGCTGTTCATGACGTTGTCGATCACGCTCATGTCCTTGAACAGCCTGATGTTCTGGAATGTCCTTGCGATTCCCGCGTGGCTGCGGGCTATCGTGTTCATCCCCGCAAGGTCCTTCTCATTGAGCATCACGACCCCGCTGGTGGGCACGTAGACACCGGTGAGGAGGTTGAACACGGTTGTCTTTCCGGCGCCGTTGGGGCCGATCAGACCGACGATCTGGTTCTCACCGACCTCGATGTTGAAATCGCTTACTGCGGCAAGACCGCAGAAAACCACCCTGAGGTGCTCGCATTTAAGTACGCTGCTCATTCCTGCACCCCCTTTGCTCCGGATCCGTCGTCAACAACGGTTTTCTTCGCCTTCTTCCCTCCACGGATTCGGTTCACAATGCTTTCGATGCTGTTGCCCATGGAGAAGTCGTATGTCCCCATCAGTCCCTTCGGGCGGAAGAGCATCATCAGGACCAGGGCCAGCGAGTACACGACCATGCGGTAGTCGCTGAAGGACCTCAAGAGCTCAGGAAGCGCCGTTAGGACTATGGCGGAGATGACGGAACCGAGCATGGAGCCCATGCCTCCGAGAACCACCATGACCAGTATCTCGATGGACTTCATGAACTTGAATGTCGACGGATAGAGGCTTCCCAGGTATCCGGCGTAAAGGCATCCGGCGATACCGGCCAGCATCGCGGAGAACACGAATGCAGCAGTCTTGTAGAACGTGGTGTTGATGCCCACGGACTCGGCCGCGATCTCGTTGTCGCGGATCGACAGCACCGCCCTGCCGTGGCGGCTCTTCATGAACACGTGGATCAGGAACAGGCAGATGGCCGTGAAGATGAATATCACGTTCAGGCTTGTGAACTTGGGTATCCTGGCAAGACCGGACGCGCCGTATGTGAACTTGAAGCCCAGGACCGAGTCGATGTTCGTGAGCACGACCCTGATGATCTCTCCGAATCCCAGCGTGATGATGGCCAGGTAGTCGCCCTTGAGCCTCAGGGCCGGGATACCGATCAGAAGACCGAAGATTCCGGCCACCACAGCCGAAATCAGAACGGCGATGATGACATAGGGCACCACCGCGGCGTTGTTGCCCGCCCTGAGAAGCTGTGCCGCGGGGGTGGACTTCATGAAGATGGCACCTGCGTAGGCGCCGACGGCCATGAAGCCCGCATGTCCCAGCGGGAGCTGTCCCAGATAACCGCAGACGACGTTCAGGCTGGTGGCCAGAATGATGTTGATGCCTATGGTGATCACGATTCCCCTGAAGTACTCCCCTTTCAGGCCTGCGCCCGATATGACGGCCGAAAGAACGACCCAGAGGAGGACTGTCAGAGCAAGGTTCACGGCATATCTGACCGGAGTCGAAAGATTGAACTTCTTCATGCGCGCACCTCCGTCAGACCTTTTCCTGTATCTTCTTGCCCAGGAAACCCGTGGGCTTGAGAAGCAGGACTATGATGAGCACCAGGAACACTGCAGCGTCCTTCCACATGGAAAGACCCAGTGCGGAGACAAGGGCCTCCAGGATTCCGATGGTGAAACCTCCGATCATGGCGCCGGGGATGGAGCCGATACCTCCGAGGACGGCGGCGACGAACGCCTTGATTCCCAGCATTGAACCCATCGTCGGGCTCGCCTGCGGGTAGGCGCAGAGGTACAGGACCGAAGCCACGCCGGCCAGGGCGCTTCCGATGGCGAACGTCATGCTGATCGTCTTGTTCAGGGAGATTCCCATGAGCTGGGCGGCGCCCATGTCCTCGGACACTGCCCTCATGGCCTTTCCGGCCTTGGTCTTGTTGACCACGATGTTCAGCACGACCATTATCACCGTCGAGACCACGATGGTGACGATGGCCGCGTTGCTGACATTGATGCTTCCGATGGCGACGCTGCCGTTGATCATGGGATTCATGCTCTTCTGGTCGGCTCCGAACAGAAGCTGGGCACCGTTCTCCAGAAGGAATGAGATGCCGATCGCCGTGATGAGCAGCGAAAGCCTGGGTGCGCTTCTCAGGGGCGTGTAGGCCACCTTCTCGACGGTGACGCCGAGAAGCGTGCTCACGGCAACGGCCAGCACGATCGCGACAACCGGGGGAAGCGCGAACGTGGCGATGGCGTAGTACACCATGTATGCTCCGATCATGATGATGTCGCCGTGCGCGAAGTTGAGAAGCTTGATGATTCCATAAACCATGCTGTAACCAAGGGCCACAAGCGCGTAGACCGAGCCTGTCTGTAGACCGTTGATCAACTGTGCTATCAGCAAAGAAAACGTCATGCCTGCATGAACTCCATGATTGTTCTGTCTAATTTGTTATATAAATTACTGAATATATGGAAAAAGGCGCAAGTAACCCTGCGCCTTTTTTCCGTATTTTCCGACGTTTTTTTCTGAAAAAGAATCAGAAGAACTCGTCGAAAAGCTCCTTGCCGTTGTTGATCTTGATGATGGCAACGGACTTGATCGGGTCGTTCGTATCGTTGAACGTGTAGGAACCCGTGATGCCCTGGAAGGCGTTCAGGTTCTTGATCGCGTCGATGACGGCCTGCTTGTACTCGGCTGTGCCGGCCTTGAGACCCTTGGCCTCGGCGGCCTTCAGACCCTCGGTCATGACAAGAGAGGCATCCCATGCCAGCGGAGCGAACATGTTGGGGACATCCTCGTTGTAGGTTGCCTTGTAGTCGGCCTCGAACTTCGCGACGGAAGCCGTTCCGGGAGCATAACCGGACATGTAGATCGTGCCCTCGAGGTCTGCGGCTGTTGCATAGTCGACAACTGAACCGAATCCGTCACCGCCGATGATCTTGGCGTTGCATCCTGCGGCCCTGAGAGCCGTGATGGCAAGACCTGCCTCTCCGTAGTAGATCGGCATGAAGACGACATCCGGGTTGGCTGCGGCGATGTTGGTCATCTGTGCCTTGTAGTCGACGTCACCGGCTGCGAAAGCCTCCTTGGCGACGATCTTCAGGCCTGTGACAGAAAGCTGGCTGTTGATACCGTCGACGATGGCCTCGGAATAATCCGAACCGTTCTCATAGAAGATCGCGGCTGTCTTGGCACCGTACTTCTCTGCTGCGTACTGGGCCATCTTCTCGCCCTGGAACGGATCGAGGAAGCATGTGCGGAAGACGTTCGTCTTGACTTCAGAATTGGGATCCTCGGGATCCATGACGGTTACCTTCGGGGATGTCGCGGATGCGGTGATCTGCGGCATGTTGTCCTCGTATGTGACATCGGAAAGACCGACTGTTGCACCCGTGAGGACAGAACCGATGATGGCTGTGGCGCCCTTGGACTTGGCAAGGTTGTATGCGTTGACGGACTCGATCGGGTCTGCCTTGTCATCATACTCGAGGAGCTCGATCTGCTTGCCGTTGATTCCACCGGCTGCGTTGAGCTGGTCGAAGTACATCTTCACGGAGTTGCGCACGGGGACGCCGTACATGGCGTAGTCACCTGTCGTGTTTCCGATGAATGCGATTGTGATCTTGTCTGAGGCAGCTGCACTCTCGCCCGAACCGCCGGCGAAAACCGGGGCGACGACGCATGCAAGAACCAGTGCGATGAACAAAGCTTTCTTCATTTTCATTTCTCCCTATCAAAAGTGTGTGAAAGTGATATCCTTGGATATATTTGCCGGAATATTACATCGGATTGTATTTTTATGCAATATTTCCGAAATAAAAATCGACAAAGAATTATCTGCGGCACCCCGTCCCCTCCGACGCTTGCCACGCGCATGCAAAAAAAATATTATAAGGAGTCGTTCGACCCAAGGAGCATCCATGCACATCACGTTGAAGAACCTGGAAAGGAACTATTCCAATGTCCACGCCGTCAGGGGTGTCAGCCTGAATATCCCTGAAAACCGCATATTCGGTATCATAGGCCTCTCCGGAGCGGGAAAAAGCACGCTCGTCAGACTGGTCAGCCTCCTGGAGAAACCCGACAGCGGCGAGGTCTGGTACGACTCGCAGCGTGTGGACAACCTCCCGGAGAAGGAGATCATACAGCGCAGGCGCAACATCGGCATGATATTCCAGAACTTCAACCTGTTCTCGTCGCGCACCGCGGGCCAGAACATAGCCTACCCCATGGAGATCTGCAGATACCCGAAGGACAAGATCGCCGGCCGTGTGAGCGAACTCCTGGAACTGGTTGGCCTCTCAGACAAGGCCGATGCCCCGATTTCCACCCTGTCCGGCGGACAGAAACAGAGGATCGCCATTGCAAGGGCCCTTGCATGCAAGCCTGACATCCTGTTCTGCGACGAGGCCACAAGCGCACTGGATCCCAAGACGACCCAGTCCATCCTGGCTCTGATCAAGGACATACAGCGCAAGATGAACCTCACCGTCGTGATGATCACACACCAGATGGAGGTCGTCAGGGACGCCTGCGACTACGTGGCGGTCCTTTCAGAGGGAACGGTCGTCGAGGAAGGCACGGTCAAGGACCTCTTCGCACATCCGAAAACGACGGTCACCAAGGAATTCCTCTCGCACCTCACCACCAACGCAGCCAATGTCCGCGAGGACGGCGTCGTGATCTGGTCGGACCTTCCCGCCCGCTTCACGCTGAGGTTCCTCAACGACAGGGTCGAGACCCCCGTGATCTCCGACATAATCAGGGAGTTCGATGTCATCTTCAACATCAGCGGCGCAGGCATACAGAAGGTCGGAGACTCCAAGATGGGGACGATGGTCTGCGACATCACGGGATCGCCCGAGGCGGTCAACGCCGCCATCGCGGCGATGAGGGAACGCGGAGTCACAGTCGAGGAGGTACAGCAGTGAGCGGACTTACACCTGCCATTTGGAAACTGATCGGGGAAAGCACACTCCAGACGCTGGAGATGGTATCGCTCTCCACCCTTTTCTCCGTGATCCTGGGTCTTCCGCTCGGGATACTCCTCTGCGTGACCGCTCCCGGAAGGGATGCAGGAATCAGACCCAAGCCGGTTCTCAACGAGATCCTGAGCAGGATCGTGAACATCCTCAGGTCGTTCCCATTCATCATATTGATCATAGTCCTGTTCCCGCTCTCCAGGCTGATAGTCGGAACGGCGATCGGAACCAAGTCCACCATCGTGCCGCTTTCCATTGCGGCCGCGCCTTTCGTCGCCAGGATCGTGGAGACATCCCTCAAGGAAGTCGACCACGGCGTCATCCAGGCCGCCAGGGCCATGGGCTCTACGGACGCCCAGATAGTCTTCAAGGTGCTTCTTCCGGAGGCGCTCCCCTCGCTCATATCGGGTCTCACGCTGACGATCATCAACCTGATCGGCTACAGCGCCATGGCCGGAGCTGTCGGGGGCGGCGGACTCGGAGACCTGGCCATCAGGTACGGCTACCAGCGTTTCAGACCCGAGGTCATGGCCGTGGCTGTCATCATCATCCTTGTCCTGGTCGAGGTCATCCAGTTCATCGGAAACAGGATAAGCGCGCGCATGATGGCCAAAAGATGAATTTTTCCCGCAAAACTGTTGCATAATTATTTGTTTCTGTGTATAGTAAGGCAAAACTCGTGGAGGAGGATCATATGACAAGCGTTTCCAAGTCAATCCGTATGATGATGTCTTTCTCCATGTGCATGCCCTCGCGGGCATAAGTGTATTCTTTTTTTCCAATCAGTCCATTTTCTGCATCAAGGGTCCCGTACCGGGACATCGTCACACATATGAATATTATTTTTATACAGGAGATATGACATGAAGAAAGCCATCGTTTTCATTCTGGTGCTCGTCACTGCATTCGCAGTATTCGCAAGCGGAGCCAAGGAGGCTTCATCGGCAAACAAGATCACGGTCGGTGCCACACCCGAGCCGCACGCCGAGATGCTGAACCTGGTCAAGGAAGACCTCGCCGCACAGGGAATCACCCTTGTCGTCCAGGAGTTCACCGATTACGTCACCCCCAACGAGGCGGTCGAAAGCGGTGAGATCATCGCCAACTTCTTCCAGCACATCCCGTACCTCGAGTCGTTCAACACCGAGAGGGGCTTCCACCTCGTGAACGCCGGCGGAATCCACATCGAGCCGCTCGCACTCTACTCCAAGAAGTACAAGTCCCTTGCGGACCTTCCCGACGGAGCCAAGATCGCCATCCCTAACGACCCGACCAACGAAGGCAGGGCACTTCTGCTCCTGGCCAGCGCAGGCCTGATCACACTCGCCGATCCCGACAAGCTCGATTCCACACCGATCGACATCACCTCCAACCCCAAGAAGCTCTCCTTCGCCGAGGTCGAGGCCGCATCCCTTCCCAGAGTCCTCGAGGATGTCGACGCAGCCGTCATCAACGGAAACTATGCGATCCCCGCAGGTCTTTCCGCAGCCAAGGACGGTCTTGTTGTCGAAGGCGCCGATAGCCCGTACGTCAACGTCATCGCGGTAAAGTCCGGCAATGAGAACAATCCGGCCATCGTTGCCCTCGTCAAGGCTCTTCAGAGCGACAAGGTCAAGAACTGGGTCGCAGAGAAGTACCCCAACGGAGAAGTCGTGATCGTATTCTGATCATCCGACCTTCAGAACTGAAAGCGGCATGGTTTGCAGAAGCAGGCCATGCCGTTTCTTTTTCCCCAAATAATCTTGATATGATATGATGTCTCCCGGAGAGAAAGGAGAACCTCATGAAGAGAAAGGTATTCATATCAATCGTCCTGACTGTCGTCCTGACATGCACAGTCTTCGCATCCGGAACTGAGAACCATCAGAAGATATATTCAGTCAACGATCAGGTCTACACGTACATCAGGGACCTGTACATCCTGGAAGGACTCGCCCTTCCCTCGACAACCGGACCCTGGAGCGGATCCGAACTCAACCTGATGCTCTCACGCATCGACAGGGCCGGACTCTCCGGAATATCGGCATCCCTCTACGACAGCGCCTCGGACATCCTCGGTTCGGATGCCGCCAGGCCCTCGTTCAAGGCCGGACTCGAGATAGACGCGGAGCTCTATATCAACACGAACAGCGAAAGCACATTCTTCCGGGGACGGGAGAACTGGGTGCGCGGATGGGCGAACGAGAGGCCTTTCCTGAACCTGATCACGGAGGAGCAGATCGGAAAGAGCTTCTACGGATACTTCGACCTGTCGATAGGTGTCGCCAAGGACTGGAAGAGCGGAGCCAGCACGGAGCGCAGGTTCGGCGACAGCCTCCTGTGGTGCAACATACCGTTCCTCATGGCCAACGACATGAAGCAGCTTGATTTCAACATGCCGCTGCGCGCATTCGTCTCTGCCGGAGGCGACAACTGGACGTTCCAGATCGGACGCGACAGGCTCAGCTGGGGCAACGGAACCACGGGCAATCTGGTCATCGGAGACCATCTGAAGTACCACAACATGGCCAGGTTCACAGCATACGACAACAGCTTCAAATACACGTTCCTGGTCTCGGCGTTCCCGCACCCGCAGATGTACTACACGGTCACGGATGCGCAGACCAACACCATGAAGTACTCGGTCAACGGCTCCAACATGGTAGGTAACGGCCAGAGCCAGTACATGAACGGAATCGCCGCATTCATCGGCCACAGGCTCGAATGGAGGATAACGCCGAAGATATCCTTCACACTCACAGAGGGCGTCATGTACATGAGCAAGGACAACAAGATCGACCTGATCGCCTTCGCACCCGCATACCTCTACCACAACAACTACACCAGGAGCAACACCAACTCCATCCTCGCATTCGAGGCAGACTGGGCCTTCGCCAAAGGATTCAACCTCTATGGCCAGATGGTCGTGGACGAGTTCATCCTTCCCGGCGAGCAGGATCCCAAGACGGCGACTCCGGCTTCCAAAGCCGAGCCGAACGGACTCGGTTTCATCGCCGGCCTGACATACGCCATGGGCCTGGGCAACGGAATCCTCACTGCCAACGTCGAAGGTGCCTACACATCCCCCTACCTGTATCTCCGCGACGGCGATGCCCAGGCGGGCGAATCCGACAGGGAACAGACCAACGGACGCTACGGCATCAACTACGTCGTGGCTGTGCGCGAGATGTCCGATTGCGGCGGAACGCAGAACTACAACCTGGACTTCCTGGGATACAAGTACGGCGGAGACGCCATCATCGGAAACCTGAATGTCGGATACGAGGTTCCCGGCAAGTGGAGCGCAAGCGCCAATTTCTTCTTCATGAAGCACGGCACCCATGACAGGTACACCGTCTGGACCAGGATCGACAACGAGACCTACATGAACCAGACCTCCCCGACGAAGACACACCAGACGGACAACTACAACGATCCGGATTACGCCCAGCGCGATGCCGCATCGACCACGATCGTCGCAGGCCTCTACGGTTCATACATCCTGCCGTGGGGCTTCACCGCAGGAGCGCAGGTCGACTTCGTCAGCATCACGAACCCGGGCAACAGGACGGCCAACGGCAGGATCTCCGATGTCCAGATCACGCTGATGCTTTCCTACAACCTCGACTGAGGCCTGACATGAAGCGTCTTCTTGCCGCAGCCGCCCTGGTTCTCCTAATCCTCCCGCTTGCCGCCTCCAGCGTCGCAGGCAGGGTCTTCCCCATCGGGGACAAGATCTACGGGATGGCCGACGCCCTCTTCGTCTCCGCCGGATACACGCAGCCTTCCACATCAAGGCCGTGGACTGCGGCCGAGGCTCGCAACGAGATGTCGCGGATAGACACGTCCTTGCTGGATGAGAACCAGAGACGTCTCTACGACATGATAATGGAAATCATAGGCGCACCAGAGAAGGACGAGCTCCTGTCCGTGGACGTGGAGCTGTCCCCCGAAGCCTACCTCCATACGAACGAGGAATACTCCACCGATGAGATGTGGGCCTATTCGTTCAACGAGAGGAAACCGTTCGCAACGATCGCCCTGCATGCCGGACTGGGTCCGTTCTATACGTACTGCGAACTGGGATATGGCTGGGGACGGATAACCAACAAGGATGAATCGGAGTCCCTGGAAGCACTTGCCATAGAGAATTCCGGTGGATGGTATGGACTTGGAGCCATCGTTCCGGTCGAAGACGGGAACCTGATGATAATCACCAGGTCCGATGTCTATTCCAGGGGATTCCTGTTCAACTTCCCCGCCATCACACAGATAGAGATCGATGTTCCCAGGAAGACCTTCCTCACCCTGGCATGGGACAACTTCTCGTTCGGCATCTACAGGAGCAGGAAACAGTGGGGTACATCGAATATCGGGAACTTCATCTTCGACGACCATGTGAGCTCGCTCAACTACGCGACGTTCAAGGTTTTCGGAAGGAGATTCTCCTTCGACTACACGCTGATGGTTCCGGCACAGACCTATTCCAACAGCCAGGGCGAGCTTGTCCCCGCACAGTTCAGGAGGGTATTCGCCGCCCACAGGCTTGATGTCAGGCTTCTGGGGAACCTGTCGTTCGCAGTCAGCGAGAACATCATGTACAAGTTCGATTTCCCGGATGTCGACATCCTGAATCCGGCATCGATATACCACAACAACACGAACTCCATCCTGCTCAACGCCATAGCGCATCTGGAACTCCAGTATGTCCCGGTTCCGGGCTTCAGGGCATACCTGCAGTTCTGTCTTGACCAGGCGACCGCCCCTACCGAAGCGGACACGCAGGATCCGGCTATCGCGCTATCGGGCGGTCTGGAGTACGTCAGGATACTGGAAAGCGGAAGCCTGGTCCTTGGCATCGAGTGCGCATGGGCGATGCCCGCCCTCTACAGACGCAACAACGTGGATTTCATCATCTGGACGAACAACAGCACCAACTATCCATACATCAGGTATCCGGTCTTCACGTATCTCGGATTCAAGTACGGAGGTGATGCCGTCGTGGTCTCGGCGGACGCGAGGTACTCGATGTTCAACGGTCTGGATCTGAACGCCAACGCCACTGTCGTCGCCAAGGGCGGCTTCACCATGACGGACTCCCACAACAGCGACAACGACAACTCCAGGGAACCGAATCTCCATCTCAAGACACTGTCCGATCCGGTTTCGGTATGGTATGTCATCGAGCTCGGAGCGCAGTACAGGATGACCCTGTTCGGGCTTCCTGTCAGCTGTTTCGCGGATGTGGCATGGCTTTCGGGAGTCATGTCCTGGCACGGCAATGCCGGAAACGACCTCCAGATCAGTTTCGGATTCAGTATCCAGACACAGGAGTAGACGGACTCACATCAGGACAATTCCCGCTTCCTGAGCGGCTTTCCTGTCCTCATCCGGCCAGACGGATGCCTGGACCTCGCCGATGTGTGCCTTCCTGAGAAGGAACATGCAGAGTCTGCTCTGCCCTATTCCGCCGCCGATCGTCTGGGGATACTCGCCGGCAAGCAGGCGCTTGTGCCAGTAGAGGTCCGCCCTCTCCCTGCAGCCCCTGATATCGAGCTGTCTGAGAAGCGATTCGGGGGAAACCCTTATCCCCATGCTGGAGAGCTCCAGCGAGTCGTTCCTGACGCTGTCCCAGACGATGATGTCGCCGTTCAGACCGCAGTAGCCGTCGCTGTTGGGCGTGGACCAGTCGTCGTAGTCGGGGGCCCTTCCGCCGTGCGATACGCCGTCGGAAAGAGGCATGCCTATGCCTATGACGAAGATGGCGCCGTACTTCCTGGCAAGCTCCTTCTCCCTCTGGGCGGGATCAAGGTCCGGGTACATGGCGCGGGCTTCCTCGGAATGGATGAAGGTGATCTCATCCGGCAGGTCCTGGGCGCAGACGGGATAGTGCTCGGAGACGAGGAACTGCGTGCGCTTGATGGCCTCGTAGATCCTCCTGACGATGTCCTTCAGGAAATCCAGGTTCCTCTCACCATCGTTCATGACGCGCTCCCAGTCCCACTGGTCCACGTAGATGGAGTGGATGTTGTCGATGTCGTCGTCCGGACGGATGGCGTTCATGTCGGTGTACAGTCCAGTGCCGGGCCTGTAGCCGTGGTCGGCAAGCGCCATCCTCTTCCATTTGGCAAGGCTCTGCACGATTTCCATCGGAGTGTCGTCCATGTTGCCGACATTGAACCTCACAGGGCGCTCGACGCCGTTGAGGTCGTCGTTGATGCCGCTGTTGGCCCTGACGAACAGTGTGGATGTGACGCGGGAAAGCCTGAGCTCACCCGAGAGCTCACGCTCGAATGTGTCCTTGACGAACTTGATGGCGCGCTCGGTCATCTGCTGGTCCAGAAGCGGCCTGTATCCTGCGGGTATGACGATCATGATTTACCTCCGGGATGGATATCCTTGCGCAAGTATAATCAATAAGGCGTTTCTTTGAACAGATGCAGGGTACGGGTCTGTCAGTTCTGGGCGGAATGCCTTCTGTGGTCCTTGGGGGTATCGAACCTCTCGTGGGTCTCCTTGGACTCCGGCTTCTGGGCGATATCGCCGCTCTTCGTGAGTGCCCATTTCGTGATCATGGGGCCAAAAAGTTCATATATCAGCACTCCGAAGAGCACTATGTTCCTGATCAGCCTTCCCTCGTAGGTTCCCAGAGCCTGAGCCTGGACGGACATCCCCAATGCGACACCGGCCTGCGGGAGAAGTGCGAATCCGAGGTATTTGGAGACCTCCGGCGCGCAGTGCACGGCCCTGCAGCTCTCACGCGCACCGTAGTACTTTCCGAGCGAACGGGCGATTATGTACAGAAGACCGATGAGTATGACGATCGGCTTTCCGAAAACGGAGAGGTCCAGGTCCGCGCCGCTTATGACGAAGAACAGGCAGAAGAGAGGGACCGTCCACTTGTCGGCCCTGTACATTATGTCTCCCGACCTGGGACAGAGGTTGCAGAACACCGCGCCCAGCATCATGCACACCAGAAGCGACGAGAACGATATCGTCACCGGTCCGATCTCGAACGAGATCTGGGAAAGCGCTATGGTCATCAGCACGAACGCTATTGAAAGCGCGAGTCTGTTGCTGTTGGAGAAGAACAGCTCCTCCACCTTGGTCAGGATCATGCCCAGCAGTGCGCCGAGACCCAGCGACAGCACGATCTCCAGAAGCGGGTCGACTATGATCGCCACCACGTTCAGGGAGCTTGAGAGAAGGGCCTCCGCCACTCCGAAGGAGACTGCGAACGAGACAAGTCCCACGGCATCGTCCAGGGCGACGACAGGAAGCAGGAGGTCGGTGACCTTTCCGTGCGCCTTGTACTGCTTGACAACCATGAGCGTGGCGGCGGGGGCGGTGGCTGTCGCGATTGCTCCGAGAGTGAGAGCTCCGGACAGATTGAAGGTCTCATGGTCGGTGAACAGCGTCACAATCACAAGGACGATGTCTACACAGACCATCGCCGTGACGGCCTGCATGACTCCGACGACCGCAGCCTGTCTGCCCGTTCCCTTGAGCTGGGAGAGCTTGAACTCGTTTCCGATGGAGAACGCTATGAACCCGAGGGCCACGGTGGAGATGATCTCCACGCTCTCGACATCGTCGTAGGTGTTGAACCCCAGTCCCGGGATCCCCAGCCTTCCGAGGCAGTACGGGCCGATCAGCACTCCTGCGATCAGGAACGCCGTCACATCGGGGAAGTTCAGGTGCGTGGCTTTGAAAAGACGGGTCATCATCAGACCGGCGAACATGGCAATGGCCAGAGAAAGCAATTCTGTCGACATTTTCCTTTTGAACCCGGATCAGGGTTGAAGAAGCACGGCCCTTCTGTTCTACACCGCACTTTACTTGGCAACTTCCTGTTTCCGCAGGAACTATATCCCAAAGCGGGAAAACAGTCCAGTGCGCCGCGAACGAGCGTTTGTTTTGTAATTTTCAGCAAACTGATTTGTTATACATGTGGGAGAGGTGACGATGAACGTGCTCATCTTCGGCTACGTGCTCCACGGGGGAGGTTTCGAGACATCGATGTACTTCCTGAACCGCGGCTACAACGTGACCGTGACAGACACAAGAAGCAGGGACTCATTGGGCGGATCGCTGGACTTCCTTGAGAGCAAGGGAGCCGTGATCCATTGCGGGGAGCTTCTGGAGGATGACTTCAGGAACGCGGACCTGGTGATCAAGCACCCCACCGTCAGGCTGGACCATGAAATGCTGGCACTTGCCAGACGCATCGAGAACGACCTCTCCTACGCGGCATGCCGCCCCGAACCAAAACTCATAAAGCTGATCTGCGTCACGGGATTCCGGGACAAGACGGTCACCACCAGCGCACTCTGCCACGCCCTGAACGCATTGGGACACAGGACCCACATGTGCGGGAACATGGGTCTTACGGCCTTTTCCGAGCTCAGACAATGGGAGAAAGGCCACATCCCGGAGTATCTTGTGGTGGAGATGTCGTCATGGCTTGCCAGGGACACGTACAACCTTCTGGGCAGGAACGTCCCCCACGTCGAGGTCTCGGTCATCACATCCACTTTCGACAGCACAGCTCAGGACGGATCACAGCCATCGGAAGGCACAGGCGAGTTCAACGTCCATGCGAACCACATAATCTGTCCGTCCAGGGTAAAGGACGCCATCGGGAAACTTGCCCAGAAGAACGCGAAGAACATAGCCAGCATCGAAAGCGCATCCAAAGGCATGGCCAAGGGCCTGCCCGACAGGATGAGGGCATCATACGCGGTATTGAGAAAGCTCGGATTCAGCTCCTCCCAGGCGAACATGGCACTCAAGAGCTTCAGGGGGATCCCCGGAAGGAACGAGCTTGTCCTGCGCAGGGACAACGCCATGTACGTCAACGACAGCGCTTCGGTGATTCCTGCGGCCACGAACTTCACCATGGAGAATTTCGAGAACCTGCCCGTGCATCTGATCTGCGGCGGCTCCGACGACAGCCTGGATGCGAAGATCATGCTGGGCTCCCTGAAGGGTGCGGCATCGGTCCATCTGCTTTGCGGTTCGTTCACGGAGAAGAAGCTCATCCCCCTTCTCAGGAGGCACAGGATAAAGTTCTGCGGTCCGTATGAGAAAATGGAGGAAGCGGTGTATTCCGCCTCCTCCTTCCTGACTCCTGAAGCCCAGCTGCTCCAGGTGGTCCTGCTTTCGCCGGGATCCGGCGCCTACGAGTTCTTCCCGGGCGAATTCCTCCGCGGCGAAGCTTTCCGAAAAGCGGTCCTCAACCTACAGGACCGTTGAGATATTTCTTTGAGCTGACAGTCTTTCCCTCGGCGGAGACAAGCTTGTGCCCGTCGACCATGAGAACTCCTCCCTCCGTGTAGAGCGGCAGGTCGAAGAAGTGGTCCGGCTTGACGTATGTCATCTCGGCGGGATTCGAAAGACCTTCGGGGACAAGATTCGTCCCGGCGGGGATGTCGTCTGCGAAGATGACCTCGCACGTGCTGTGCTCGGGAGCCTGGGGATCCTGGACGGCAAGGAGCATTCCGTTGCTCTTCACGCCGCGGAAGTTGGCCGGCTTGAGGTTGTTGACCAGAACGATGTTGTGACCAAGAAGCTCATCTTCCTTGTAGTAAGGGACGATCGACGAGACGATTGTCCTGGGCTCGGCCTCTCCAGTATCCAGGTTCAGGATGTAGAGGATGTCCCCGTTGGGATGGTGCTCCACCTTGGTGATCCTGCTGACCGTGAGCTTCACCTTGTCGGCGAACTTCTGTGCGACAGACTTGTTGGCCTCGGCTTCCTGTGCTGCAAGCAGCGCTGCCCTTGCGGCTTCCTTCTTTGCGGCCTTCTCGGCGGCCTTGTCGTTGGTATTCCTGTTGTCTTCCATCTTCCTCTCCTCGCGTTCGGCCTGTGAGCCGCTGTATCGTGTCCTGAGAACGTCGATCAGGCTGTCCTCCAGCTTTGTGAACAGGAGGCTCACCTCCCCCACCGTGATGTTGTCCGAATAATTGCCCAGCATGTTCCATGTGACATCCTTCTGTCCCAGGAATCCCAGGATGCTTTCCGAAGCGGACGGCATGTAGGGCTGGATCATGATGCCCAGGTCCCTGATCAGGCCGACAAGCGTCCTGAGTACCGTCTTCGCCTTCTCCGGGTCGCTGTTTCTGAGCTTCCACGGCTCGGAGTTCTGGAATGTCCTGTTGCCGATGTCCGAAAGCTCGAACATGCCCCTGAAGGCATCCCTCTCCTCTGCCCTCTCGAGCATGGCGGTTATCTTCTCCTCCTTGTCCCTGATGACGGAGACAAGCTCATCGTCCACGGAACCCTGGCCGAGGTTTCCGTCATAGAAACGCTTCACGAATGTCAGTGTCCTGTTGACCAGATTGGAAAGGTTTCCGATCAGTTCCTTGTTGACTTTGTCCTGCATGTCCTTCCACGTGAACGTGAAGTCGGAGTTCTCGGGACGGTTGTAGTACATGTAGAAACGCCAGACATCGGCCGGGATCCCGGTCTGCTGGACGTCGTTTCCGAAAACACCGATTCCCCGGCTCTTGGAGAACTTGCCGCCCTCGTAGTTCAGGTACTCGGTCGAGCTCATGTGGTGCAGCATGGTCCAATCCTGACCGGTGGCCAGCTGTGTGGCCGGGAATACGACGGTATGGAACGGGATGTTGTCCTTTCCTATGAACTGGAACAGGTCCGTGGTCTCCGGCTCCAGCCACCATCTCTTCCAGTCGTCCGTGTGGTTGGCGGTGATGGAGACATAGCCTATGGGAGCATCGAACCATACGTAGAAGACCTTGTTCTCATAGCCCGGTTTGGGTACGGGGATTCCCCACTTGAGGTCGCGTGTGATGCATCTTTCCTGAAGTCCGTCACGGAGCCAGCTCTTTGTGACCTGGACGGCGTTCCTGGCCCAGAAACCGGTCTCGGACCTGTCGTCTATCCACTTCTCCAGGATGGGAAGGATCTTTGGCAGGTCCAGGTAGAGGTGCCTTGTCTTCCTGATGACCGGGGTCGTGCCGCAGACCATGCAGCGGGGGTTGATCAGCTCGGTCGGGTCCAGGAGCGTCTGGCAGCTGTCGCACTGGTCGCCCCTGGCGTCGGTGCTTCCGCAATGCGGGCATGTCCCCTCGACGAAGCGGTCGGCAAGGAACCTGTCGCATTTGGGACAGTAGAGCTGTTCGGTCTCCTTCTCCGTGATGTAGCCGTTGGCGTCGCATCTCTTGAAGATGTCCTGGACGATCTCCGTCTGCTTCGGGGTCGACGTGCGTCCGAAATAATCGAAGTCGATGTTGAACCATCTGTATATGTCACGGTGGATTGCGTGGTAATGGTCACAGAGTTCACGGGGCGACACGCCTTCCTTGGCGGCCCTTGTCTCTGTGGCTGTCCCGTACTCGTCCGTTCCGCAGATGTACATGGTCTCATATCCTCTGAGACGGCAGAAACGTGCGAAGACATCCGCGGAAAGGACCTGTGTCAGGTTGCCCAGATGCGGGATGTTGTTGACGTATGGCAATGCACATGTAATAAGTCTTTTCTTCATAGCGCACACAGTATAATAAAGCGGGCCGTCTGTTTCAACGGCCCGCTGTCCTTCATGCCTGTATGGCAGATATCCTCATCCTACTTGTAAAGAAGGTCGAAATACGTGATGTCCGTGGACAGGACCTTCTCCATGTCGGGCATGGTCTGCCTGTAGGAATCGAGCGTCCTCCAGAGCTCGAAGAAATCCGGATCGAGCTCGTAGGCCTCGGCATATATCCTGGTGGCCTCCGCATCGGCGACACCCTTGATCTCCTCGGCCTGTGCATAGGCGCCGGAGAGGATCGCCTTCTGCTCGCTGGTGGTCTTTCCTTCCCACTGCGCCAGCTGACCGCGTCCGTACGACCTGTAGGCCTCTGCGATCTGGTTCCTTTCCTTGATCATCCTCTGGTAGACGCTCTCGGTGAGGTCGTCGGAGTACTTGATCTGGCGGATCACCACATCGATCAGCGTGATTCCGTACTCCTTGGTGTACGAACCGGCGAGCTCGAGCATCCTGTCCGACAGCCCCTGCCTTCCGACCTTGATGGATTCCTGGGTGCTGTTGGAGACCGTGAGGGATCTGAGCCTTTCGGCGGCCTCGAGGTCGTCTATGCTGGAGACCTCCTCCACGACGGTCATCTGGTTGATCCTGTTGCTGTTGCGAACAGCCTCGTTGAGGTAGTTCTCGGAGATGACGGTCCTGACGGTCGAATCAAGGATGTCGTCCAGCCTCAGCTGCGCGTTGTCCACGGTCTTGACCGTCTCGTAGAAGCGTTTGGGGTCGCTGATGACCCAGCGGCTTGTAGGATCCACGTAGATGAACTGGTTCTCCTTGGTCGGGATGCGCTGCGCGTCTCCGTCCCAGGACAGTATCCTGGAGGAATACCTGACTACGGTATCCACGAAAGGCATCTTGAATTTCAGGCCGGGAGAGGTCTCGACCTTGACGATGGCTCCGAATCTGGTCACGACGGACTGCTCACCCTCCGAGAGGATGTAGAAAGGCCCAAGGATGACGAGGATCAGGACCAGGGCTGCGATAACAGCAAGGGTAATCAATGCTTTCTTCATGTCACTTGCCCTCCTTCGTCAGATTCATCATCGGCAGGAAGCTCTCCAGGTTCTTGTCGATGACGGTGAGGTTCCCGCCGGCGGCGAGCACGGACTCCATCGTCTCGATGTAGAGTCTTCTCGCCGTGATCTCCGGGCTCTTCTCGTATTCTGCCAGAACGCTCTTGAACCTGGCCACGTCACCGGTTGCGGTGTTGACCCTTTCGGATGCGTATCCCTGGGCTTCCTGGATGACCTTGCTGGCCTCGCCTTCCGCCGCTGGGATGACCCTGTTGTAGTTCTCCTTGCCCTCGTTGATGTACTTGTTCATGTCCTGGATGGCCTTGTTGACATCCTCGAACGCATCCTGCACGTCGCCTGCCGGAGGAACGATGTCCTGCAGCTTGACCGTGACGATCTTCACGCCCATGCCGTAGGAATCCAGTGCATCCTGGAGCATCTCCTGGGCCTCGACCTCCATCGATGTCCTCTCGCTGGTCATGATGCTGAGGATCGGAAGGTCTCCGACCAGCTGGTTCATGACGGACCTTGAGAGGTCGCTGATGGTCTGGGTCGGGTTGTTGATGTTGAACAGCCACTTGTACGGGTCGTCTATCCTGTACTGCACGATCCACTGGATATCGACGATGTTGAGGTCGCCGGTGAGCATTGTGGACTCATCCATGTACTTGGAATAGCTGTATTTGGTCGATGAACCGGAAAGGTTCCCCGCGGATGTCGCCCGGTATCCGAACGACATGGTCTGGACCGTCTGGGTCTCGACGCTGTAGCTCTTGTCTATCCCGAACGGGATCTTGAACTGGAGTCCGGGACCGACGGTCTTGAGATACTTGCCGAACCTCAGGATCACGGCCTGCTCGGTCTGGTCGACCACGAAGAATCCGGTCGAGAGCATGATGATCACGACAACGGCGAGGATCCCGAGGATGAGGAACCTGGGTGTGAACCTGAATCCACGGCCCTTTCCGGTGTTCCTGGGCTCCTGTGCCTGCTGCTCTCCTTCATTGTTGTAACTGAAAGCCATTTAACCTCCATGCGGAACAATCCGCGTGCTCCTTAAATATAATGAGAAAAAAGTCAATGGTCTACTTAAAGAGGGAAAGGGACTACCTGTTGGCCTCGAAGAGAAGGTACGAGCCTTCCGGGGCGGGTGTAGAGACAGAGCCGTCCTTGATCAGCTCCATCAGCATGTTCAGGCAGGCGATGGAGTTGGCGCCACGCTGTTCGCTCGTGAGCCTTGCGTCGATGTTCACCGATACGACGGGGATGGCACGGCGTCTGGCATTCTCCAGAAGCAGTCCGCTGACATCGGCGGAGAACACGATGAAGGCGTCGACAGCGCTGGACCTGACGAAATACGGGTCGTCCATCCTGCTCTGACTGATCATGGAGAGCATGAAACCGTGTGTGGAGCAGACCTTGTAGAGGTCATAGACCGGTTTGGTCCAAAGGGGTACCGTAGTGAAATCCGTCACTTCGGGAACGAAAACGCAGATGTTCTTGTACCTGTTGGCGGCATCGGCCTCCCCGCTTCCGTGGTATCCGAGCTCGTTCGCGCATTCCATGATCTTCTCCACCGCCGCGGCAGAAATCCTGTTGGGCCAGTTGAAGGCGAACGAAACGGTCGTCTTGGAATAACCGGTCTTGGCGGCGATGTCGGATATCGTGATGTTCTTCTTGCGCATTTCCCCACTCCTGTAAAAAGGATTGCTCCCGCGCTCATATTAGAATGATTCTTCGGAAACAGTCAATTTTCCGGAGGGCCTATTCAACATTTTTTTTCGCGTTTTTCATTCACATGCATGACTTACGCGGTTCATACGGAAAGAAGAGTCAGGTCCGCGTCGGAGAAACCGTCGGATGTCCGCGTCAGCAGCGCGAGCCCCTGTCCCCTGACCTCGCCGTCCACCAGCAGCGTCACGATGAGCGTGCATGTGTCGCCCTCACCGATGTCTGCGTTGTCGTAGCGCACAGTGAACTGGATGGGGAACTTCTGGAAATTGCGGAGCCTCTGGTGGGAGACCTCGGTGACAAGACCCGTATCGTGGTCGGTCCTGAGCAGGGAGATGTCCAGGATGTCGCTGGATGCCGGGAAATAGTATCCCGATGCCCCGTATCTCACCGTACCCATGAGAAGGCCTGTGGAGGGAACCGCCGTGCCTG
>JBGUMQ010000034.1:0-4720 GCA_045116915.1 Sphaerochaetaceae bacterium | reverse complement strand
ACAACACAAAATAACCGGACTTTCCTTTGGTTTACTCCAATATTCGGGACACTTTTTCCGTAATGGCTCAGTGCATGGAGGCAAAACTGATGCAAAGGAACAACGCCATTAAGAGCGAACCGTTTGACGTTGACTTGGGAATCCCGGAGTGGTATTTCTTAAGTAAGAAATTCTTACACCGGAGGAGCCTAATGGATATCCAAGTAGTTACAGTATCGTCAAAAGGCCAGATAGCCATCCCTTCTGAGATGCGCAGGGGAATGTCCATTGATGCTGGAACAAAGCTGGCCGCATATTCTGACGGAGATTTCATCGTACTCAAGCCATTGAAGGTTCCTTCTCTGGAGGAATTCAGAGCCACACTGGACAGGGCGGCATCCTGGGCACAGGAATCCGGACTGAGTGAAGATGATGTCGAGTCAATCGTGAAGGAGACAAGGAGAAGAAGACGTGAAGGTCGTGGTTGATACGAACGTCTTTGTCTCCGGCGTGTTCTTCGGAGGTAAGCCCAGAACCAAAGTCATGGCAAGCAGGGATCCTGACGATGACAAGTTCATCGAGTGTGCCCTTGATTCCGGTGCGTTGTACATCATCAGCGGAGATAAAGATCTCCTTGTCCTTGAGAAGTTCCGTGGTGTGACCATGATAACTGCGGCGGACTTTGTGGCAAGATACCTCACTGCAACAAATCAGCCATGCATTGATTCCTGATCTATCAGATCACATCAGTTTTGCAATCAGTGCTTCCTGAAGGACCTGAGAGAAGTTCACCCCTGCATTTGTCGCTTTCGCATTGAGCCAGGATGGAATGGAGAGGGTCTTTTTCACGGCTTTGTTGTCGAAACTCCGTCTCCATTGGTCTGTATCTGCAAGAACCAGAGATACCAGATTTCCATCTGTATTTTTTACTTCCGCAATAGGTGTCGGGTCCGGAATCGGTTCATCATGATCCTCAAGGTATGCAAGCATCATCGCCAAAGCATCCTGTGCCATATACATCGCCTCAGCAAGTGAATCTCCTTCAGTAAAACAACCTTCGATATCGGGAATCGAAACAACGAATCCCCCTGCCTCGGAAGGTTCGAACACAGCCGGAAAAACATAGCGCATATCAGCCTCCCTGGCAAACAATACTACGTAGTATTACGTATTGTCAATAATCAAACGGGCATGGGACCATTCCTCCCATGCCCGTTCAAATCGAAAAACTCATGCGTTGAAGTTGTAGGTCTTCAGCATGCTCCTCACCATGTCGACGATGTTGTAGATGGCGAAGACGCATATGATTATCCCGGTCACCACCGGGCCGCAGCCCATGGCCTCGGCGACTGTGGTGACTGCGGTCGTAAGGGCGAAATCCGCCTGCGGGATCTTGATCAGATCCTTGAACCAGTCCTCGAAAGTCATGCCCTCGCCCGTGCCGAAGCGGTAGTACTCGTACAGCGACATTATGGTTATGGCCACGAGTCCCGCACCCACGGATATCGCACATGCAGCGCTGATCTTGCCCCAGAAGATGACTGTGGGCATGCATGCGTACACGATTCCCGCGGTCAGGAGGACGATGGCCCTCACCACAAGGGTCTTGAGGTCCTTGTAGAAGGCGGCCTGCTGGTCCAGCGGGATGGCGCGGGCCATCTCCTCTCCCTTCAGGGTGATCTCCCTCTCCACATCCTGTGCCAGGGTCTGAAGCTCGCCGTACTTGTCTTCCGGGAGGATGTACCTCGCGGTCTCCATAACGGCATCGAGGTCTCCTCCGGCCTGGGCGACATCCACGGCGTAGCAGAAATCCAGGTAGTCCCTTCCTCCCGACTCCCTCATGGTGGCATCCACGATATCGGCGCCGGTCATCGTGCCGCCCCTGGAGGAACCGTCGATGGCGGCCTTGACGTCATCGTCCAGATAGTCGCGGACATTCTCCAGCTGGGCATCGATCACCCTCGAGACCCGGGACCTGAGCCCGGAGTCGGTGATGGACTGTTTGAAAGACGGCCTGAAGTTGGCGTTGCAGGCCACGAAACACAAAAGGACAAGCAGGCACACCGCCTCGTTGAACAGGTTCCTGCGTTTCAGAAAACGTAACATGGGTTTCACCTCCAGAAGTACCATCCGAAAGCCAGTCGGCCACGGAACGTCGTGTAGCAGGGGAACTCCCCCTTGAGCCGGGAATACTCGTCGGAGAATGTCCCCGACGGATCGCGTATGACAAGGCAGGGCTCGATGAAAAGCCCCGGCCCGAATTCGAAACTCCATCCGAGTACGACCTCGTTCAGACTGACCATGTTGTCCAGGTCCGCACAGCCGTTGCAGAACCCGAACTGGAACACCGACAGGCCCATGAAGGGCCCGGTGTGCCACGGGTAATAAACCAGTGACACACCGGACTCGATCATGAAGGATGTCCTGTTCATGGTATAAGCGATTGGAATCCTTATCTGGAACTCTTCTGAGACCATCACTCTGAAATCAAGGCCGACCTGGAAGCTTCCTTCTCCCAGGAAGATGTCCTGTATGCTTGCGGTGTCCGCACCGAATCCCATCCTGCCTACGGAGAAAGCGAAGACCGGGAGGACAAGAAGCATCAGGACCAGGACGGTCAGAATCCTTTTCATGGCCCGCCTCACTCGATGACCTCGAACAGGGCTATCCTGTTCTGCTCCGTCAGGACAGCCAGGTACCTGCCGCTCAGACAGATCCTGACGATCCGCGCGTCGAGCTCAGTGAAGCCCAGCTGGGTTGTCTCGAAGCCGCTGGCCTCGAAGCTCACGATCCTCCTGCTGTTGTCGGCCACGTAGAAGTAGTTGGCTCCGTCCGCAGCGATGTCCGTGACGGCGATACCGAGGTCCCTGTACTTTGTGTACGTGCCGTCGGCGACGACCTTGAACGACCAGAGGCCCGCGGCGTTTCCGGCGACCACCGTCTGGTTGTTGACGAAGCGCGCCCATCTGAGCGATCCGGGTGCATTCTGCGACTCGTTCATTCCGGTCAGGCTTCCCGAACCTGTCGTCCTTGCGGAGACGAGTTTCGCCGCCGCCTCTGAGGCCCAGACGAAGCAGTTGCCGTTGGCCGAGGCATCCATGTCCGCGACGTTGTAGTATGTGGCGTTCTTCTTCTTGATTGTTCCGGAGACCGCGATCGTGTTGCCGCTCACGGTGAAGTAGTAGTCCCAGCCGTACCTGCCGGCATCGGACAGGTAGATGAATCCCTTCTCCGGGTTGAATGCGGCCGCCGTGAAGTTCGTGAACGGGAATCCGTATGTCGGGACCGAGCCCTCGTAGCGCATGCCCGCGACCTGCTCCAGCGTCTTGGCGCTCTGGTTGAATCTCAGCACGGTGAAGTTCTCCGTGCTTCCGTAGTTGTCCGTCATGATGACGAAATCCATGGCGGAATCAGAGAACACGTGTTTCGTGCTTCCGATCCAGGCGAAGTTCGATGCATCGTAGGTCTTCAGGACCTGCAGCGATCCGCTGGACACGGCGCAGACGTACATCCTGGCGCTGTCGGGTGTCGCGACCAGGAACATGTTGCCGGGAAGCGGCGAGATGATCGTACCGGCATCCGGTGTCACGGCGGAACCGGCATCGGCATTCAGCAGAGCCATCTCTCCGGTCTGTCCGTTCGGGACAACGGTGAAGGTGTAGGCGGCGCTTCCCGTGCTTCCGCGCAGCTTGTTGTACACTACGGCATCGACCCTGTGCACACCGTTGGATGGGGTGATGGTCACCGTGCTTCCGGTCCTTGTGATCGGCATGGTGTCCCCGATCTTGTTCCCGTCGAAGTACCAGTCGATGGACAGACCGTCGGTATCGACCTTGTCGGGCTCCGTGAAACCGAATACACAGGTGTACTGCTCGCCGTCAAGGAAGGTCTCGGGGTTGTTGGCCATGGACAGGGTTCCCTTGATCGGGGTTCCGGTGGCGTCGGTGAAGTAGGTCAGTACCGTCGGCCCCAGCTCGCTGAAGTGAAATGTGTGTGTCCCCGATGTGCTGGTGCCGTTGGAGATCCTCACGGCCTCCACGAGTCCGGCCACCTGCTGCACGCCGTCCTTCAGGATCGCCCTGACCTTGTAGGATCCGGCCGCGAGCGTCTCGGAAACGGTCGCACGCTTGGCCCCGACATTCATCTCGACCGTGAGAGGCACCTCGTCCGAATCCATGTCGGGACCGGTGAGGTAGACCTCCATCTCCGGGTTGAGGACATCGCACAGCGACCAGTCAAGCACAAAGCTGAACGTTCCGGTTCCGACAAGCGTGTTCAGGACAATCGTCTGCGGCCCCGAAGTCGCCGTCAGGTTGAAGGTGCTCGAACCGGTGACCAGCTCCGTTCCCTCCCTGTTCAGGCCCTTGACGGAAACGCTCCAGGAACCTATCACAAGGCCTTCTATGGAGACCGAGCTGTCGTCGGTGCTCTTTGTGAAGGTCTTGCCGTTCGGACCCGTGCCGGTGATCGTGTACTTGGTCACGTCGAGCAGCGTGCTGTCCGATGGAAGCAGTGTCCTGCTTCCGTTCTCCACATCCGTTGAAAGGATGAGTTTCATCGTCGTGGTCCCGGGATTCTCCGAGCACGACGCCAGGAATGCGATCGATACCATGATCAGGATCAATGCATTCATCGCCTTCATGATTTTTCTCATGTTTTGCCTCCATGCACTGAGCCATTACGGAAAAAGTGTCCCGAATATTGGAGTAAACCAAAGGAAAGTCCGGTTATTTTGTGTTGT